>CAZXQZ010000102.1:0-16450 GCA_964642445.1 uncultured Anaerolineae bacterium
TCGGCGTTGAGCAGCTTGACCTTGGTCTGGCTCTCGAACTGCGGATCGGGCAGCTTGACGCTGACGATCGCCGTGAGGCCTTCGCGCGTGTCGTCGCCGCTGAAGCTGGCATCGTTGTCCTTGAGGAATCCGGATTTACGCGCATAGTCGTTCAACGTACGCGTCAGCGCCGAACGCAGACCGGTCAGGTGCGTGCCGCCATCGGGGGTGTTGATGGTATTGGCGAAGGCGTAGACGGAGTCGTTGTAGCCGTCCGTATACTGCACCGCCACTTCGACCTGGGTGCCTTCGATCTCTTTCTGGGCATAAATCGGATCGTGCAGGACGACACGGTTTTTGTTGAGATAGCGCACGAAGCTGCTGACACCGCCTTCGAAGTAGAAAGTAGTGGCGTGCGGGTAGGCAATCTGCTCCTGTCTTTCATTGAGCGTATTGCGTTCATCCTTGAACGTGATGGTCAAACCACGGTTAAGGAACGCCATCTCACGAAAACGCTGCAGGAGAGTTTCGAAACGGTACTCCAACACCTCGAAGATGATAGGATCACGCAGGAAGGTGACTGTTGTGCCGGTCTCGCCGGCAGGTGCCGTGGCGATGACTTCCAGTTCGGTCACCGGTATGCCACGCTCGAAGCGCTGAAAATAGACCTGACCGCCACGTTTGACCCGCACTTCCAGCCATTCGGAAAGGGCATTGACCGCCGAAACGCCCACGCCGTGCAAGCCGCCGGAGACCTTGTAACCGCCACCGCCGAACTTACCGCCAGCGTGCAGTTTGGTCAGCACAACGGTCACGGCAGGCAGACCGAGCTGGGGCTGGATGTCGACCGGAATCCCGCGGCCGTTGTCGGTGACGGTGACACTCTCGTTGGGATGGATCGTGATTTCGATGTGATCACAGACGCCGGCCATCGCCTCGTCGACCGAGTTATCGACCACTTCGGACACCATGTGGTGCAGTGCTTTGGCGTCAGTGCCGCCGATGTACATGCCAGGCCGGCGGCGCACCGCCTCCAGGCCTTCCAGGACCTGAATCGCACTGGCATCGTAAATCGATTGTTCGCGATTGCCATTGATTTCGTTCGGTTTCGCCACAATAGCCTCCACTACGCGACGCTGTCCGGAGGTGGCGGCGGCGATACCGCGGCCACCAGCAGTCGATAGCGATTATGATAGAACAGAAAAGGACTGATTATCAGGCCGGTACCGATCACGGCGTTGAGCAGAATGCTCAGCGGTATGCCAAACGGCAGGGTGATCAACCGTGCCCATACCAGGCCAAAGCCCGTGCTGATCAGGCTGATGAGAATGATCAGGCCGGCCGTACTCCAGAAATTGCGCAGCGCCACATTGATGCTGCGCAAGACCGCATTACGAATCCCCACATCGTCCAGGACGATCGCTTCTACCGTGAAGGTCAGCGCAAGCCGTACCCACCAACCGGCCACGACGATCAACATCAGCGCCATCACGGTGCCAAAGCCACCGCCAAACAGCGTCAACAGCCCGGTCATGAAGGCCATGGGCAGACTCAGCAGCAAGATCATCAGGATCACCAGCAGTGCCACGCCGAACAGGCGCGCCGCAGCTCGCGCATAACTGGTGAAGAAACTGGGGCCGGCCAGTCTACCGGTCCGCAGAACCTGGGCAATCAGCACCAGGTATAACGCGCCCAACAGGATGCCGATGGTGCCCAGCAGCACGGCCCAGCCCAGCGCCGCAGCCACCGTGTTTAGCTCCACGCGTCCTCCCAGGCCGGTCAACGCGGGCAGGTCACCCAGGCTGGCAGCCACACTCGGCACGCCGAGCAGCGTATTGGCCAGCACCGTGCCCAGGTTGAAGCTCTCGCCCACCTGGGTGAGCATGTCCTGGCTGTTCGCCATCATGGTGGCATAATCGACTGGTAACGATGCATCGGGCGGCAGCTGCAGCAGCGCCAGCACCGCCGGCACCAGGGGCCGCAGCGAAAACCGCGGCCCTAGCCACAGGGCCAGATCGAGCAGGATAGGGATAAGGACCAACCAGGGGTAACGACCCAGGACGCGAAACCCCGTCGAGATACTGTCGATAACACCAAGTTTCGGTAAGGTTTCGCTTTTCATCGGCTCATTTTACCATAAGCAGGCAAAAAACGATAATCGCCGCTCCGGGTTGGGGTGCCCCACGAGCAGACTTCGCATGTCTGACCGAGTTTGACAACTGGCGCCATCGTGCCTACACTTATCGAGGATCGTTGATCGAGAGCGTGGCCGATTCAACGATGGTTATGTTATAAAGGAGTCATTCTGTGAATATTCTCGGAACTTTATCCGTTTTTCCTCAAGTACCGGAGCGCATGAGCCGGCTGCACGAGCTGGCGTACAACCTGTGGTGGAGCTGGAACCCGGCGGCACAGGCACTGTTTGCCGCAGTGGACGAGGCGCTGTGGAACAACGTGTCGCACAACCCGGTCAAATTCCTGCGCGAGGTCAACCAGGAACGCCTGAACGAGGCCGCCGCCGATGACACGCTGGCGGCCCAGTACGATGCGGTGATGGCCGACTTCGATGCCTACATGAATCCCCGCGCCACCTGGTTCGCCCGTGCCCATCCCGATCAACTGGACAAGTCGATTGCCTATTTTTCGGCGGAATTTGGGTTGCACGAGGCCCTGCCCATCTACTCGGGCGGCCTGGGTGTACTGTCGGGCGATCACTGCAAGGCCGCCAGCGACCTCGGCCTGCCCTTCATCGGGGTGGGCTTCCTGTATCCGCAGGGTTATTTCACCCAACGTATCAACAGTGATGGCCGTCAGGAAGCGATCTACAACAAGCTGTCGTTCGATGAAGTACCGGCGACACCGGCACGTAATCCGGCGGGCGAGGAAGTGTTGGTCAAGGTCGATCTGCCGGGTCGCGCGGTGTTTGCCAAGGTGTGGAAGATCCAGGTCGGACGCATCCCGCTCTATCTGATGGATACCGACGTGCCGCTGAATGACCCGAAGGATCGCGAACTGTCGGCGCGCCTCTACGGTGGCGACCAGGAGATTCGCATCTCGCAGGAGATCGTCCTGGGCATCGGCGGCGTGCGCGCCGTGCGCGCCTTGGGGTATGACCCGGCCGTCTGGCATATGAACGAGGGTCACGCCGCCTTCCTGGGCCTGGAGCGCATCCGCGAACTCGTGCAGCAGGGTTTGACCTTCCAGCAGGCGCTGGAAGTGACACGTGCCAGCACCGCGTTCACAACCCACACGCCGGTGCCAGCCGGGCATGACGTGTTTGGCTTCGATCTGATGGACAAGTTTTTTGGGCGTTATTGGGGCCAGTTGGGTCTCAATCGTGACTCGTTCCTGCAGTTTGCGCGCCAGGACCAGAACTGGGGCCCCACGTTCAGCATGACCGTGCTGGCACTGCGCACGGCCGGTATCTACAACGGGGTCAGCAAGCTGCACGGTGAGGTGTCACGCGCCATGTGGAACTGGATGTGGCCGGGCACACCGGAAAGTGAAGTGCCGATCACCCACATCACCAACGGCGTGCATACCGAGACCTGGTTGTCGCCCTCGCTGCGTGCGTTGTTCGACAAATACCTGCCGGCCAACTGGCAAGAGGAGGTAGACGATCCGCACACCTGGGATGCCGTCAGCGAGATTCCGGATGAGGCGCTGTGGGATGCACTGCAGGCGGGCAAATCACGCCTGTTTCGTTTCATGGCGGCACGTGCCCAGGAGCGCGCCTTTCGGATGGGTGAAGGGCCGGCACGCATCAAACAGGTGGCGCACTTCTTCAACCAGGACGCGCTGGTCATCGGCTTTGCCCGTCGTTTTGCCACCTACAAACGCGCCACCCTCATCTTCCGTGACGTGCAGCGGATCCACCGCCTCCTGGGTGACCCAAACCGGCCCGTGATGCTGATTTTCTCGGGCAAGTCGCACCCGGCCGACGAGCCAGGCAAGGACCTGATCGCCCAGGTGACGCGCATTGCCCAGACATCCGAGTTCGACAGCCACGTCATGTTCATCGAAGACTACGACATGAACGTTGCACGTTACCTGGTGCAGGGTGTGGATGTTTGGCTGAACAACCCACGACGGCCGCGGGAGGCCAGCGGGACCAGCGGGCAAAAAGCTGCCCTCAATGGCGCCCCGAACTTGAGTGTACTGGACGGCTGGTGGGTCGAAGGGTACAACCGACGCAACGGCTGGGCCATCGGCGAGGAGCGTGCCTACAAGGACGAGGCCACCCAGGACGAAGCCGACGCCCTTTCCCTCTACAACACCCTCGAAGAAGAGGTCGTCCCACTCTATTACGGGCGTGACGAAGACGGCATCCCGCACGGCTGGCTGCGTACGGTGCGTGCGTCGATCCAAAGTACAGCCTGGTTGTTCAGCATGGCACGCATGGTGAAGGAATACACCGAAGTCATGTACATGCCGGCGGCCCGTCACGCGGCGGCGCTGGCTGCCAACCACTTTGCACGCGCCCGTGGGCTGGCGGAATGGCGTCATCGGGTGCACTTCAACTGGCCACAGCTGTACGTGGAAGCGCGCGGACCCCAAGAGGGCCAGGTCACCGTCGGCGATCACGTCGTCGTCGAGGCCGATGTCCGCCTGGGTGCTTTGACACCGGATGACGTCGCGGTGGAGATCGTCTTCCGGTATGGCGAAGGCGAAGACGCACCCTCGTGGGACATTCCGATGGTTCGGGTGCAGCAGCTGAGCAACGGCACCTACCGGTACCGGGGTGAGTTCACACCGGCTGCGAGCGGCCAGCTGCGTTACGGCGTACGTGTGCTGCCGGTCAATGCCGACCTCTTCAACAAACATGAGCTGGGCCTGGTGCGCTGGGCATAACAGCCGCCATGGCCAGGTGACCCGACGCCTCGATGCGCGTCGGTGATTGTGTCCACGACCGGCGGTGTTGATTCGTCAACACCGCCGGTAATTATTCGGTCCGATCTTCCCAACCGTTGAAGTCGGTGGGGCGCAGGCCGCTGTTGGCCTCGCCACCAAACGGGGCCGGCACCAGCTGGCGGACGCGCAACTCTGCCTTGTCGAGCCATTCGTTGCACTGTGCAGCCAGCATCATGCCTTCTTCATAGAGGGACAGAGACTCCTCCAACGCCAGATCACCCTGTTCCAAACGCTGTACGATCTCATCCAGGCGCTGGAAGGCCTGTTCAAAGTTCATCGGTTGTTACCTCCACGGCAAATGTGCCATCGGCCACCGTCACTTGCAGACGATTGCCGGCTGTGACTTGATCGATCCGCGTCACCACGCCACCGCTCGCCGCCTGCTGCACGATTGCATAACCGCGGGCCAGGACGTGCCGCGGGTTGAGCGCCTGCATGCGGTTCTCTTGCGCTGCCACCCGTTCGTGCAGCACATCCAGGCGCGCCCGCAACCGGACATTGGCCCGCCAGGTCAGCTCGTCGATGCGCTGCCGGTGCGTGGCCACGACCGCCTGGGGTGATACGCGAGCAAGTAAGCGCTGGTGGGCCTGCACTTCGCGCCGCGCACTGCGCAGCTGTCCCAGGGCACGGTCCACCAGGAAGCGCCGCGCGCCTTCGAGTTGATCGTGCAGCTCGCGTTGGTCGGGCACCGCCAGCGTGGCCGCGGCGGTCGGTGTGGGTGCGCGCAGATCGGCCACAAAATCGGCAATCGTAAAATCGGTCTCATGGCCGACACCGGCGATCGTGGGAATCTGACTGGCGGCCAGGGCCCGCGCCACACGCTCGTCGTTGAAGGCCGCCAGCTCCTCCAGCGAACCACCGCCGCGCGCCACGATCAGCACGTCGACGGGCTCCACCGCCACCGCCCAGCGGTTGATGGCCTGGATTGCGCTCTCGATCTGGGCAGGCGCTTCAGGCCCCTGCACCAGGCACGAGGCCAGCACAACGTCGACCAGGGGGTAACGGGCCTTGAGAGTGCGCAGGATATCGCGCAGCGCGGCTGCGTCGGCCGACGTCACCACACCGATGCGCTGCGGGCGTGAGGGTAAGGCCCGCTTGCGTGCGGCATCGAACAGCCCTTCGGCGGCCAGGCGTTGTTTCAGCGCTTCGAACGCCAGGTTGAGCTGACCCAGGCCCGACGGCTGCAGGAGATCGACGTACAGCTGCAGTTTGCCCTGCTGGGGAAATACGTCGACCTTGCCGTGAACCAGGACCTGGTCACCATGGTTGGGCAGCTTGCGCAAAAAGGCGGCCTGGGCGCGCCACATCACACAGTCGAGACTGGCCCCGCCGTCTTTGAGCTTGAAGTAGCAGTGGCCCGAGGTCGCCTGGGTGAACTGTGAGATCTCGCCTTCGAGCCACAGGTCCTGCAGCTCTTCTTCGGCACGCAGCGAGTTGCGGATTTGATTGACCAGCTGGCTGACGGTGAAGGTTACGATAGGAACGCTCCTCAGTGCTGATGATGTGACGTTCAGGCCGCAGAACCGCCCGCAGCGTGACGCCGCACGTGCAGGCGCATGCCGCTGTGGCCAACGATGTTAACCTCGGTGCCGGCCGGCAGTTCGCCATCCAACGACTCGGCCTCCCACAGCTCGCCGTTGACGAACACCCGCCCGCGCGGTTCGAGGGTCGTGCGCGCCTCACCGACGTCGCCCAGCATGCCCTCCAGGCCGGTCGTGGGCTGGCGCTGCTGCGCCTGCAGCCCCTTGGCGATGGCAAAGACAAAAAACGCCGCCGTGAGAAGCGCCAGCGTAATGATCGTTCCCCACGGTATTTCGACAAATGGTACGTTGAACAAGATCGCAGCTCCTACAACAAACGACACAATGCCGCCGGCGGTGAGTGCGCCATGCGTGGGGGCTTTGATGTCGAGAACAAACAGCACAAAGGCCAGGACCACAAAGCCCAGGCCGGTCCAGTTCGCATCCAGCGTGCCCAGGGCGTAAAAAGCGAGCAGCAGCAGCACGGCACCGGCAATGCCCGCCAGGTAGCCACCGGGGCTCGACAGCTCCAGCAGCAGTGCATTGAGGCCCAACGTCAGCAAGATAGCGGCAATCGCGGGGTTGGTGATGACGTTGAGAAAGTCGTCGAGCAGACCCAGCCGCTGTTCGTTGAGGGTGGCACCGGCCGTGTGCAGCACCTGCGTCACATCGTTCACCACCACTTCGAAGCCATCCATCTGCCGCAGCAGGTCTGGCAGGTTGGGCGCTACAAAATCGATCACGCCAATCTCCATCGCCTCGTCGGCGGTGGCGGCACGCGCCTTTTCGACCGCTTCACGCGCAAAGGTCACGGCTGCATCACCGCGCCGTGCGGCCAGGTTTTCGACGTCGGCGGTCAGGATGTTGATCAGCTTGGCCTTGATCGTTTCCGGCAGGTCTTCGCCACCCCCGCCCACCGGGCTGGCAGCACCGATACTGCTGCCGGGCGCCATCGCGGCAACGTGGCCGGCCAGGGTGATGAACGTGCCGGCCGAGCCAGCGTGTGCACCCGCTGGCGCCACATACACCACCACGGGGACAGGCGCCTGCAGCAGGCGTTGGATGATCGTTTGGGTCAAATCGACGCTGCCACCCGGTGTGTCCAGCTCCAGGACCACCGCTTCGGCACCGGTCTCCTGTGCCACCGCCACCCCGCGCTCGATGTAGCGCAACAGGATCGGCGTCACCGGCCCCTCGAAGCGCAGCACAACGACTTCGGCGGGCGTTTCCTGCGCGTGCAGTGCTGGCGGCCAGGCCAGCAGTGCTGGCAAGAACCACAACAAACCGAGGGTGATGGCGGCCCATCGCATGATTGTGCGCATGATCGTCTCCGGGCAGGCTGCAGTCACCTGCCACTGCCTGAATTATAGCGCAAGAACGCGCCCGCGGCAAGGGTATTTTGGTTGCGATGTGCTATAATCGGCGGGCAATGCGCGTGCCAGCCATGGCGCGGGCGCGAGTCTGGAGGACGTCGAGGACACCATGCCGATCGAATTCCAACTGGGTGACGTGATTCGGCTGCGCAAAGCCCACCCCTGCGGCAGTTATGAGTGGGAAGTCGTGCGGCTGGGGGCGGATATCGGCATTCGCTGCCTGGGGTGCAGCCGCCGCGTCCTGCTGACACGACGTGAGCTCGAACGACGCCTCAAAACCTTCGTGCGCCGCGCCGAACCGCCGGCGGCCATCGATTCAGACGCTGAGGGCTCGTAAAAGAATAACTTCCCGTGCTTTTTGATCGAATTTGGTGGTAGCGGTTGCACAGTTGCCATCTTTTTGAAAAGATGGCAACTGTGCAACCGCTACCGCCAAATTCGATCAAAAAGGCACCGGCAATGATCGAGTACGAGTACGAGTAGGACCGCATTCGTATTCGTACTCGTACTCCTACTCGTACTCGTACTACTCGATCGTTGGCTGCAGTCGTGGCAGGTGACCCACTACGGCACCGTCACCCCCGTCAGATTCCACGTCGAGGTCGTCGTGCTGGTCGAGTTGCTGCTGGTCTGCGTCAGGCTGTCACTGCCCTGCAGCCGGCCGTGCGGCGCCGAAGCCGGCCAGGGGCGCAGGTCGGAGTTGCGCAGGTCGGTCTGCAGCCAGGGGATGTGCGTCCAGCTGGTGAAAACCTCACAGCGGTCAGGCGCCGGGATGAGACCTGCGGCGTAGAACTGCCTGTGCATCGTCTCGCCACTCAAGTCCTCGATGATCCGTAAAGTGCCCAGGCTGGCGCTGAGCGCGCCGCCGCCCGTGCGCGTACAGCTGGTCGTTTGCCCGGTCTGCAGATTCAGTGCGGTAAAGGTCGTCAGCCAGGTGCCGCTGCCGGCGGTCGGCTGGTACTGCAGCTCCACCTGGTTGCCGCTCAGGGTGCGTCCTGTGACGGCGAAAGTCGGCGTCGCCTCGCCGCGCAGGGTGTAGTCAACCCGACTCTCCGCAGTCCATGAGCTTCCCACCATCTGCCAGTTGCTGGTGCCCTGCCAACCGGCGCAGGGTAGATCGCTGCTCACCAGGCGCAGGTCGCCGTTGGGTGCGATGCGGTCGTTACGTCGCTGCCAGTTACTGTTGCTGAAGATCAAGAGCACGCTCAGCACCCGCTCCGCCGGGTCGTCCTGGCAGAACAGGCTCCACTTGCGCTGCGACCAGTCTTCCGGCCCTTGCCAGCCCTGCCCGGCACGGCGGAGCAGCGCCTGCACGCGCATGTGGGGCATATTGTAGAAGGTGTTCTCGAACGCCCACATGCGCACGTCGCCGGCGATCGTGATCTCCTCGTAGTAGATGCCCAGGTCGGGCACGGTGAGCGGATCGCCGGCAGAACTGTCAGCGGGATAGTAGACCCAATAGGGATCGCCCACCAGCGCCACCTGTGACACCCCCATACGCCAGTCCGACCGCCAGCGCTTCTGGAAGTTGTCCCAGGCCTCATAGCGGTTGTGGGGCGGCAGGTTCAGGTTGAGCAGGGCAAACTCTGGCCAGCGCTGCGCCCACCCGCCCGTGATGCGGTCGTTGATGACCTGGTACAGGTCGCCGTTGGCCGCGTTTTCGGTGGCGGTGAAGATCTGCGCCAGCAGTTGGGGGCGATAGGTGCCGGTGTACTGGGTCATGTAAAAGGGCCACAGGTAGGCACCGTACTCGCGGATGCCGGTGGTGTCGTCCAGCCAACGCCAGGCCGATTCCAGGTACGATTTGGCATAGCGGTGTTCGGTCTGTGCGTCGGGCTGGCCGTCCATGCGCTCGAAGTAGTCAACCGCCCAGTTGGCCGTTGCCTCGAACCACCACGAATCGTAACAGCCGGCCGCCGGGTTGTAGGCGTATTGAATCATGTGCATGAATTCATGTGCAACGGTATTCGTCTCGGACGAGCCTTGCCTGAGCACCAGCATGTAGGTGGGTGCGGCTTTGCAGCCCTTGCCGGGATAGGTGCTGACCAGCGCCAGGGCGCTCGCATGACCGGGAACGGCGTTATCCACCAGGTAAACATCCCAACGGCCATTGCTGGGATTGCAGCCCAGGCCCGTGTCGCTCAACGGCGTTCGCAGCAGGTCGGTCAAAATGGGACGGATGCGCGTCTCCAGGCTGTCGCTGATCGACAGCGCGCGCTGCCAATAGGCATTGTCGTTGGGCGGAAACCAGACCACAAAATGATCGGTTTGCAGAGGAATCAGCCCGCCTTGGGCGATCTCATTGCAGCGGTCGCTGATGTGATCGGCCGGTCCGGCGTCGACCGCCGTCCCCGCCGTCCCGTGGATGCGCTGGTCGTACCAGCTGCCGGCGTATACCGGTGGAACCAGGAAGGACACCAGGGTCTGGCGCGTGGCCGGTGTCAGCGTCTCGAAGCGCTGTGTCGCCTCGGCCACGGCGTCGGAGTCCATGACGCCACTGTCGTCGCCGCGCAGCCGGTCGGGCAGGCGCGTATCACCAAACACGGCGAACACCCGGTAGATCAAGGCGGTTTCGGCGTTGATGTCCCCACGCTGGCGCGCCTGTTCGATCAGATCGTCGGTGGTCGGCAGGCGGTGGTGGGTCATCATGGGCAGGAACACGGTGGTTTGGCTGGCGGGGGCGTGAACGGACCCTGCGTCGCCAGCGTCCGCGTGCGCAGAACCCGCCCCTGGCCAGAGCAGCAGTCCAAAACCAAGCGCCACTGCCGCCCAGGCCAGGCGCCAACGAGGGGTGAAAACCATACGAATCATGTGTGTACTCCTTCGGTGCGAGGGTTGGTGCACTTCTCCCGTAGTGTACAAAACGATCGTAAAGAGATCGTATATTGCAAAGTTGCCAACTTTTGAAAAGTTGGCAACTTTGCGTACCCGCCGAAACATGGCCCATTTTGTATCGCTTTCCGATACCCATTGCGGCGCGTTTTGTGGTTTAATACCAGCAGACCCGGCAGTGAGACGATTCTCAGCACACCGTGGGTCTTTTGTAGACCGTAAGTAACATAGATACAACCCACGGGAGTGGCACCGGGTCACTCTCGTATCGCACACCATTTCACAGGAGGAAACCATGTTCCACATCACCAGCGGGAGAAAATCCCGGCTCCACCGTGCCGTCGTGCTCTGCACGTTGCTGTTGCTGCTCTGCAGCTTTGCCCTGCCGGCTAGCGCCTCGCCGCCGCAGGATCTGAGCTTCACGTTCGATGTGACTTACTCCCCCATCCCCACCTCAGTAGGCTTGGGCGATTGGTCATCCGGGGGGCTGCTCTCCGGCGACGGCGACATCTACGAAACCTACGTCGTCGGCGGCTTCGGCAACTGCTGGAAGACGATCCACACCACGTCGGTGTTGACCGGCCCAACGCCCGACGACACCATCACCGTCCGCATGCAGGTGGTCCGGATCGAGGAGGGGCCGCCGTTGCCGGACCCGCTGCCGCCTCTGTGCTCGACCATCACCGCCGAGGGCGACTGGACTATTCTATCCGCCACGGGGGTCTATGCTGGCCTGCGCGGCCAGGGGCAGGCGACGATTGCGACCGAGTTTGTGCCAAACCCGGGCGGATTCCTGGAGCTGTTCGTGCACTCGGAGCTGCAGGGTCAGGGCCACTTCCATTAGCGTGTCAGGGCGCCGAGGCGTTCTGGCGAACCTGTCAGAAAGGAATAACAGGCTATGGTGCTTTACCTCTTCAAGTGGAACATCCACCCCGACAAGACGGAGGCCTATGCAAGCTGGGCCAAAGGCGCGATCCAGCGCACGTTGGCGGCCGGCGGCGTGACCGAGTTTCGCGGCTACCGGCCGGCCAGCGGGTCGGCCGAGGTGGTCGTGACCTACGAGTTCGCCGACATGGCGGCCTGGGTGGCCTGGTACGGCCACGACGCCGTGCAGCAGGTGATCGCCGAAGTGCATACCCTTGCCACCGATGTGACCACCGAGCTGTGGGGGCCGTCGTCCATCGTGCCGCAGCCGATCCGGCCTGGAGGCTGATGACGGCAAGATGGCCGAATCTGCGCTCTACGCGTCTTTCATAGTCCGCATGTGGCGTGAGCCGGCCAGTGACGTCGCCGCTGAACAGGCGCCGGCCTGGATGGGCGAGTTGGAGTCCATCCAGACCGGCCGCGCCTGGCAGTTCCAGGGATTGGAGCCGCTGCTACCCCTGCTAGCCGCGCAGCTCGCCGGCGACCCGCCCGCCCCTCCCGGTACGCAGGAGCAGGCTGCCTGATCGAACACAACTTTGTCGAACTGAGACCAGATGAGCCGGATGAACTGCCGGCGCTGAGACAATTCATCACGCAAGACGGAGGTAAACCATGATTCTCGTAGTTGGCGCAACAGGCACGTTAGGCGGTCGCATCGCGCGCGATCTGCTGGCAAAGGGCAAGGCGGTGCGCATCCTGGTGCGGGATCCGTCCCCTTCCACCGAGATGGCGGCCATGGGGATGGCCACCTCGGCCGCATCGCTGATCGCCGCCGGCGCGCAGCCGGTCAGCGGCGATCTCGCCGACCGCGCCTCGCTGGACGCGGCCTGCGCCGGCGTGGATACTGTCATCACGACGGCGACGGCCACCAAGCGCGACGGCGACCTGGAGGCGGTGGACCTGAATGGCACGCTCAGCCTGATCGCTGCGGCCGCTCAGGCCGGGGTGCGCCACTTCATCTACACCTCGGCCTATGGCAGCGCCGTAGGACATCCGGTACCGCTGTTCCAGTTCAAGGCCACCTGTGAACAGGCTCTGATGGACAGCGGCATGACCTGGACTGTGCTGCTGCCAAACATCTTCACCGAGGTGTGGGCGGGGATGGTGATCGGCATTCCGCTGCAGGCGGGCGCGCCGGTGACGCTGGTGGGAGATGCCAATCACCGGCATGCGCACACCTCCGAGGCCGACGTGGCCGCGTTCGCCGTGGCTGCAGTGGAGAACCCGTTGGCGGAGAACGCCCGCATCGAGATCGGCGGGCCATCCTACTCGTGGCGCCAGGTGGTGGATGCGGCCGGTGCGGCCATGGGGCAGGCGCTGCCGGTCAACTACGCGCCGTTGGGCAGCGAGGTGCCCCTGCTGCCTCCCCTCGCCGGCAACATGTTGTCCGCGTGGGAGACCTACGAGGTCTTTATCGACATGGGCGACCGGCCGGCGCAGTTTGGCGTCACACTGACACCGTTGCCGGCCGTCCTGCAGCGCATGTTTGGCGGCCGAGGCGATGGCTGACCTGCGCTACGCCTCGTTCATCGTGCGCTTGTGGTGTGAGCCCCAGGCTGCGTCCGGCGGGGAGACAGCCTGGCAAGGCGAGATGGAGTCGGTGCAGACCGGCCAGACGTGACGCTTCCAGGGTGTGGACGCGCTGCTGCGGCTGATGCTTGCTCAGCTTGCACGCCCCGGAAACTCCACATCCGACAAGAACGATTCGTCATGACGACCACCCGACATCCTGTCCAGCTGTCCAGCGACGGTTGGGCGCGCTGGCCCTGCGGACCTGGCGGGCCTGCTAGTTCTCGTCAGGGCTGCCGCAACCCAGGAACCAAATGACGCGGTCTCAAGAGTTCCCTGCGGCCGCACGAACAGGAGGACAAGTCATGCTATCCGGCATAAACACCGTCACGGGTCCGATTCTGCCTGAGGAACTGGGGCCTGCCCTAATCCACGAGCACGTGCTGTTTGCCTATCCTGGCTACACGGGCGACATCACAGTGGGCGCCTTTGATCACGATGTAGCCATGGAAAGGTGCCTGGCAGCCTGCAACATGGCCAAAAGCCACGGGATCAGGACAATCGTTGACGCGACCCCCAACGAATGCGGGCGAGATCCCCTGTTCCTTCGGGAGCTATCGGAACGCGCTGAACTCAACATCGTCTGTTCCACAGGTTACTACTACGAAGGTCAGGGCGCGCCGCATTACTTCAACTTCCGCCAGGCCCTCGGCTTCCCCGTCGAAGAGGAGATCTACGAAATGCTGGTCCGCGAGATCATGGTCGGCATCGGCAACACGCGGGTGCGCGCCGGTGTGATCAAGTTGGGGTCCAGCAAGCACACCATCACCGATTATGAGCGGCTGTTCTTTCGGGCCGGCGCCCGCGCCCAGCAGGAAACCGGTGTGCCGATCATCACGCACACGACTGAGGGCACCATGGGGCCGGAACAGGCCGAACTACTGATAGCCTTGGGCGCAGATCCCAAGAAGATCCAGATCGGTCACATGGACGGCAGCACCGATCCCCAGTACCACCAGGCTACGATGGACCATGGCGTCAAGATCGCCTTCGACAGTTGTGGCATCCAGCGCATGCTGGGTATGCCAATGGATGCCACGCGGGTTGACGTCTTGACCGGGCTGTTGCGAAGCGGTTGTGGCAGTCAGATCATGTTGTCCCACGACTACGTCATGCACTGGCTCGGCCGTCCATTGCCTGTGCCGCCTCCCATCCGGCAACTGCTGCCCAACTGGCATTTGTCCGGTATCTTCACCTATCACCTCCCGGCCCTGCGCGCCAACGGCATCAGCGAGGCGCAGGTCGAAGCGCTACTGGTGGAAAACCCGCGCCGGCTGTTTGTTGGCGAATGAGATGCCCGAGAAATCCTGTGCTCATGGGGTCTTCATGGATCTCCAGGACACCGGATAACCACGGCGCTCTTGCGCCGCCTCTGCTACCACGATCATTTCAGGAGGATTGCCATGACCACCCGCAAGATGATTGCACTGGCCTTGCTACTGGCCCTGCTGGCCCTGGCCGGGGCTGCCGCGGCGCAGGAGCCACCCGAAAGCCCCGAGGTGGGCGTCTGCCTGGCAGGGACGGGCTATGCCTCGGGCTGCGACGTGGACCAGGACGGCGACATCGATATCTTCGACATTCAGCGCACGGCCGGCCGCTGGAACTCCAGCGGAACATACACCTCGGGCCACACCCATTTCGGCGAGACGTGGACGGGGTCCGCACCCGAACATGGCCTGCACGTCGAGAATACGGCCAGCAGCGGTTCAGTCAAGGTCCTGTATGGCATGAGCGCCAGTTCCTCTGGCCGCGGCGTGTACGGTTACACCAGCGCCAGCACTGGCCCTGCCTACGCCGTGGTCGGCGAGAGCGCCAGCACCGCAGGAGTCGGTGTGTACGGCTACGCCTCTGCCAGCAGCGGCCTTACCTGGGGCACGGTCGGCAAGACCGACAGCCCAACTGGTCACGGCGTGTACGGCTATGCCAGCGCCACCAGCGGTGCCGCAAATGGAGTTACCGGCGTGAACGTCACCCCAGGGGGTAACGGAGTTCTCGGGTCCGTACACGCCACGACCGGTGTCAACAACGGTGTGTATGGTGAGAGCGACAGCACAGATGGTCGCGGTGTGTACGGCTACACCAGCGCCGCCAGCGGCAACACCTTTGGGATGTATGGTAAGAGCGACAGCGCCACCGGCACCGGCGTATATGGTTTCACCGCTTCAAGCAGCGGCGCCACCCGAGGCGTACATGGCCTGAGCAATAGCACCGACGGCTATGGCGGCATGTTCGAAGGCTATGGCACGGATGTCGTCTATGTCGAAAACCTCGCAGGCGGTCGGGGCATTCAGGTGTATGCGCCCGATGACACGAGTATCTGGGCCAGAACTGACACCGGATTCGCTGGTGTGGATGGCCGCAGCGCCAGCGCCAGTGGCCGCGGCCTGTACGGCTACGCCTCCGCCAACAGCGGGACAAACTACGGCGTGTATGGCCGCACTGCCAGCGCCTCTGGCTACGCTGGCTACTTCGATGGCAGAGTGACGGTCCTTGGCAACTTCAGCGTTGGAGGCAGCAAAGCTTTCCAGATCGACCACCCCCTGGACCCGGCCAACCGCTATCTCTACCACTTTGCCCAGGAATCTCCTGAGGTGCAGAACGTCTACAACGGCGTGGTCACCCTGGACGCCGACGGCACAGCCCTCGTGACGCTGCCGGAGTACTTCTCTGCTCTCAACAGTGGCGTCTTCCGCTACCAACTCACCGCCATCGGCGTGCCGATGCCCAACCTGTACGTCGCCCGCAAGATCGAGAGCAACAGTTTCGAGATCGCCGGGGGCGCGCCTGGAATGGAGGTCTCCTGGGAGGTGACGGCCGTGCGCAACGACCCCTACCTGCGCGACCACGCCATTCAGGCCGAGGTGGATAAGCCGGCCGGCGAGCAGGGCGCCTACCTCTATCCCCAGGGCTACGGCCAGCCGGAGGAGATGGGCCTGGACTACCAGCGCAACGCCAGCTTCGACCGTCCCTCCCCGCCTGCTGAATAGAGATCCCCTGCCGCGCAGAGGGTCTGCTCAACCGGCGATTATTGGCGGTCCTTCATCATCTGAGACCGGCAGAACGCAATGGTGATCACTTTGTCGGTCACGAGACTGGCAGCCCTGCCGGGGACTGCCAGCCATGCTACCGAGGAAAGGACGACACCTGATGACACCGCGACGATTTCTGACCCTGCTGATCCTATTGACCCTGGCAGCCGTGACTCCCGCGGCTGCTGCGGCGCCGTCCAGAGATGCCAACTTTGCGGAAAAGTTGGCATCTCTCGCGCAGCTCGCCGGCCCCTGTACCGCCGGCGCGGCCTACGACCCCGCCTGTGACGTGGACCACGACGGCGATGTGGAC
>CAZXQZ010000103.1:0-16436 GCA_964642445.1 uncultured Anaerolineae bacterium
GAAGGCTAAAATTCTTGTTTTTTATGCGAGGAGTTGAAGGAGTAGAACCTACTCCCTACTCCGTACTCCCTACTCCCTACTCCCTACTCCGTACTCCCTACTCCCTACTCCCTACTCCCCCAAAAACCGAATCATCGCCTCGATCCCACGATACCAGGTTGGCAGGTGCATGCGTTCGTTCGGCGAATGAATGCGGTCGCCGGGCTGGGCGAAGCCGGTGAGCAGGGAATCGACGCCCAGGTACTCGCGCAGTTGGGCCACGACCGGCACCGAACCACCCCCGCGCACGAAGATCGGCTCCACCCCCCACGTGTCGGCGAGCGCACGGTACAGCGCCTTGACGGCAGGCATGTGGCGGTCGGTGATCACCGGATCGGCCGAGGTATGGTCTTCGATCTCCCAGCGGACCGTGGATGGTGCATGGGTCTCCAGGTAGCGGACGAACTGCTGCCTGACTTCGGCCGGCCGTTGATCGGGCACCAGGCGCATCGAGATTTTGGCCATGGCCCACGCCGGCAGCACCGTCTTCGACCCCTGGCCGGTGTAGCCCGACAGCAAGCCGTTGACCTCCAGCGTGGGCCGCGCACCGATTCGTTCGACCGCACTGTAGCCCGTTTCACCCCACAGCTGTGTGACACCGGCCTGCGCTTCGAAGAAGGCATCGGTGTAGGGCAGCCGCGCCAGGTCGCTGCGTTCGGTCTCGTCCAGCGGACGTACCGTGTCGTAGAAACCGGGCAGTGTGACGCGTCCGTCCGCATCGTGCATGCCCGCAATCAGGTCACACAGCACCTGCGCCGGGTTATGGACGACCCCACCGTAGCCACCCGAATGCAGATCGCGGCCGGGACCGTAGACACGCAGGTCGTAGTAGCACAGGCCACGCAGCGCATAACCGATGGTGGGAATGTCACCGATCAGGCCACCGGCATCGGGATTGACCGAGAAGTCACTGGCCAGCAGTGCGCGGTGCTCGGCCAGGAAACCTTCCATGCTCGGTGAGCCGATCTCTTCTTCGCCTTCGATCATGAACTTGACGTTGACCGGCATGCCACCACTGCGCTGCAGCGCCTCGATGGCGTTGAGTGTCGCCGTGACCTGGCCCTTCATGTCGGACGCGCCACGTGCATGGATGTAGTCATCGCGTTCGACCGGATCGAACGGTGCGCTTTCCCACAGTGCCAGCGGATCGACCGGCTGGACGTCGTAGTGCCCGTATACCAGGATGGTCGGTGCGGAGGGGCCGGCGTTTAGGATGTCACCATAAACCACGGGGTGCCGGGGCGTGGGGATAATCTGCACGTGGTCGGCCCCCAGGGCGACGAGCTGATCGGCCACCCAGGTTGCTGCGCGCTGCACATCCGCCGCGTGTTCGGGATCGGTCGAGACGGACGGAATGCGCAAGAAGGTTTTGTAATTCTCCAGGAAGCGGGCCTGGTTGGCACGTGCGAACGTCAGGGCACGTGTACACAAATCGGACATCACATTACCTCTTGTTTCAAGATCAGCCGTGGCGGCTGTTGAATACGGCACTGTCGCACAGCTTCGGCTCGCGTGCGGCACGTACTTCGTCCAGGCGGCCTATGGGCGCGCGGTGCGGCGCTTCCTTCAGCAGCGTGGGCGCTTCGATGGCCTCCTGCTTGATTTCGAGCAGGGTGTTGACAAAGGCATCCAGCGTTTCTTTGCTCTCGGTTTCGGTCGGCTCGATCATCAATGCTTCGCGCACGATGAGTGGGAAGTAGACGGTTGGTGGGTGGATGCCGTAGTCCATCAACCGTTTGGCAATGTCCATGGTGTGAATGTCGGGTGCCTCTTCGATGATGCCCTGCGCCACAAACTCGTGCATGCACGTGCGGTCAGCGTGTGGGATGGGCAACACCTCTTTCAGGTTAGCCTGCAGGTAGTTAGCGTTGAGCACGGCATTTTCACTGACCGCGCGCAGCCCTTCGGCACCCAGCATGCGGATGTACGTGTAGGCGCGCACCAGCATTGCGAAGTTGCCAGCGAAACTCTTGAGCCGCCCGATTGTCTTGTGCGGCATGTACCATACGAGATCGATGTCATCTTCATCCCGCCCGGCGCGCACGGCCACGACCGGCCCCGGCAGATAAGGGGCCAGGGCTTCGCTGCAGCCCACGGGACCAGCGCCCGGCCCGCCGCCACCGTGCGGCGTGGTGAAGGTCTTGTGCAGGTTGAAGTGCATCACGTCGAAGCCCAGCTCGCCCGGTTTGACGATACCGAGGATCGCGTTGAGGTTGGCGCCGTCGCCGTACACCAGGCCACCGGCTTCGTGCACCATGTGAATGATGTCCAGGACGTGCTCTTCGAACAGGCCCAGTGTATTGGGGTTGGTCAACATCAACCCGACGATTTCGTGGCCGTGGCTGTCGAGCTGGGCCCGCAGGGCTGCCAGATCGACGTTGCCCTGGGCATCGCTGGGGATTTCGACGACTTGCAGACCGGCCATTGTCGTCGAGGCCGGGTTGGTGCCGTGGGCCGAGTCAGGCACCAGGATTTTGGTGCGCTGCGTCTCGCCGCGGTCGTGCAGGTACTTGCGCATCATCAGTACGCCGGCTAGCTCACCCTGCGCCCCGGCAGCGGGCTGCAGGCTGACCGCCGCAAAGCCGCTGATTTCTGCCAGGTAGACCTGCAGTTCAAAAATAAGCTGCATCGCACCCTGTACCGTGGCAGCCGGCTGCATAGGGTGCAGGTTGACGAAGCCGGGCAGGCGTGCTGCACGTTCGTGCACCTTGGGGTTGTACTTCATCGTGCACGAACCCAGCGGATAAAAACCGGTGTCGATGCAGTGATTCTTCTGCGAAAGGCGCACGAAGTGGCGCATGACGTCGATTTCGGCCACCTCGGGTAGCGAAAGATCGTCCAGGTCGCGCACAAAACCGTCCGGCAAAGAGGCCGCTGGCACATCCAGCACCGGCAGGTTGACCCCGATGCGCCCGGCAGAACTCAGATCGAAGATACTCGGCTCGGGCCGCGGTTCACAGGCTGGGACAATCATGGCACCACCTCCAGCTCGATTTCAATCGTCTCCATTACGTCAGGAATCGCTTCGGCTTCGTCCTCGTGCGGTGCGTGGGCCGAGAGTTCGGCCAGTGCCTCAACCAGGGCGTCGATATCGCGCCGCCCCAGGGTCTCGGTCACACACAGCAGCATGGCATTGCCGAGTTCGGGATAGTCGCAGGTGAGATCGTAACCGCCGATGATGCCGTACTCCTCCAGGAGCAGGTGATTGACCTCGCCGATGGGGCGAGGGCTGTGCACCACGAACTCTTTGAAGAATGGACCCCGGTCGACAACCTTGAACGCAGTTTTCTGCGTAATCTCCTGGGCGGCGTAGTGCGATTTGTGGTAACACAGTTCGGCTACCTGCCGCAGGCCGTTTTTGCCCATTGCGGCCATATAGACGGCCGCCGACAGGGCGACCAGGGCCACGTTCGTGCAGATATTGGAGGTCGCCCGTTCGCGTTTGATGTGCTGCTCGCGTGTGCTGAGGGTCAGGACGTAACCGCGGTTGCCTTTGGCATCGACCGTCTCACCCGTGATGCGGCCGGCGCTGCGGCGAACGTGTTCCATCTTGCAGGCGAAAAAGCCCAGGAACGGACCGCCAAAGTTGAGGGGTGTGCCCAAGGCCTGGCCTTCACCGCACACGATGTCGGCCCCATACTGTGCCGGCGCCTGGAACAATGCCAGGCTGATGGGATCGGCCACTACAACGAAGAGCGCACCCGCCGCATGGGTTGCGTCGGCCAGCTTCTGCAGGCGTTGCGGGCTGTACACCTGGCCCAGGAAGTCTGGATTTTGCACGATGACGGCGGCTGTATTCTGGTCGATCAGTGTTTCGAGCCTGTCCAGGTCATTGCCGGCGACATCACCAGCGATCTGGATGCCCATGCCCTGGGTGTAGGTGCGCGCCACCATGCGGTACTGTGGATTGACATAAGGTGAAAACAGAACCTGCTTGCGCTTGAGCCGGCCGACATTGGCCGCCATGATCACCGCTTCCGCCACGGCTGTTGCCCCATCGTAGTGGCTGGCGTTCGAGACCTCCATCCCGGTCAGGGCGCAGATCATGCTCTGATATTCGAAGATGGCCTGCAGGGTGCCCTGGCTGATCTCGGGCTGGTACGGGGTATAGGCGGTGTAGAATTCGCTGCGGCTAATAATGGCGTCGACAATCGATGGTACGAAGTGATTGTAGGCGCCGGCACCGAGGAAGCAGGCGTAGGCGTTGGTATCGGCATCTTCGGCGCTCAGCGCCTGCAGCTCCTGCAGAATCTCGAACTCGGATACCGGTTCCGGCAGTTTCAGTTCGGGAAACCGATGGCTGGCGGGGACATCGTGAAAGAGATCAGCGACCGATGACACCCCGATGGCTTCGAGCATGGCCTGTCGGTCGCTGTCGGTATTTGGGATGTAGCTCATCATCTGATGCCTCCTTTGAGGAGCTGCCAGGTCTCGCAGACCTGGCAACTCTGGACCTGGGTTAATGCTCCCGTGTGGCGCAGTACGCTTCGTACGCCGCCGCGTCCATCAAGTTGGCCAGCTGCGTCGTATCGACGGGCCTGAGCTTGAGCAGCCAGGCGGCACCGAATGGGTCCTCATTGACCAGCTCTGGCGTGTTCTCCAGCTCGGTATTGACGGCGATGACGGTCCCGGCGATGGGTGCATAGATCTCGGAAGCAGCCTTGACCGACTCGACACTGGCGATCTGCTCACCCTGGGCGTAGGAGGTACCAATTTCTGGCAGCTCGACGTAGACAACGTCCGACAGGGCATCCTGCGCATAGTCACTGATGCCCATCACGGCAACATCACCCTCCAGGCGTATCCACTCATCGGTGCGGGCATACCGCGCCTGCATATCATGTTTGAGACTCATACGAACGTTCTCCTTTCCGGAAGTGACCTTATGGGTTGTCAATGTATATCGCGTGCACCGCGCTCGATCAGCCGTTCTTTCGGCGGTACGCGGCCACGTAGAAGGGCGTCTTCACCACGCGCGCCTTTTTCGGGGCGTCGCGGATTACGATATCGATAGTTTTGTCCAGCGCGGCGTAAGCCGCTGGCACGTAGGCAAGGCCAACGAAGCGCTCGGTTGTGGGTGATTTCATACCGGTGGTGACCACGCCCACCACCTCACCGTTCACCGCCACCGGGTACTCGGCGCGCGGCACACCGCGGTCGACCATCTCGAAGGCTACCAGGCGTTGGGCGGGGCCTTCCAGCTTGATCTTCAACAGGGCGTCACGGCCAACAAAATCACCCTTGTTGAAACTGACCGCCCAGGCCAACCGCGCGCTGATGGGATCGATCGCCGCGTGGATTTCGTGTCCGTAGAGCGGGAGGCAGGGCTCGAAGCGCAAAGAATCACGCGCGGCCAACCCGCAGGGCAGGATACCGGCCGGCTGGCCCGCTTCGAGCAGGCTCTGCCACACGGCAACCGCCTGGTCGGCGGCAAAGAACAGCTCGTAACCGTATTCGCCGGTATAGCCGGTCGACCCGATCAGCACCGGAAGACCGTTCAGGTGACCCTCGCGGCAGGTGTGAAACGGCACCTGGCTCAGGTCGACGTCAACCAGGGACTGCAGGACTGATTGCGCCTTGGGCCCCTGGAGCGCCAGCATGTACGTTTCATCGGAAATGTCGGTCACCGTCACGCGTTGGCCGTCGATATGACTCTGCAGCCAGGCCACATCTTTGCGCCGGTTCGAGGCGTTGACGATCACCCACCAGCGGGCGTCGGCCAGACGATAGACAAATATGTCATCCACGACTGTGCCGTCCGCATAACACATCAAGCTGTAGCGTGCACCAGACACCTCGAGGGTGGACAGGTCGTTGACCTGAATGCCCTGCAGGAAGCTCAGGGCATCGGGCCCTTCGACCACCACCTGTCCCATGTGGTCGATGTCAAACAGGCCTACGGCTTCGCGTACGCGTCGATGTTCCTCCAGCGGGCCGGTTGGATACTGCACCGGCAGTTCCCAGCCGGCAAAGTCCACCATACGGCCGCCCAGCGCAATGTGCTGGTCGTACAGCAGCGTTCGATTCATCGTCAACCTCCTGCGGTTGCCGGGCGTGCCGGCCATAAAAAACAGAGGGAGCCGGACGTGCAGACACTGCGACACGTCCGGCTCCCTCTGTCCTGTCACCTGAGAGATTTCTCCCGGCCCAAGTGCCGGTGCAGGGAAGTTGTTCGGTGTCGTTCGCTCAAAATAAGATAGAATCACCGAATCTATTCCCTGCACCGATACTTGGGTGGAAGATTGCCCCATCGGTGCGACCACAAGCGCATGGCAGGCGCCTTGTCGGCTCTCCAGAGTGCTGTCCCAGCGCGATCCCTTTGCCTGAGAGATTATCCAACGAACCCGGTTGTCCGCGTGGGGTGCCCCTTCGGCGACCTGGAACCAGCCATGGGCCGATCCAGGTACTCTCTCGCGCTGTTCATCCAGCGTTATGATTGAGTTGTGTTAACCGCTACTCCATTGTGGGTTCGGCGCTGCCCGGTGCATCTTCGACACGCAGCGTCAGGACACCCACTTCTTTCAAATTGATGGCAAAGGTCAAGCGGTGCGTTCCCGGTTCCAGGTTACGACCGACCACGATGATTTTGATCTCGGTATTGATGGGCCAGTCGAGTAACGCCTTGTCGGTCACCTTGGTGACAGCCCGGATGTTTCGTTTCGTCTGGATGCGCACATCCTCCTGGACCACGCCGCGATCGTCGACCGCAAGCGGACCCAAGCCCAGAATGGTGCTCGGTGCCAGGCGGTTGCGAAGCGTGAACTCAAAACCGTCGGGGCGGTTTTGCAGGCTGCCTTCGACGTAAAGCCGGCGTAGCAAAGCCGGTGGAATGGCGGGCATGATGCGTTCCTGTTAACCGGAGTGGGTTATGGGACCCATTGTCGGACGAAACTGCTCGCATTTTCGTAACCGGCACTCCCGTCACTCAGCGAAAATGTGGCGATAATCAGACTGGTATTGTCGAATACAGTATACCAAACATGTGGGTGGTTGACAAGTGGCTTTGGAGGGAGTATGGGTTAGGGTTTGGGTTTTTGTGTGGCCAGTGATATAATCTTCGAACGAAAGCTGCAGTGAGGATCAACCGTGAGCATCGACAGTCTATCCGATGATGCAAATAACACCGAAGTCAGGTTCGGAAAACCGGCCGTAATTCAACGACCGTTGGCCGGTGCACTGACACCGGACACCAATGAGTGGCCAGCCGGGACCGACAGTCTCCCAACGACGCATGAGGTCGCGGCGAGTGACCGGCCCACCGGTCGCGTAACCAGCGTTGTGCGTGAGCTGGTCGAGACGATCGTTCTGACACTGGTCATCTTCTTCCTGGTGCGCACCGTCATCCAGAACTACCGGATCGATGGCATCAGCATGGAGCCCAATTTCCACAATGGCCAGTTCCTGATCATCAACAAGCTGGCCTATCGTCTCGGCGAACCGGCACGGGGTGACGTGATTGTTTTCCACTATCCGCGTGACCCGTCGCGTGATTTCATCAAGCGGGTCATCGGCCTGCCCGGCGACACGGTTGAGGTGCGCGCCGGCCAGGTCATCGTCAACGGCGAGGCCATCGACGAACCCTACGAACCCAGTCCAGGAACGTACGACTCCGATCCGGTCACGCTGCCGGCGGACCAGCTCTTCGTGATGGGGGATAACCGCAATAACTCCAGCGACTCCCACATCTGGGGTGCGCTGCCCATGGAAAACGTGATCGGCAAAGCGGTGGTGTCGTACTGGCCCCCCAGTGACTGGGGCCTGGTGACCAACGAAGCCGCGGCCGACCGTTGAGCCATTTGGGGCTGTGAGGATCCATGGCTGTTGGTGATACAACGCCGTCCAGTGACCGCTCCCACGGTCGGGTTCGCCCGGTTGTCCACTACACGCGCAGCTTGCTGAGCGCAGCGGATGTCCAGGACCTGCCCAGCGGTATCGCACTGCACGTGCCGCCCGCGACCCAGGTGACTCCACTTGCCTACGAGGAGGCAGGCGCCCGCCAGATCGACATCGTCCGCGGTGAGGCTGTCCCTTCAGCGCATGCCGGTGCGGCACAATCGCCGCAGCCGACCCCCTCACCGGACGCACGCACGGTGGCACTTGGCGCCGACCACGGCGGTTTTGCTTTGAAACAGCAGCTCAAGGATTACCTGGCGGAGCTTGGTTATGCCGTTACCGATGTCGGTTGTCACGACACAGAGGCGGTCGACTATCCCGACTATGCCTACGCCGCCGCCCGCCTGGTATCGACCGGCGGTGCCGCGGCTGCCATCATCGTGGACGGGGCCGGCATTGGCTCCGCCATGGTGGCGAACAAGGTTCCCGGTGTCCGCGCTGCGCTCTGTTACGACATCTCGTCGGCGCAGAACAGCCGGGAGCACAACCATGCCAACGTCCTGACCCTGGGTGCCGGCCTGATCGGTCCCCAACTGGCGCGACAGATCGTCAAAGCCTGGCTGGAGACACCGTGGGCCAGCGGACGCCATGCCCGACGCGTGGACAAGATCATGCAAATCGAACAGCGGTACTTGAAAGGATAACCCACGTGGCGCGCAGCCGCTCGACCAACCATGCAGAACTGATCGCTCAGATTACTGAACACGTCCTACAGCTCCTTGACCAGGGTGATGGATGTGAGGCATGCGGGCATGGCTGTGCCGGCCTGTGTGTGCAAACCTGCCCGGATGACTGCCGGGCCCTGGTACGCGTGGGTGCGGCGCGGCTGAGCACGGTACCGGGCATCCAGGGTGTCGCCCCCGACCTGGCCAGCATGATCGACCACACGCTGCTCAAGCCAGAAGCAACTGCTGAGCAGATTGTAAAACTCTGCCAGGAGGCGCGCCAGCATCATTTTGCCTCGGTGTGTATCAATCCGGCCTGGGTCCCTTTGGCGGCCGATGAACTGCGCGGCAGCCGGGTTGCCGTGTGCACGGTCGTCGGTTTCCCCCTCGGCGCCACCCTGCCGGAAGTCAAGGCGTTCGAGACGCAGCGCTGCGTTACGGCCGGTGCCAGCGAGATCGACATGGTGATCAACATCGGTGCGCTCAAATCGCGTGACTACCGCTGGGTGGCCCAGGACATCAGCAGCGTCGTGCGTGTCGCCCATAGCGGCGGTGCCATGGTCAAGGTGATCATCGAAGCGGCTCTGCTCAGCGAAGAGGAGAAGGTCGAAGCGTCGGCCCTCTCCAAGGCGGCCGGCGCCGACTACGTCAAAACGTCGACCGGCTTTGCCAGCAGCGGCGCCACGGCAGCCGACGTGGCATTGATGCGCCGGGTGGTCGGGCCCGAGATTGGGGTCAAAGCTGCGGGCGGCATTCGCTCGGCGGCCGATGTGCGCGAAATGATTGCCGCTGGCGCCACACGTATCGGTGCCAGTGCCAGCGTCAAAATCCTGTCCGAAGCGGCCGCGGCGCGTTAGGGAGAAGGTGTGATGCGCAGCCAGAACCTGTTGATCATCGCCGGGCATGCCTGGCAGTGTCTCGACTGCCAGAACAAACTGCTGGCGGATCCAAGTGGAACCGTGGCCATGCAGAGCCTCTCTACCGAGGAACGCACGGCTGTGGGCAAGCTGCAGCGCACCGATTTTGCCACGGTGACGTCCCTGGCCACTGCTTTGCAGCTCGACAAACACGAGCTCGATGAGATCATGAATCACCCACGCTGCCGCCTGCGCCACTTCTAAACTCATGTCCTGTTGAAACATGGGGTTTTGAGGCAGCATGCGGCCCACGAAACGCCTGGTTTCTCCAGAACATGAGCTTGGGTGCCGATTGGGTTGCCTGCGGATAACCTGAAACGAGGTTGACTATGCTGATCGCGCGTGTCGTCGGCTCGGCAGTTTCCACGATCAAGGACGAAAAACTGACCGGCCTGAAGCTGCTGGTCGTGCGCGAGGTGACACCGGCCAACGAGCTCATCGGCAAACCACTCGTGGCCATCGATGCCGTCGGTGCCGGGGAAGGCGAGCTGGTGCTGATTGCCAGCGGCAGCTCGGCGCGCCAGACGACCGTCACCAACAACAAGCCGGTCGATGCGGTGATCATGGCGATTCTCGACTCGCTGGAAGTCGAGGGTGAGCTGACGTACGTGAAGGGCAGGTAGGTCTGGATGGCAGCGGTTTCCAACGAATATGACCTCGATCTGCAGTCGATCCAGGAGGCGAGACGCCTGGCCGTGGCGGCGCGGGCTGCGCAGCAGACCTTCTTCCACTTCACCCAGGCCCAGGTCGATCGCATCTGTCAGGCCATGGCCGACGCCGCCTACCAGGAGGCGGCACGCCTGGGCCGCCTGGCCTTCGAAGAGACTGGCTACGGTGTTCCCGAGCACAAGACGGTCAAGAACCAGTTTGGCAGCCGCACGGTGTGGGAATCGATCAAGGGCATCCCCACCGTGGGTGTGCTCCGCCGCGACGAGGCACGGCGCATCGTCGAGATCGGCTGGCCGGTGGGGGTGATTGCCGCCCTGACGCCGAGCACCAATCCGACGTCCACGGCGATGTTCAAGGTGTTGGTGGGCGTCAAAGCCCGTAACGCGGTGATCATTGCGCCGCACCCCAGTGCCAAAGTGTGCTCCTACGAGACGGTACGCGTGATGGCGGCGGCGGGTGAGGCGGCGGGCATGCCTCCTGGCCTGGTCAGCTGTGTGCGCCAGGTGTCACTGCCCGGCTCTCAGGAGCTCATGCGCCATTATGCCGTGTCCATGATCCTGGCCACCGGTGGTTCGGCCATGGTCAAGGCGGCGCACAGCGTCGGCAAACCGGCCCTGGGCGTGGGTCCGGGCAATGTCCCGGTGTACGTCGACCGCAGCGCCGACGTCAGCAAAGCGGCCTGGGACATCGTCAATTCCAAGGCGTTCGACTGTTCGGTGATTTGCGCCACCGAACAGGCAGTGATTGCGGACCGGCCGATTGCCGCGCAGCTCAAGGCCGAAATGGAACAGCAGGGCGCCTATTTTGTGAGCCAGGAACAGGCCGCGGCCCTGGCTCGCGTGCTCTTCCCGACGGGCAGTCTCATCGACCCCAAAACAGTGGGCAAGACGCCGCAGCAGCTTGCGGCCATGGCCCAAATCTCAGTGCCGCCGACCGCCCGCGTGCTCGTGGCGCGCCTGCAGTCGGTGGGCAAACAGGAACCGTTGAGCGCCGAGAAGCTGACGACCGTTCTGGGCTGGTACGAGGTGGACGACTGGCATGCCGGCTGTGAGCGCTGTATCGAGCTGCTCAAGTACGGCGGTGATGGGCACTCGTTGGTCATCCACGCCCGCAACGAAGAGGTCATCCTGGCATTTGGCGTGGAAAAGCCGGCCTTTCGCATCGTCGTCAATACGTGGGGCACCCTGGGTGCCATTGGCGCTACCACGGGTGTGATGCCGTCGATGACCTTGGCACCGGGTGGGTTGGGTGGCGCGGTGGTAAGTGATAACATCAGCGTGCACAATTTGTTGAACGTCAAGCGGCTGGCCTACGAAACACAAGCTCCACCCCCCGCGGCCACCAAACTGGCGCAGGGTGTGCAGCCGCTGTCAGCCGCCCGCTCGACCGCCCGCGCCGGGCGAAACTCGGCACCGGTATCATCCCCGGCACGACCGCTGCCAGCGCAGCCGGCGGTGCGCGGAACCCTGTCAGGTGCTGAGATCGAAGAGATCATCCAACGTGTTTTGGGTGAGATCGCCTGAAGAACGACGAACGTGCACCCGCCGGCCGATACGGTGGCGTGCACGGCCAATGCCGTGACAAGATTCGAAACGAAAGGAATTGTTGAACGATGGTCAATATGCAGTTGATTGCCCTGGGTATGGTGGAAACACGTGGTTTGGTGGGTGCCATCGAAGCGGCGGATGCTATGGTCAAGGCTGCCAATGTGCGCCTGATTGGCAAAGAGATGATCGGCGGCGGTTACGTCACCGTGATGGTGCGTGGGGACGTCGGTGCCGTCAAAGCGGCGACCGATGCGGGTGCCGCCGCGGCCCAGCGGGTCGGTGAGCTGGTCAGTGTCCACGTCATCCCGCGGCCACACAACGATGTGGAGATGATCCTGCCCAAGGGCGGCGAAGCCAAAGAGGCTTGAGCACGACTCGCATGGCGCGTCGTTTCATTACGGCGGCGGACGTCCGCCGCCTGGTCAAACAAGAGGGACAAACCGAGCTGGTCCTGGGTGCGGACGATGTCGTAACGGCCCTGGCGCAGGACACCGCGCGCGATCTGGGCCTGCGCCTGGTCAATCACCAAACGGTTCCGGCCTGGTCGACCGCCGGCCGGCATGACCGTTGGCTCAAGGGACCACCCCCGTCGCCCAGGCCGGCCCCAGCCAACGACCCACCTCCGGCAGCGATTACAGCCGACCTGGTTGCGCAGATCGTCGCCGAGGTGCTGCGCCGGCGTGGCGCCGGTGGGCAGGTGTCGTCCGGGAGCGCTGGCCCTCTGTTGATCGATGGCCGCGCCGCGGCGGTGACGGCAGCGAGTCCATTGGCCAACCTGCCGGCGAGCGGCTGGCAGGCGCAGGAAGTTGTGGGACCGGCACAGGGTGGTGGGATGGCGGCTGGTTTCCGCAGCGCGTCGGCCGGCACCTGGACAACCACATCGGCGGCGCGCACGATGTGTTACGTGGTGGAAGGGTTGGTCGACGTGACCTTCGCCGGCCACGCGCAGCGCGCCTATGCCGGTGACGTGCTGTTCATCCCCGCCGGCACCCAGGTCACGTATGCAACACCCTCCTGGGTCAAACTTTTTTACGTGACAGCATAAGAAAACAGGCAGACGGAATAGCCCATGGCAAACGAATTTCAACTACGCGCCTACTGTTACCTCGATCGTATGCAGCCGCAGTACGCGGCTTTCGTGGGCACGATCACGCAGGGCGACCTGCCGGTGGAGGGCATGGCCTCGCTGTACGTCGAAATGGCCCCGGGCAACGAGGTCTTTCGGGTGGTCGACATTGCGGTGAAAAGCACGGACGCCAAACCGGGTGCCCAGATCGTCGAACGCGAGTTTGGCATGTTCGAGATCCACTCGCTGGCACAGGCCGAAGTGCTGGAGGCGGGCCGTATCGTGCTCGATCGCCTGGGCCTGCGCGAGGAGGACCGTGTCAAGCCAGCCATTGCGTCGGTGCAGGTCATCACCAACGTCGATCCCTACCAGGCCCAGCTGCTCAACCGCTTCCGGCGCGGTGCAATGCTGGTGGCCGGCGAGACGATGCTGGTGCTGGAGGTTGCACCGGCCGCGTACATCAACCTGGCGGCCAACGAGGCCGAAAAGACGGCCAACATCAAAATCATCCACATCTCGTCGGTGGGGCGCTTTGGCCGGATGTGGCTGTCGGGCACGGAGGCCGAGATTCTGGCAGCCAAAGCGGCTGCCATCGATGCCGTCAATGCCCTGACGGGCGTCCCGGGATAGGCTGCGCACATGCTCCTGGCACGGGTAGTGGGTACTGCGGTGGCGACCCAGAAATACCCCGGCATGGACGGGGTCAAGCTGCTGGTCGTGCAGCCGGTGGATAAACACCTGCGGGCGCGCGGTACCAGGCAGGTGGCTGTGGACACGGCTGGCCTGAGCGCCGGTGTCGGGGATGTGGTCTACCTGGTGCGCGCCCGCGAGGCGATGCTGGCCTATACCACCACCCAGATGCTGCCGATCGACCTGGCCGTGGTGGGCGTAGTCGAGCGGATCGATTTGATCGAAGGGGACGACTGGCCGTTCTAAATGTCCCCGGCACGGGCCACAGGTCCCTTCGTTCACCAACGATCGTCTGGCCCGTGCCGGGGACATCCCAGAGGAGACTGTTGCATGGTCATCGCCAGGGTCGTGGGAACGTTGGTATCCACCATCAAACACCCGGCCTATCACAGCCAGAAGCTGCTCGTCATGCAGCCGCTCAACCTGCCGGGCGATCCGCCTGAGGCTGATTTCATCGCTGTTGATCACGCCCAGGCCGGTGTAGGGGATACGGTGTTGGTTCTGCGCGAAGGCAGCGGTGCCCGCCAGGTGACCGGTATCGCCGACGCGCCCATCATCTCGGTGGTTGTAGGTGTTCTGGACAGTGTGGAGCTGAACGTTTAACCGCACGTGATACCCGTGAAGGTCGCGCGCGGCAAGCCATCTGATTAGGAAGAAGTGATGTCATGTTGAACCTTTGGCGCGAGCTGCGCCCCGGACCGAATATCCCAGAAGTGGTCTACACGATTGTGGAGATCCCCAAGGGAAGCCGCAACAAATACGAATACAACAAAGAATTCGGTGTTATCAAACTGGATCGTGTGCTCTATTCTTCGCTCTATTATCCCGGCGATTATGGCCTGATCCCGCGCACCTTTTACGACGACGGCGACCCGCTCGATATTCTCGTCATGGTGAACGAACCCACATTTCCCGGCTGTATCATCGAGGCGCGTCCAATCGGCGTTTTTCGCATGCTGGACCGCGGCGTGGCCGACGATAAGATACTGGCGGTGCCGGCGCGTGATCCGCTTTTCCAGGACTACCACGACATCACCGACATCCCCAAACATTTCCTGGCCGAAGTCGCGCACTTTTTTGAGGTCTACAAGGACCTGGAAGGCTCGCGCACCAAGCCGATGGGCTGGGAAAACGCCGTTGCGGGCAAGGCCGAGATCATGCGTTCGGTTCAGCTCTACCAGGACCGTTTTGCCCTTGGGGGCCTGTAACCATGCAGGAAGTGGTACCGGGGCTGTGGCTGTTCGACGAGATCAGCGGTATCGTCAACGCCTACTTGTGGCAGCGCGCCGACGGTTACACGCTGATCGATGCCGGCATGCCGAATCACGCACGACGGATTCTGGCTGCCCTGGCGGCGGCGAACCTGGCGGCACCCGGTGTCGACCGTATCCTCGTCACGCACAGTGACGTCGACCACACCGGCGGCCTGGCGCAGATACAGGCCGCCACTGGCAGCCAGGTCGTGGCGCACGCCGCCGAGGTGCCCAACATCCAGGGTCAACGTGCGCGTGCCCTGCCCAAAACGGTTATCGGTTATCTGATGCGTCCGGTCATGGCGCTGAGCCGGGCTTTTTTCACTGCCCAGCCAGTACCGGTCAACGAGATGGTGCTGGACAAACAGGTGCTCGTCGAGGGGTTCCAGGTGGTGCATGCGCCGGGACATACCCCAGGCCAGATGGCGCTGTATCATCCCGGACGCAAGATTCTGATTGCCGGCGATGCCATGGCTAACCGCAATCAGCGGTTGGGGCTGCCGGCGCCGATGTTTACGCCTGACATGACCCTGGCCAAAGAATCGATCCGCAAGCTGGCCAAACTCGACGTCGACGTCGCCTGTTTCGGGCACGGTCCGCCAATCGTGGGCGGTGCTGGCGAAAAACTGCGCGTTTTCGCCGCCGCGTTGTCTTGAAACACCCACCGCAAAGACACGACAGGTGCTTTTTACCGCACAGGGCGCACAGAACACAAAGAAACACGTTTCTCTTTGAGTTCTATGCGTCCTGTGTGGTTCATAACGCCAGCGGCCAGGTGATGATGAACACCAGCGTATACACGATACTCACCAGGAGCTGGCGAATGCCGATACGTGTCGGTTTGACACCGATGGCCGGCCGGAGGGTGCCGTAGATCGACTCGATCCACTGGACGACGTAGGCCAGCGGCAGCAGCGGGGGCAGAACGCTGGTGACTGACAGGACCAGCACCGCGACCAGGTTGAACGTCGTGTACATCAGCGCCCGCCGGCCCGCCCGCATGCGTTGATCGAGCGGTGGCACGGTTTTCCACGGCCGCTGTTCCAGGCGCAGCGCCGCGTACACGATGGAGGCCGCGGACTGGAACCAGGTCAACCCCCACAGCCACCACCCCATGGCGTCGACTTGCCCAATGCCGACCCAGTACGCTGCCGGGGCAGCCAGGGCCAGCACGCCGCTTGCGATTACTTCGATTCCGATCTGCCGCCGCTCAGCCCGGCGTGCCACCAGGACCAAATGCCAGAGAAACACCGGGATACCGGGCAGGGCCAGAATCGCCACGTAGGCCGCTCCCTGGCTCCACAGGCCGGCAAAACCGAGCAGCCCGATGGCACTGTAAACCACTGTCCAAAAATACGCAGCGGGTAAGTCCTGGGCGCTGCGCCGGTGACTACGTACCTTGACCATCACCGTAATAGGCTGCCGGACCAAAAACGCCGCCAGGGCCGTCACGACGAGATAGACAGACGCCAGGGAAAAACGTCCCCCCGCAAACAGCCCAATCAACAACGGACTAAACAGAAATACCCAAGAACCGTGCTCCTGCGTCAACGCAATGTGCCGCTGCCACACCGACTTGCGTGCGACGGTCGTCATGCCAATTGTCTCCTCTGCCATAGACTCTCAACGAGCAGAATACCACGTCCCACAAAATTCAACAAGCCATCCTCAATCCAAAATCCATTATCCAAAATCCA
>CAZXQZ010000104.1:0-9934 GCA_964642445.1 uncultured Anaerolineae bacterium
GGCGACCCTCGATCGGTTCGGCCGGCTCGACATCCTGGTCAACAACGCCGGTGCCACGATCGGGCCGGCACCGGTGGTGCAGATGGCGGAAGAGGCCTGGCGGCGCACGCTGGAGATCAACGCCACCGGTACGTTCTTGTGCTGCAAGGCTGCGCTGCCGGTCATGATCCAGGGCGGGCGCGGCGGGCGTATCATCAATATGTCGTCGATGGCCGCCCTGCGTCCCAAGCCTTACATGGCGGCCTATGCGGCCAGCAAGGCGGCCATCGTGGCGTTGACCCAGGGGCTGGCCCAGGAAGTGGCTGCCCACGGCATCACGGTCAATGCCCTCGTGCCCGGTGACATCGATACGGCGTTCAAGCAGTGGGGCATGCAGGTCGAAGCGGTGGTGACGCAGCGGCCAGTGACCGAGGTGGTGGGCGACATCGTGCGGCGTATACCGGTGGGCCGCCTGGGCACCGCCGAAGACGTCGCCCACCTGGCAGCCTGGCTGGCATCCGATGAGGCCGCCTTCATCACCGGCCAGGCCATCAATGTCACCGGTGGGCGCGAACTGGCGTGACGGCATGATGCAACGATGGACAGCCACGCGCGTCGTCTTGCTCGTGCTGGCACTGGGCCTGTTCCTGCGGCTGTGGGCGGCTGCACGGCTGCCGACCGATTTCGATGAACCGGTCTACATGCAGGCCGGCCTCGACTACGCCGACCGGCTGCGAACCGGTGACCTGCCGGGCATCGTCGATTATCCCCTCAATCGCGAACACCCGCCGCTGGGCAAGCTGGTCTACGGCGGGGCCGCGCTCACGCTCGACGAGCGGGCCGGGCTGGTGGCGCTGCGTCCGCTGGCGCGCGCGGTGTCGGCATTCTTCGGGACCCTGGCCGTGGGGCTGCTGGCCCTCTTCGATCCCCTGGCTGGTGGACTGCTGGCGGTGCATACCATCGCGGTCAAATACACCAGCCAGGCCTACCTGGAGGCAATCCCGGCGTTCGGCGCGCTGGCCGCCGTGCTGGCCCTGCAGCGCTCGCGCCAGCGGCGTGACTATTGGTTCTGGCTGTCGGCGCTGGCGCTCGGACTGACCGCCGCAGGCAAGTTCAACTACCTGGTGATCCTCTTCCCGCTGGCTTACCTCATGTTCGGGGAAAAACGCCCGCCGTGGCGTGATGTGTTCCTTTTTACACTGGTGGCCCTGCTCACGTTCGCGCTGCTCGATCCTGCCCTCTGGCGCGATCCGGTGGGACGCCTGCGGGATCAGCTCTTCTTCCACGCGGCGTACGCCCAGGGCACGCGCGTCGAGCTGGCGGGATTGCCCTGGTACCAGCCGCTGCGCTGGCTGTCCTCGTCCATGCCGGCCCAGTGGCACCCCGGCGTCTTTTTCTACCGCGGCTTCGATGGGTGGATGTTGCTGCTGGCAGTGGCCGGCCTGCCACGTGAATGGCGCCAACGGCGTTGGGTTGTGGTGTGGCTGGTGGCGGGTGTACTGGTGCTGCTGCTCTGGCCCACCAAATGGCCGCAGTATACCCTGACGGTGACACCGGCGGTTTGCCTGGTCGCTGCCGGCACACTGCGCCAGCTCTGGCAGTGGCTACGAAACCAGACGATCCTGATGGATTCGCTGCACGACCTGCTGCCCCGCCCCTCGAGGGCGGTGTGGGTGGCGCTGGCGGCGGTTGGCCTGGTCTTGGGAGCAGCCACGCTGGCCAATACGATGAAACAAACGACCGAAGCGCGCGGCTGGAGTCACTTCACCACGGCCAATTCTCCCCTGCCCAGCGACATCGTGTTCGACGTGGCCCATCTGCCGGATGGTGGGATGGCGCTGGGAACGCCGCGTGGTGCGGCGATCTGGTCACCGCCGCCGGAAGGGGAGCGTATCGGGTCGTGGCAGGTGTTCGACGATGAGAACCCTGGCCTGGCCCACGAAACGGTCAACGCGGTTCTCTCCGCGCCCGACGGCAGTGTGTGGTTCGGGACCGACGACGGGCTCAGCCGGTTGGCTGGCGATGCCTGGCAGACTTTCCGTGCGGCGGACTACGGGCTGCCCGGTCGCCAGGTGCGCGCCCTTGATTGGGGCACTGACGGCGCCCTGTGGATTGGCACCGACCACGGTGTCGCACGTTACGTCGATGGCCGCTGGACCTCGTTCACGGCGGCGACGTCGGGGCTGGTCGAGGACTTCATCATGGCCCTGGACGTCGTGCCCGGCGCAGAAGGTGACGTCCTATGGATTGCCACGGTCGAGGGCATCAGCCGGCTGGATGTTGCGCGTGACAACTGGCGATCCTACACCGCTGAGAACTCCGGCTTGGCGTTGAACGGCATCGCCGACATCCTGGTCGACTCGCAGGGCCAGGTCTGGGCTGCTACCCTGGGTGGAGGCCTCAACCGGCTGGACGGTGACCGCTGGCAGGTCTACCGCGTGGGCAATTCGGGTGTACCGTACAACCTGGTCATGACGCTGGCCGAGCTCGAGCCGGGTGTGATCTGGATGGGGACCGCCCAGGGGATGTACGCCGGCGGTGCGCTGGCGCGCTTCGACGGCACGCGCTGGCGGGTCATCACCGACGAGGGCACCGGCTATTCCGGTGCCGAGGCCAGCGCGCTGGAACGTGATGGCGCGGGACGGGCGTGGATTGGCACGCTGACATCGGGCGTGGATGTCTACGAACTGCCGACGACGCCGTGAAGGACTTTGGATTGGGCAGCTTGTCAGGTGACGCGCACGCGGAGGTGCCACGCGCGGGTTGTCTGGGGGCGCAGCGTCGACGCGGCTTGCCAGTCGCCGAGGGCGTTGTCGAGGTCGTCGGGTGCGCCGGAGGCGGGTTCGAGGCCAAGGTTGAAGTAGGGTGCGGTGCCGGCACCGGACCAAGCGCCGTAGTTGAGCCAGAGGCCCACGTAGGGCACTCGCACCGGGTCGAACTCGAAGTGCAGGCGGCGGTTGTGTCCGGGATCGTACAGGGCAGCCCAGCCGTCATTGAGCGGCCCGGCAAAGAGCTTGACGGCCCAGCCGGCACTGGCAGCGGGTACATGGCTGACGTCGTGGTCGCCGCTCTGTGGCCAGGCAAAACGCTCCGGTACAGGCCCGCCGCCGTAACGGCGCACGGGGGTGCCGGCGGGCAGCTCCAGGCGCATTCCCGGCTCGATGGCCAGCAGGGGATGCGCACACCACAGGTAGGCAAAGGGCGAGTTGCTGCGGTTGGTGACAGCGTAATCGACGTCGAGCACAGGTTCGGCGGGATGTAAGCGCAGGGTGCGGCGGAAGACATACGGAAAATGGACCCCTTCGGCCCACAGGTGGAGGCGGTCACCCGTCCAGCGGGTGTCGCAGCGCGCAGCCCAGATCTCGCCGTGGTCACGAATAGGCGTCCCGCGCCACGGATCCAGGGGATAGGCACCGGCTGTCACGGCCGGGAAACACTCATCCCACCCGCCCAGGTCAGCCTCGCGTACGAAGGATGTTTCAGGGCCTGGCCGCTGCCAGGCCAGGTAGGGGTTGCGCCACAGCCACTCCCGTCCCTGCGCGTCGGTCAATGACGCGATCTTGCCACCGAGATCGGGCAAGACGACGAGCGAAAGCTGTTCATTCGACATACGCAGGGCGGGCAGGCCGGCAAAGGTTTCCTGGCCAAAGGTGATTCGCAGCATGGGTTCTTTCCTCACACAATCGTCGGGGATGTTGTAGTTGTCGCTGGCATCGGTGGTGACTGCTGACGAATCGGATACCGCTGTGCCACCCAGCGTGTACCGAGCCAGCCAATGATGCCCCATACGGCGACAAACACCTCGGTCACCAGAATACGTGCCGTGGTCAGTCCAGCCACCTGGATCCAGGCCGCGGCGACGTCGATCAGGCTCATGTAGGCAAACGACAGCCAGAACCAGCGCGCCCGCCGAGTGGCCACAGCGTAGAAGATCAGCACTTTGGCGAAGATGTGCACGAGAATCGTAAAGAATCGTTCGCTGATTGGCATCAGGTTGAGCCACAGGGTATTGGCGGCGGCCAGCTGCTGCATGGCGTCGGATGGGATGAGCGCAGGCGCCAGCAGGGCGGTGAGCATGGTGGCCAATGAATTCAGACCGAGCACAATGGCCTCGGTCGCCCCGAAGCCGATGCCAAAGGCCAGCGGTTTTGGCCACGGGGCCTTACCGAGCCGGGTGTAGCGCAGCACAAGCCACAGCAGGGCACCCTCGAAGACACCGGTGAGGAGGCCGACGTACACGTAAAACACCGGATCGCCCAGGCCCGCCGGCAGGCCGCGGGTCAGTGTGAATACGGGGCCGTTGGCCACGAGCGCCCAGACGATTTTGAGCGCGACGGTAATCACCCAGGTCAGTCCGCCCAGTGCCAGGAAGGCCCAGCCCAGGCGGCGCACGCCGGCGTAGATGATGAAGCCGAGTCCCACGAGGATCATACCAATGCCACCCAGCAGCGCAATCGAGGTGACTGCGGGCGCGACAACCTGCTCGGGTGCCCACTGCAAGGCATAGGTCAGCTGAACTGGATCATCCCAGGCCAGGCCAAGGCGGTATTCTGCGGGTCCATCGAGCTGGATGACCTTGTTGACCAGGAAGGGACCCGTCGCTGCGACCGTTTCTTGCCAGACGGGGGCATCCTGGGCATCGTTGATCTGCACGCGGGCGCGGCCGCTGGCGAGCGTGCCGCGGAAATCGAGACCGATTTGCTGACGGGTATCGGTGATGGCAATCGTAAACGGCATATCACTGCCCGCGGTCGTTTCCTCGAGCACGGCCCCGGACACGCTGGCACCCGGTGCGGGGGTGGCTGGTGCTGGCGCACACGCCGTCAGCAGCGCGATGATCGGGAGCAGCAGCAGCGTAAGGTTGTAAGGTTTCGTCACAGTGAACCTTCTCCTCGTACGCCATCGATTGTAGAGGATGCCGGCCACGTTGTCACTGATTCACGTCATCCTGGCGTCGAAACAGGGGAAGTCGTGCCAGCGGCGCTGGGTAGTCACGCAGCCAACCTGGCCCCTGGTGCACCTGCTGTTCCCAATAGTCCTGCCACGTTCCGGGTGGCAGGTAGACATCACGCTGCACGGCACCCTGTTGGATGACCGGTGCCACCAGCCACCGGTCGCCGAGCAGATACTCGTCGGCCACCGTAAAGGCATCGTCGTCACCCCCCAGCCACCAGACGGGGCGCACGATGGGCTCACCCGTGGTGGCCGCCTGCTGGGCCAGCTCAACGATCTCTTCGGCGAAGACGCGCCTAAACTTCGCGTAGTCAAGGCATATCGTATGGGCTTCTTCACCGTAGTCCCAGGGGGCCAGGGAGAACTGGATGGCGGGCATCAGGATGTTGGCCTGGGTCCAGCGGACCATCAGTTCGGCATCGGCGCCGACGTCGAAGTAGGCGTTGCCGCCGACCATGTCCGGCAGCACGTACGGATAACCAAGCAGGCCGATCGTCAAGGCCTGGGAGATGATACTGGCCAGGCCATTGTCGAAGCCCCAGGTACAGAACTTGTCCCACTGCCGGAAGAGGGTGGGAGTAGTCTGATTGCGCCAGCCTGTGCGGACCTCGCTGTACGGAAAACGGCCCGCCAGGTAGGCCACGTAGCGCTGCGATAGCTGGTTGGGCGGGAGGGCAAAGGCTGTACGGGCATCGGCCGGCATGAAACAGGCCTCACCGGCATCGAACTTGAAGCCGTCCAGTCCCACGTCGTCCTGCAGCGCGGCCAGCAGATCGCCGTACCAGGCGAGCGCCGCATCCTGGGTGACGTCGAGCACGGCGGCGCGACCTCCCCACCAGGTGCCGATGTAGGGCTCGCCATCATCCCTGCGCCGTGCAAAGTGTCCCAAGGCGGCGCCCGCCGGGAAGTTGGCGCTTTCGGGTGTACAAAACGGTACGGTCCATACGGTGACGTGAAATCCCAAGGCGTGCAGGCCATCGACCATCGCACGCGGGTCGGGGAAACGCTCGGGATCGAAGCGGGTATCACCGATGAAGCGCTGCCACTGGGCGTCGATCTCCATCGTTCCGCCTGGATAGCCGTGATCGCGGATCTCGCGGGCGAAGTCGAGCACCAGTTCCTGGCTGATCTTTTCCTTGAAACGCGCCCAGGTGGTCCAGATCGGCAGCCGCAGGTGATTTTCGGGTGGCGGCACACCGGGGACACCGGCACGCGCCACGAAGGACCGAAAGACACCAGGCGCATCGGACGCCAGCAGCACGTCATAGGCCAGCGCTTCACCGGCCGCACCGAGGGTGAACAGGCTATCACCGGTACCCGGAGCAGCACGACGGGGACGCAGCGCCGGCGGCAGCTGCGTGGGTCCCTGGTCCCACGGCGGCAGCGGCGCCGGCGGCACCGGTGCATTCAGACCGACGATCGGATCGGCCAGCTGGGGCGCATAGAGCCCGGCACCGCTGGCAGTGACCCAGAACGGTTCCTGGATATCCCCCAATCCGCTGGGCCCATTGTCCCAGGTGCGCAGCGGGGCTTTTGGCAGGTTGGCCAGCTCCAGCGGCCACAGCTGGTGCAGCAGCTCGCCCTGCCCAAACCAATGGCGGCCCGCAGCCAGATCGTAACGATCTTCCAGCTCCAGCACCGCGGCGGGCGCCGCCCAGGCCAGGTCGAATCCGGTGTCGGTGGCGTGCACGCGCAGCGTCAGCTCGATGCCCGGTTCGTTCGTGCCCAGGCGCAGCTGCCACCCGTCATCGCCGCCGGTCAGATCGAGCAGCTGCGTGGCCTGCCGCCAACCGGCCGCCGTGCGGAAGGCGCCCGGAGCCACACAACGTAAACAGACCTGGTCGTCCCGCCACCACGTAAACGTCAGGGGCACGCGTGAAATCTGCAAGGCGCCGGCCGGGCCAGGCAGCCAGGGTGTTTCGCGTTCAGGAATCATTGGGTCACCTCGATGGTCAACCAGGTGGACCGGCTTGCGGCCAGGGCATCACGGCAGATCTGCACGCGAGCGGGGTGTGCGGCCGGTTCCTCCTCGAAGATCGACAGTTGGTTATCGGTTACTAGCCAGGCGGTGGGCACCTTGTAGTATTCCTGCGGGCCGACCTGCCAGTAACGACCCAGGTTGTGGCCGTTGAGCCAGAGCTGACCCTTGTGCAGCCCGGCCAGGCTCAGCTTGAACGGCCCCGTGCCGTGGCGGGTTGGGTCGTAGGCAAACTGTGCCCGCCAGAAGCGTGGCTGGCCGTCGGCCGCCGGTCCGGATGTTGGTGTGAAGCCGGCACGGAACGACCAGGCCGCAGCACAGACAGGTTCCGCATCGTAGGTCAGCAGCCAGGCATGCCAGGGCAGACCGCCATAATCACGGATGTGCAGGGCCACGACGTTTCCGGCGGCCTGCAGGTAAGGCGTGATGTCCAGCTTGAAGAAGCCGCCGCCATAATGACGGCTGAAACGGCTCACGGCCTGTCCATTGACGAACAGCGCCCCCGGATTACGATCACCGGTCAGGTAAAGCAGCGCGCGCTGGCCGGCCGGCACATCGACTTCGCGTAACAACCAGATATCGGGGCCAGAAAATGGCAGGGCAGCCAGGTCCACATCGGTGGCATCGGCGCGCACGTGGCCCGGTTTGGCGTTGGCGATGGCCTCGCCGGCGAAGGAAGCCTCCTGCCAGAGGGCGATCCAGCCGCGCGTGATGTCAGTCTGGCGACCGCCACCGTACAGTTCGTCGGTCAGGCCTTTGATTTCGCCCAGGCCCGAACCGTAGTTGAAGCGACCCAGGTTGTCGACCAGCAGGCGCAGGTCGTGGGGGCCCGCGGGCAGGTCGAGCGGTACGGTCAGGCAGGGCCCCGTAGGATCGATGCCAGCCGTGCCGAGCCGCCGTCCATCGACGAAGAGATGGGCACGATCGGCCAGGCCGGGCAAGGCCAGGGTGGTGCTAACGGGCGCCGGCAAATCGACCTGGGCACGGTACCAGGCATAGCCCAGCGTAGCCGAAATGTGCCGTGCCGGCCCGTCGATGGCCGTCCAGTCAGTTGCGTCTTCCAGCTCTTGCACACCGGTTGCTGTCCAGGTGGCCAGGCCTGGTGTCGGTTTTTGGTGCGGATCGGCGTCGTCGCAGGCCACCTGCCGCGGCGGTTCGGCGCCGCGGGCGTCCAGCCAATAACACGGCTGGCTGTCCCGTAGCGTCACGTGCGCCCGCCAGCCACGTGCATCTGGCTCGATCTGTGAGACACAGTGCGGGCCCACGAGGAATCCGGCACCGCCCACCGGCCAGCAGCGTTCGGCGTGCGCCTGGGTCAGAAGCAGAAGATTGACTGGGTGACCCGGCTGTGCACCGTCCAGGCGGCGCAGGCGTACGTGCGTGGGGGTTTCTTTGATCCAGTAATCGATGGCCAGGCAATCACCGCTCACTGTGGCGCGCCCGCCATCCGCCGCGACCACCTCCCACGCCGGCGCGTCGGAGGTCCCGCTTATGTGGGCCAGGCGCAGCATGAGCTGTCCCATTTCACCCGGGAAGCCGTACATCACCAGCGTGTCACCGGTGGTGGCCGGCCAGTAACCGAGGATGCGACCGGTGTGGTAGGCCAGGAGAAGACTGTCGTCGCCGAGCGGCAGGTTGGTGAACAGCGGCTTGATCGACGTGGCTTCGACCTCGACTGCCAGGTGGACCAGGGACGACGGCGTGTCCGCAAAAGGCTGCACGAACACCTGGTAGGTTTGGCGTTCGACGGTGTCGTTGCGCAAATAGGTGGCGCCCAACGTGCCGGCGTGCACGTTGCGCAGCGGCTCCCCACCGCCAGCCGCACGCCCCGCCACCGCCTTGGGCGCCAGCACGCGTGCCCCACCCGGCGCAGCCTGCGCCAGGCGCGCGGCCACCGTCGTGCCCAGTGTGCCCAGGAACAGGTGGTGGCGGCGGGCGACGAAGTATTTTTCCGTGAGTCCGCCGTACTCGCTGACCGGTGCATCGTAGTCGTACGAGGTGGTCATGTGAATCGTATCACCGCCGACGGTGCGCCCGCCCCAAAAGCCGAAATTGGTGCCGCCTGCCCACATCCAATGGCTCAGGCCGCTGGCGCCTACGGCGGTCAGCTCATGCAGGCGCAGGTCGAGCGCGGCGGGTGATTTGCCGTTGTGCCGGCTGGCGCCCCAATTGTCGAACCAGCCGCTCCACAACTCGCTGACGATCATGGGGTTGTCCGGCCAGCAGGCACGCGTCTCGGCCAGTTTACGATCGATACCGGTCCAGCCATTGCGGAACTCGGCCACGCCTGGCGTGGCGCCCATGCAGGTGTAGAGGGGGACCTGGATGCCGTGCGCCAGATAAGCCTCGGCCAGGGTAGCCTGGTGGGCATCGTGACCGTACACGCCGGAAGCCCAGTGTTCGTTTTCGATCTGCACCAGGATGATGGGGCCGCCGCGGTCGGCCTGCCGTGCTGCCAGGATGGGCAGCAGTGCATCGAACCAGCGCCGCATGGCGGCCACGTAGGCTGGATTATCCAGGCGGTAAACGATGTCCGGTTTGCCTGCCAGCCAGGCCGGGATGCCGCCGTTTTCCCACTCGGCGCAGATGTAAGGACCGGGCCGGGCGATGACGAATAAACCGAGCTCGTGACACAAATCCAGGTAAGCCGGCAGGTCAGCCAGGCCATCGAAATCGAACGTGCCTTCCGCTGGTTCGTGCAGGTTCCAGGGGATAACCGTATCGACCGTGTTCAGTCCCGCGGCCTTGGCCGTCAGCAGAATCGAGCGCCATTCCGCCTGGGGAAACCGGAAATAGTGGATTTGGCCCGCCAACAGGTAGAAGGGTTGGCCATCCAGGAATAAACCGTCCCGTGTCAGGGTTACTTCAGGCATACTGGCTCCTATTCTTGACCGGTAATGAACGCGAATGTGTTTGGCGACCGCCAATGAACGCGAATTGGCGCGAATGTTTTATGATGGGTCGCCGCGTGAGGTTGTTGTGTGGTCTGGTGCAGGTGGAAGGGCACGCGTCAATTGTCGTATC
>CAZXQZ010000104.1:10034-16433 GCA_964642445.1 uncultured Anaerolineae bacterium
AATTCGCGGTTCAATTATTCGCTGTCTTCCCAACCGCGGGCGCGTCCCACCGCGCGCTGCCAGCGGTGGTAGCCGGCATCGCGCTGGTCGGCGGAGAGGCGCGGTTCGAACCAGGTTTGCACGGCGGGCAGCGGGGGCAGCGCATCGACGCTGCGCCAGACCCCGGCGCCCAGGCCAGCCAGCAGCGCGGCGGCACGGGCGGTGGTTTCGGTGAAGGCCGAGCGGATGGTGGGAATGCCCAACAGGTCGGCCTGGATCTGGCAGGCTTCATTGCTGGCCGACACACCGCCGCCGACGTACAGACGATCGACGCGCAGCCCGGTTTCGCTGGCGATCGTATCGAGAATCGCGCGCAGCTGGAAGCCGAGGGATTCGAGGAAGGCGCGCACGATGTGACCGCGGGTGGTTCCCAGGGTCAGCCCCAGGATCGTGCCGCGGGCGTGGTGATCGTTGTAGGGCACATTGAGGCCGGTGAAGGCGGGCACGAAGACCACGCCGCCGCTGTCGGGCACCGAGGCGGCCAGGGCGCCCACGTCGCTGTCGGCATCGAAGAGACGGGCATTTTCGCGCATCCAGCGGATCGCCGCGCCGGTGACTGCGGTGTCGGCCTCGAGGCAGTAGGTTGGCACCGGGTCGTGGTGACCGGGTGCAGCACCTGCCAGGGCACCGGGCAGCATCCAGGCGTAGTAGACGTTCATCTTCTCCTGATCCGGCGCGTGCTGCCCGACACACACGTCGACGAACGAGGCGGTGCCATGGGTACACTCGGCGTCGCCGGGGTGCCGGCACTCGTATCCAAAGAGAGCCCCCTGCTGGTCGCCGATCATGGCCAGCACCGGGATGTCGGCCATGCCGCCCGCCGCGGCTTCCACCGTGAGCTGGCCAAAGGGATGGATGCTGGGTACCGGATCCGGGAGGGGTGCGCGCGGCACGCCCAGGCGCTCGAGCCAGGCCTGCCAGTAGGTCTGGTGACGGAAATCGTACAGGCCCATGGCCTGCACGAGGGAATAGTCCATCCAGTGGTCATTCGGCCGGCCCAGGGCGTTCAAGACCCAGGCAGCCGACAGCCCGAAGCGCAGCCGCCCGGCGCGCGCCGCCTCGACCAGCACCTCGTCGTGCCGCATGCGCCAGGCCAGGTGCAGGGCCGAGCTGTAAGGGCCGGGCGCGTAACCGAGGCGCCAGCGCGTCTCGGGCCACTGCGACCACGCCATCAGCGCGGGCAGGTCGGGCACGGTGCGCAGGTCTTGCCAGGTGATGGCATTGGCCAGGGGCCGTGCGGTGACGGCATCCCAGGCAAAGTCGGTGTTGCGCTGGCAGGCGATGCCGCAGCCAGCAATTTCGGCCGGGTGGCAGCCGGCCTGGCGCACGGCTTCGGCAATCGCCGCTGTTACTGTACCGGCAACGGCCAGCGGGTCTTGTTCTACCCAGTCGGGCTCGGGATAGACGCGGGGCAGGGCCCGGTAGCCGTAGCCCCGGACCTGCCCCTGGTCGTCGATGATGAGCGCACGACTGCCACTGGTCCCCTGGTCGATACCCAGGAGGAAGGGCTTGTTGCTCAACGTATCAACCTTTCAAACCACTGGTGGCAATGCCCTCCACGAAGTAGCGCTGGGCCATCAGGTAGACCAGCACGGTCGGGATGATGGCCAGCGTGGCACCGGCCATGATGTAGGGCACGTTGGCGTGATAACCACCCTGCAGGTCGGCCAGGCCCTGGGTGACGACGTACAGCTTCTTGTCGGTGATGATCACCAGCGGCCAGATGAAGCTGTTCCAGGCATAGAGAAAACTGATCGTCGCCTGGGTGGCGATGACCGGCCAGGAGAGCGGCACGAAGATCCGCCACAGGATCGTGAAGCGATTGGCCCCGTCGATGATAGCCGCCTCTTCCAACTCCACCGGGATATTTTTGAAGAACTGGCGCATCAGGAAGGTCCCGTAGGCGGTGAACAGCCAGGGGATGATCAGGGCTTCGCGACTGTTGACCCAGTCGAATGCCAGCATCAGGCGGTAGGTTGGGATCAGGATGACCATGAAGGGAATCATCAAGGTTCCCAGGTAGAGCCGGAACAGCCAGTCACGGCCGGGGAAGTTCAGGCGTGCAAAGGCGTAACCGCCCATGATCGAGGTAAACAACTGGCCCAGGACCACGCCGACAGCCACGATCAGTGTGTTGACCATGTAGCGGCCCATGTCGACGGTGCGCAGGACCTCGGTGTAATTGGACCACTGCAGACCGCTGCCAAAGGGCTTGAGCACATCGATGAACACTTCCTCGTTGGTCTTGAGCGAGGTGGTGATCATGAAGAAGAAGGGGTAAGCCATCACCGCACCGACCAGGATCAAGAACGCATAGAGTAACACTTTCTGGTAGGTGGGGACACGTTCAGAACGGCCAATCATGGTAACCTCCCTCTAGTCCTCGACCACCCAGCGCTTGGAGACGCGGAACTGCACGGTGGTGATGGCGAAGATGATGCCAAATGCCAGCCAGGCCAGCGCACTGGCGTACCCCATCTGATAGCGCTGGAACCCCTTCTGGTACAGGTACATGACCAGGGTAAGCGTCGAATTTGCCGGTCCACCGCGGGTCATGATGTACGGTTCGGCAAAGACCTGCAGCACCTCGATCAGGTTGGTCACCAGGATGAAGAAGATCGTTGGCGTAATCAGGGGCACGATGATCTTGCGCAGGATCGTCGTGCGGCTGGCGCCGTCGACCAGCGCAGCCTCATTCAGGCTGTTGGGCACGCCTTGCAGCGCGGCCAGGAAGATGACCATGTCGTAGCCGATGAGGCGCCAGGCGGTCATGATCACCAACGAGAGCAGCGCCCACTGCGGGCTGGTCAGCCAGCCGATCGTCGGTTTGGGGATCTCGGTGCCGAAGATGCCGTTGATCGCCGAAGTAAACAGGCCCAGGATGAAGTTGATGGCACCGCTCTCGGCGTCGAAGATCCAGAGGTACACCAGGGCAATGGCGACCACGGAGGCAACGACCGGCAGGTAGTACAACCCGCGGAAGAACGCCATGCCGCGCAGCTTCGAATTGAGCAGATAGGCGAGTACGAAGGCGGGCAGCACAGCGAACGCAATGACGCCGAGCGCATACATGAATGTGTTGCCGAGAGATTTCCAGAAGATGGGGTCGTTGGGCTGGAGGCCACGCGGACCCATCGTGAAACCAAGCGCTTCCACGAAATTTTGCAGCCCGATGAACTCCGGTTGGGTAAGCAAATCCCAATCGGTGAACGCGTAGTACAGGGACAAAACCAGGGGGATTGCCATGAAGATCAGGAAGCCCAGGATATTGGGCAGCAGAAACAGATAACCTTCCAGGGCTTCACGCCGCCGCCGCGACCTGGCCGCAGCCGTTGCCTGTTGCGCCTGGGTTTGGGTAGTTGCAGTCATCGCCGTCTTCCTCCCTCGGTGGTACGGTCAGCGGTCTCACGCCGAGACCGCTGACCGCCTGTTTTCGCATCTCGCCCACAAACCCTGCGTCAACAGGGTCCCCTGGCGGGCTTGTGGGCGAGATGTGTGGCGACTGGCTACTGTGTGAACTTCGAGTTGGCCTCTTCGCAGGCCGCCTTGGCGATCTCCTCAGCCGTGACCTTACCACCACCGGCGAGCAGCTCGTCGATCTTGGGCTGGTAGATCCCGTTGACGATTTCATCCCAGTTGCCGGTCCACAGCGGGATTTCGGCAACAGCATAGTCGGCACCGGCGAGGAACGGGCTGTTGTCTTCCGGTGGTTTGCTGTTCAGGAAGGCCTGCTTGGCAGCTTCGGCCGTATTGGATGGGATATTGGTGCCCAGGGCTGCGACCTTGGCCTGCACTTCGGCGCTGGTCAGTTCTTTGAGGACCTGCCAGGCCGCATCGGGATTGGCCGTCTTGGCACTGACCACATAGGGGCCCCAGAAGAGCCAGGTCGAATCGCCCCCCGGGCCTTCGGGCATCTCGACGACGCCCCAATCGAACTTGGCGTTCTGGCGTACGCCGGGGGTCATCCAGCGGCCGTTGGGGAACATACCAACCTGGCCGGCCAGGAATTCGGTCTCACCGACGCCACCCTCGGCACCGGGGTAAGGCGCCACGTTGTACTTGTTGAAGAGATCAGACATGAACTGCAGGCCAGCGATGGATTCTGGGGTATCCAGGCCACAGGCGGTGCGGTCCTCGTTGAAGAGGCTGCCGCCGGCGGCATAGACGAAGTGACCCCACAGGCCCCACCAGTTGCTGAAGCTGAAGCCGTAGGTGCCGGCCGACTCATCGCGCAGGGCCTGGGCGGCCTTCAGGAAGTTGTCCCAGTTCCATTCACCTTTGGCGGCCAGTTCAGCCGGATCTTCGAGGCCCTTGGCTTCGAACAGGTCTTTGTTGTAGTAGATCACCATGGTGGAAATGTCGCGCGGCAGGCCCCACAGCTTACCATCGCGCTCCAGTTCCTTCATCGGTGCTTCGTAGTAGTCGGTCAGCTTGAAGCTGCTGTCCTTGTTGACTTCGGGCATCAGGTCCAGCAGGACGTCCTTGCTGGCCAGGTCGGCGGTGCTGGCGCCGGGAATCCAGGTGATGTCGGGTGCGGTGCCGGCTGACAGCTCGGTGACGAGTTTGTCCATGTAACCCTGCACCGGCGCCGGGTCGTACTGCAGCTTGATGTTGGGCAGCTTGGCGTCGATTTCGTCGCTGATGGCCTGGTAGACGTTCTGTTCTTCCTGGTTGTCGGGGCGGGTGCGCCAGCGGATGGTGACTTCTTCGCCACCGGTGGTGGCGGCCTGAGTTGGTTCGGTGGGTGCAGTCGTGGCTGGGGCGGTGGTGCCACAGGCACTCAGCAGCAGCGACAGCACGACGAGTAGCAGCATGAGTTTGCGGAACATAGGTACTATCTCCTCTTTGGTCGGTTCGTGCCGGAGCAGGGTGCTGGTTCGGTGCCCTCATCGCTGAGAAGCGGGCACGACTGCCGAATGGGTGCCCCGCTCTGGCTTCAGATTGTTTGCGAGCGTACAGGCAGCCCGGGTGCGGGACTGCCGGAATTGACCTGGGCAATTCGTTACGTGTAGTTCTTTCACCTCCTCGGATGGCCAGTAGAGCTGCGCGGCACGAACGTCGTCGGCAGCACAACCGGGTCGAAGCCATCGCCCCCCTCTTCGATGAGATCGAGCAGACGTTCAGCGGCGACGTGACCCATGACACGTGACGGCTGGCAGACCGTCGTCAGCGGGGGGTGGGCGTAGGTCGCCGCAGGAATATCGTCGAAACCGACGATGGAGAGATCGTTGGGAATGTCCAGGCCACGCGCCTGGGCATAGGCCATCAAACCCAGGCCCATGCGGTCGTTGATCGCAAACACGGCCGTGGGCGGGTCGGGCTGGTCCAGCAGACGCGGCGCCAGGGTGTAGCCGCTTTCCTGGGTAAAATCACCTTCCACGATCAGCGCTGGCTCCAGGGATAGTCCCGCGGCGGCGAGCCGCTGGCAGAAACCCTCGCAGCGTTCTTCGACGGCGGCGATGTCGGAGGGACCGGTGATGATGCCAATGCGGCGATGGCCCAGGCCGAGCAGGTGTTCGGCCACACTGGCGGCGCCGGCGCGGTCGGCGGCGTGCACGGTGTTGCGCACGCCCAGCGGCGAGGCATACCCCAGCGCAACCGTTGGGTAGAGCTGGTGGCGCAGGGCGCGTGCCGTTGGCATGGTGCTCTGCATGCCCACGATAATGGCGCCGTCTACGTACTGAACGTGGAGCAGGCGCCGCAGACTGCTGGCGGCATCATCCCCAGTGCGGGCGGTCATCAGGAGAATACTGTATTCGTGTGCCGAGACGATTTCGTCGACCCCACGCAGGAAGGTCATCAGGTGCGGGTCATCGAACAGGTCATCGGAGACGTAGGGAAAAGCCAGGCCGATGATGTGCGTACGCGCCTTACTCAGGCTGCGCGCCGCCAGGCTCGGCACAAAATCGAGCTCATCGATCGCGGCCACCACGCGTGCGCGCGTATCGGTACTCACGTAAGGCGTGTTGGAGATGACCTTGGAGACGGTCGCTGTCGAGACGCCCGCCTTTTTGGCGACGTCATAGATTGTGACGGGCATCTTGCACCTGCATCGACACACGCGACAAAGCTGGTCGTTTCGGGCAAAACCAGCAGCTGGTAACAAAACCATGGGGGGAGCCCAGTTCACATCATGATAGTTAAGCGGTTTACGGTGAGGTGTTTTGAAAAGCGGTCAATAGTTAACCGCTTAACTAGGGTTAATATATCATAACGTGTGTGATTTGTCAATAGGCAATTTGGGCTTTTTTGCCACGAATTTTTGGGTTAGCGCGAATGGCGCGAATCGGCGCTAAGGGCGGTTGCACAGTTGCCATCTTTCCAAAAAGATGGCAACTGTGCAACCGCTAATTCCAGCCA
>CAZXQZ010000105.1:0-16137 GCA_964642445.1 uncultured Anaerolineae bacterium
ATCTTGGGGTCGACCATCAGAAAGCGCAGGGTATCCGGCGTATGGCTGAAGAGCAGGCTGGCGATCAACGAGTTGACGCACACCGATTTGCCCGAGCCGGTTGCGCCGGCGATCAACAGGTGCGGCATGCGCACCATGTCGGCCACCGCCGGCTGGCCCGACACGTCCTGGCCGAGCGGCAGCTTGAGCGGGGACTTGAGCACCCGGTACGCCTCGGATTCCATGACACCGCGCAGCGAGACGAGTGTCGTCTGCGAGTTGGGTACCTCCAGACCGACGATGGAGCGTCCCGGCACTGGCGCCTCGATGCGGATCGGGGCGGCTTCCAGGGCCAGCGCCAGATCGTTGGCCAGCGCCTGGATGCGCGCGACCTTGATCTTGACGTCCTTTTCCATATAGCGGTCGATGCTGCCGGCCAGCATGTCGAGCATCTGCGCTTCGAGCTGTTCGGGTGTCGGATAGTCGTTGCCGGCGCGTGACAGGCGCGTGCGGGCATCGGTTTCGAGCTGGGCACGCTCGCTGCGTGTCAGGCTGCGCAGGCGCTGGCTGGCCTCCTGGCGCACCTCGACGTCGCTGCGGCGGTAGCGTTTTTTGATGAAATCGGGCCGCAGGCCAAACTGCGTCACCGCCGGTCCGCGGTTGACTTCGACGACCGTCACCGGCACGCCGAAGGAACGCAGGGTGTCCTCAATCAACCGTGCCCGTCGTGCCAGGTCTTCGACACTCAGCTCCTGTTCGGGACCTTCTTCGAGGATGTCAGCGACCAGCGGCAGCCGCCAAACCGAGGGCCCACCGGCGATGCGGGGAAAGGTCGCCGTGGCGGGTGAGCCCGGCCTGGCCTGGGATGCGGCCGCAGGACCAGCGGCTGGTCCGGCGGTGCTGCGGCCGGTGGCTTGTTCGTACCAGGTGGTACCCCCAAGCGGTGCACTGCCCACCACACGCGGGTCGAGCGTTCCCTCTGCATCTGCCTCGCTGGCCGAGCCACCGCCCAGGCGCGGGAATGCCGCAATCAGCCACTGCCGGGAACGCTGCAAGAGCGAGGGAGGTTCTGGTTCGGCCGGCAGCGGTTCGAGCAGCAGGGGCGGCTGCATCTCGGCCGGCACTTCCTCGCCACGCAAGCGGCCCCACAGGCTGCGCAGCGTCTGCGGCCCCACGATCAGCGCCAGGCCAACCAGCGTAACCAGCAGAAGGACGATGGCGGTTCCCAGTGCGCCCAGCTGTCCTACCAGGAATTGGCTGATGGCATACCCCAGACGTCCACCGCCCCCACCCTGGTTGGCTAACGCCGCCGGATCGGCCGAGTTGCTCGCCAGGTGGGCCAGCACCGTCATCACCAAAAACAGAATGAGCAGGCCAACGACGCGGTACCAGGCTGGCGCGCGATGGCTGGCCACCCGCCGCAGGACGAGCCACAGCCCGACGATACCAAACAGCACCGGCAGCAGCCACACCATCACGCCCACGCCGCGGCTGAGCCCCTGGATCCAACCTTCGGTCAGGCTGCCGCGCGGCGATATGAGGCTAAAGAAGGTCAGCGCCGACATGATCAGCAGGATCACCCCGATCGTATCATCGCGCACGATGAACTCCAAGAGACGATCCAGGAATCCGCCGATATCGATGCCCGTGCCCGCCGGCTCGGGCGAGCGTTTCGTGCGCGCGCTCGATCCCGCACGGCTGCTGGTTTTGGCAGCTGGCGGCCGGCGCCTGGTGGGTTCCTTTTTGCTGCTGGTTGTTTTTTTGTTCGTTTGTTTGGCCATGCTGGTAGTCCGGGCAGCCGCTGGGTGTACCCGGTGCGTCAGACTGTGCATGCCCACCTGCTGGCATGCGCACAAAACGCACCCCGCGTCACCAACCCAGTGCAGGGAACCTACCCGGTGAATCTCTTGTTTTCAGCGGGCACAATACCCAACAGCTTCCCCACACCGGCACCAGGTACAGACCAAATGTTCGCTGCCTGTGACCCATTGTATCACATTTTGCACAAATAGGAAAAACCGGTTGGTGCTTGTGAGAGAATTATTTCGTGCAAAATGGCCAGAATCCGCTGCAAATCACGGTCTTTTCAGACCTCCACCACGTAGGGCAGCACCATGGGCCGGCGCCGTGTCTGGCGGTACAGAAAATCGGCCAGTACTTCTTTGATGCGCGAGGCCACGACACCATGAGGCACGGTGTTGGCAATTGCCTCGCGCACCCGGTTGCACGCCAGGGTCAGCAGCTCCTCGCTCTCATCGACCGCCACGAAGCCGCGCGTCAGGATTTCGGGCTCGGCCACAATCTGGCCCCGGGCATCCAATGCCACGATCACCACCACAAACCCGTCCGTGGCCAGGTGATGGCGATCACGCATCACCACATCGCTGATTTCGCCGATCTGCAGGCCGTCGACCAGCACGTGCCCTTCGGTGACGCGTTCGCCAACTTTGAGGCTGCTGGCGGTCAGCTCGAGGACCTGGCCGCTTTCGATGATGCAGATGTTCTCTTCTGGAACACCCATGTCGGCCGCCAGACGCGCGTGCAGCACCAGGTGACGGTATTCGCCGTGCACCGGCACGAAGAATTTGGGCCGCGTCAGGCTCAGCATGAGGCGGTAATCCTCGCGGCTGCCGTGCCCGGAGACGTGCACATCGCGCAGACTGGAATAGAAGACGTTGGCTCCCAGGCGGAACAGATTGTCGACGGTACGACTCACCAGCACTTCATTGCCCGGAATGGGCGTCGCCGAGATAATCACCGTGTCGCCACGACGAATCTCCAGGCTGCGGTGTTCGTGCATCGCCATGCGTACGAGGGCCGAGGTCGGCTCACCCTGACTGCCGGTGCAGACCACGACGACCTGGCTGGGGGACAGCGAGTTCATCTGATCGACGGTCAGCCACTCGTCGGGCGGCGTGGCGATGTAACCCAGCTGGGCGGCCATCTTGGCGTTGCTCACCATGCTGCGCCCCACGAAGCCCACGCGCCGGTTGAAGCGGCGAGCGGTGTCCATCACCTGCTGGATGCGCGAGATGTTCGAGGCAAACGTGGCCACAATGACCCGCCCCGGTGCCTCGCCCACGATGCGGTCGAACACCAACCCGATTTCGCGTTCCGAAGGGGTGAAACCTTCGGACTCGGCATTCGTCGAATCACCCATCAGCAGCAATACACCGCGATTACCCAGCTCCGTGAGCTTGGCAAAATCGGTGAGTTTGTTGTCGATGGGGTGCGAGTCGAACTTGTAGTCACTGGTCAGAACGACTGTGCCGACCGAGGTCGTCACAGCAACGCCCACCGAGTCGGGAATGCTGTGACAGACGTGGAAAAACTCGACGGTGAACGGTCCCAGGGTCAAGACGTCAGCGGGATCGACCGTATGCAGGTCGGCGTTGGCAATACGGTGTTCTTTGAGCTTGACTTCGACCAGGCCGCGCGTGAGGGGTGTCGCATACACGGGCACCGCCAGGTCCGATAAAATGTAGGGCAGGGCGCCAATATGGTCTTCATGGCCGTGGGTCAATACGATGCCGCGCACCCAGTCGCGGTGGTCGACCAGGTATTCGATGTCGGGAATCACGACGTCGATACCCAGCATGTCGCTTTCCGGAAACATCAGGCCGGCATCGATCACGATGATATTCTGGGCGAATTCGAGCAGAAGCATGTTTTTGCCGATTTCCCCCACGCCACCCAAGGGGATAATGCGCATCACATCTGACACGGAATCAATTCCTCCATCCTACAGGCGTCGGGCCCGCCATCGTCGGGCGGGCCGGCTTGTGTGCACGGTCAAAAGAGCGACAGCTGCTGTGGTTCCTCGTCGGCCGGTGGGGCCGGCAAGGTGACCGGGGCCGCAGGCGGCTGGGGCAGCGACGGCGCCGGTTGTGTTACGGCAGGGGATGAGGATGCTGGCATCGTAGCAGGGTCACGCGCAGCAGCGGTCAGCAGTCCGGGAATACGCTGTGCGTCGGCAATGAAGGCCGTTTTCCACTCCGGGCGACGCAGGGCGGCTGCCGGGTGCAGCATCGGGTAGATGATCGTATCGCCGACGCGCTGCGGCTGCCCGTGGATGCGCGAGATCGAGGTGTGCGGCAGAAAATGGCCCATGGAAATGCGTCCGAGGGTGACAATGACCTTCGGCTGGATGAGGGCAATCTGCAGGTCAAGGTAGACCTGGGTACACGTCTCCATCTCTTCGGGCAGCGGATCGCGGTTGTCCGGCGGGCGGCACTTGACGACGTTGGTGATGAAGACGTCGGCGCGGTGAATGCCGACCGCGGCCAGGGTTTCGGCCATGAAGCGGCCCGAAGCCCCCACGAACGGCCGCCCCTGGATGTCCTCCTGAGCGCCAGGGCCTTCGCCGATCAGCATGATCTGGGCGTTCTCCGGGCCTTCACCCGGCACGGCGCGCGTACGGCCCTGACAGAGATTGCACAGGGTGCAGGTAAGAATGCGTTCAGCGACTTCGGTTAGTTCGCTCATATCTCATGTTCTCTGCGTTTCGTTCGAAGCCACAAAGACGCCAAAGAAGCGCTTCCGGGCAACCATCCCATGCGTTTTCGCGATCTGCGCGGTTTTGCGCGAACGTCTCGCACCGACGGTCAATCGAGGTAGCCCTCACTGCGCAGCCAGTCGAATGCTTCGCGCACCACCTGGCGCAGGGGTGTCTGCGGCAAACCGAGCTCGTCGCGCGCCTTGCGGGCGTCATAATAAAAGGTTTCGGCACTCATCCGGATGAGTGCGCCGGTGACCGGCAGCTGCCAGGGTGAGACGCGGCCGGCGGCATTGACCAGCACCGCCGCGGCACCGATGACCCGCCGCGGCAGCATGATCCGCGGCACCGGGGCGTCGATCGTTTCGCCCACCAGGCGGGCAAAATCGGCGGTCGTCAGGTTTTCGACCCCGAGCAGGTAACGCTCGCCAATGCGCCCGCGTGCAGCGGCCAGCAGGTGCCCGGCTGCCACGTCGGCCGCGCCAATCGCGTTCAGCCCACCGGGCAGAAGCACCGGTACCTGCCGCCGGTGTACAGCCAGAATCAGCGTCACGGAACCCAGGTTCACATCGCGCGGGCCCAGGACTGCGGTGGGATTGACGATGACGGCGGGCAGTCCCTCGGCCACGGCCGCCTGGACGACCTGTTCGGCCAGGTGTTTGCTGTGACCATAGGGAAAACGGTCCGCGGGCACGTTCCAGGTGTGTGTTTCGTCGATGGCCTGGCCGTACGCAGGAATACCCAACGCGGCCGCCGACGACGTGTGCACGACACGCTCGACACGGGCGCGGCGTGCGGCGCGCATCACGTGGCGCGTACCGTCGACGTTGACGCGGTACATGTGGTGCGGGTCGGCGCGCCAGTAGTCGGCCACGCCAGCGGCATGATACACCACCTGGCAGCCGGCCATAGCCGCCTGAACCGAGGCTTCGTCCAGCACATCACCCAGGACCGATTCGAAGTCCAGGCCGGCCAGGGCGGTCAGGCGGGACTGCGGCCGGTGCAGCGCACGCACCGACCAGCCGGCCTGGTTGAGCGCGGCGACGATGTTGGCGCCCACAAAACCGGTGGCACCGGTTACCAGCGCGCGCATCACCGCCTAAATCAACCCGAACTGTTTGCCGACACGGGCAAAGATATCGATGACCTGGTCGAGCTGCTCGTCGGTGTGGGTGGCCATGTAGCTGGTACGCAGCAGGGCCTGGTTGGGCGGCACGCCTGGTGGCAGCACCGGATTGACGAAGACACCCGCCTTGAACAGGGCGTTCCATACGAAGACCGTCTTCATGTCGTCGCCGATGATGACCGGCACGACGGCGGTCTCGCTGTGACCCGTGTTGAAGCCGAGGGCCTTCAGGGCGGTGCGTACTTTGTTGGCATTGGCCATGACCCGGTCGGCCCGCTCTGGTTCTTCGCGCATGATCTGCAGGGCGGCCAACGCCGCGGCCGTATTCGAGGGCGGCATCGATGCGCTGAAGATCAGGGAACGTGCACTGTGTTTGATGTAATGCATCACCTCTTCGGCGCCGGCGATGAAGCCGCCGAGGGAGGCAAAGGCTTTGCTGAAGGTGCACATGATCAGGTCGACGTCATCGGTCACGCCGAAGTGGGCCGCGGTGCCGCGTCCGCCGGCCAGCACGCCAATGGAATGGGCATCGTCGACCATCAGGCGAGCCCCGTGGGCCTTACACACGGGGATGTAGTCAGGCAACGGTGCAATGTCACCCCCCATGCTGAAGACACCGTCGACCACCACCAGCTTGCCCTTGTCGGCCGGCAGGCGTGACAGCACACGTTCCAGGTCATGCGCATTGTTGTGCTGAAAACGTTTCATCTCACCCAACGCCAGCCGGCAGCCGTCCACGATGCTGGCATGGTCATCACGATCGATCAGCACATAATCGTCGCGGCCAACCAGGGCGGAGATCGTGCCCAGGTTGACCTGGAAGCCGGTACTGAAGACGAGTGCAGCCTCCTTGCCCACGTACGCAGCCAGCTCCTGCTCCAGCCGTTCGTGCATCTCCAGTGTGCCGTTCAAGAAGCGCGAGCCGGTGCAGCTGGTGCCATAGCGGTTGATGGCCTCCACCGCGGCCTGCTTGACCCGCTCATCGGTGGTAAGGCCGAGGTAGTTGTTGGAGCCAGCCATAATCAAGCGGCGACCATGGAACTCGACTTCGGTCCCTTCATTTTCTGCCAGTGGCAAAAAGTAGGGGTAATACCCCTGTTTCATCGCAATACGCGCTTCCATGAAGGCGCCTTTGCACTTGGCCAGGATGTCCTTGGCGACCTGCGCAGGTGCGGCCTGGCCGTTGCCCGGCGCATCGCCAGCGGCGGCAACACCTGTCCCACCATCGTGACTGTCGAATCGATCAGACGCTGCCTGAGAAGCCGGCATGATCTGCCCCCTTGTACAATCAAGATAAGAACCACGAACGGCTTGATTATACCATGATACGGTGGCAATCACCAGCAACATAAGGCGCCTGGCGCGTCAGACCCGGGTCACCCGGCAGCGGCCAGGCCGTCCGCAATTGACAGCTACGGCGGCTGCCGAAGCGTGGTGCGACATACGGCTGCCGTATGGTATAATAGGGCCAACTGTGAGCAGGAGTCATGTACGGTGTCAACCCTACAACTGGCCATCGAGACGGTCCGTGCCGCCGGCGCGCTGGTTGCGCGCTTCTACGAGCAGGGCGTGGCGTCGATCCACGCCAAGAGCAGTGCCGTCGATTTGGTGACCGAAGCCGATCTGGCATCGCAGGCCCTCGTGATAGAGGCGCTGCGCCGCCATTTCCCGGAATACGGGATTTGGGCCGAAGAAGGGCCCCAGGCACGCCCGGCGAGCGAGTCATTCTGGCTGCTCGACCCCTTGGACGGAACGACCAACTTCACGCATGGGTACCCGGTCTTTGCGGTGTCGCTGGCCCTGGTCGGCCAGGACGCGGTGCAACTGGGGGTCACGTACGACGTAGTGCGCGGGCGTTGTTACTGGGCCGAACGCGACGGCGGTGCCTGGTGTGATGGACAGCGGCTGCGTGTGTCGACACGCAGCGCACTGCAGCAAACCCTGCTGGCCACCGGGTTCCCCTACAGCCGTGCTAGCAACCCCGACAACAACCTGGCCGAATTCAACTACTTTATGCCCCGCTGCCGGGGGGTACGCCGCGCCGGCTCCGCCGCCATGGACCTGGCCTGGGTGGCCGAAGGCATCCTGGATGGTTACTGGGAATCCAACCTGAACCCGTGGGATTGGGGGGCCGGCGTGCTGTTGGTCACCGAGGCCGGTGGTCGCGTGAGCGATTTCACAGACGGCCCCTGGCCCCTGGAGGGTCAGCGCCTGGTTGCCAGCAACGGTCAGCCGGCCCTGCACACCGCCCTCATCGAAGGGCTGGCCCAGGCTCGCCGGACGGCCGCGGGTGTGCTGGCGGTGCGGGACGTGGTCTGAAAAGCCGCTGCAAGAGGTTCATTCATGTACATTAGCCGGAAACGGCGCAAGCGACGATCGTTTCTGCCCATTATCGTCGTCGTTCTGCTGGTCATCGGCGCCGCCTTCGTTATCAACCAGAGCGCCAACCTGATCGAGCTGCGTAATCCGTTGGTGCCGCCCGAGCCTACGCCCACCCCCACGCGCAGCGCCCTGTCCTACCTGGCCGAAGCCGAGGTGTTTTTTGCCAACGGCCAGATTCCAGAGGCCATCGACGCCTACGCAGGTGTCACCGCCCTGGAGCCGGATAACGACGAAGCCCTGCGCTGGCAGGCGCGCCTGCATGCCCTGCTGGGTCACACCGCGGTGGCGGTTACCCTGGCACAAAAAGCGGTCGACATCGACCCCACCTCGGCGCACAACATGGCTGTCCTGGCCATGGCATTGGACTGGAACAAGCAGTACGATGATGCGTTGAAGGCCGCGCTCGATGCGCTCGATATCGATGCCACCCTGCCCGAAGCCCACGCCTACCTGGCGGAAATCTACATGGACAAGGGTATTTGGGCCCTGGCCCTGGAAGAGGCAGAGGCGGCAGTCAAACTGGATGAAAACAGCGTCGAAGCGTGGCGCAGCCTGGGTTACGTCCTGGACCAACAGGGACGGCGCGATGAAGCCCTGCAGGCCTATGACAGGGCCATCGCCCTGCATCCCAAGCTGGGTTATCTGTACGTAGGGAAAGGTTATGTCTACCTGGCAGATAGTGATTACGAAAAAGCCCTGGCCGAATTTCAACGGGCCGTCAATGTGAATCCGCGCAGCGCCGATGGTTACGACGCGCTCGGCTGGGGGCACATGCTGTCGGGGGCGTCCGACCGGGCAGTGCTCACGCTGGAGAAAGCGATCGAGATCGATCCCGAGTACAAGCCGGTCTACGGTCATCTGGCCGTGGCCTATTATGCCCGCCGCAATTACGAGAAGGCCGTCGAACTGTTCGAAAAAGCGATTGCCATGAACCAGGCCACGCCGGAGTACTATTATGAGCTCGGACTTTCTTACATCTACAAAGAACCGGAAGACTGTGCCATGGCGGTGCCGTGGCTGCGCAAAGCGCTCGAGATCAACCCCGATAACCCGCAAGCCCGTCAGGGCCTCGAATATTGTGCGCAGAGGAGGTAAGCCAGCATGAGATTTCTCTATTATCTGCTCGTGTTTGTGCCGGTCGCCATTCTGGGTGAGCTGTTGCATTGGAACCCGCTCGTTGTTTTTGCCACCTCAGCCCTGGCGGTGATCCCGCTGGCCGGGTTGCTGGGAGAAGGTACCGAGCAGCTGGTTGTGCACACCGGTCCCCGGGTGGGCGGTCTGCTCAATGCCACCCTGGGTAATGCGGCGGAACTGATCATTGCCATTTTTGCCATCCGCGCTGGCCTGTTCGACCTGGTCAAAGCGTCGATTACGGGCTCGATCATCGGCAACCTGCTCCTGATCTTGGGGTTGAGTCTGCTGGTGGGCGGTATCCGCCATGGACGCCAACGCTTCGACCGTCGCCTGGCGGGGGTCAACTCCACCCAGCTGATGCTGGCCACCAGCGCCCTGATCATTCCCTCACTCTTTGCGATTGGCGCCGATTCCAGCCATCCCCTCTCGGTCGATGCCCTGAGCATGGGGGTGGCCATCGTGATGATGGTCATTTACGTGCTGGGTATTCTCTTTGCCTTCAAACACGATGGGGGTGCGCTGGAACATGCGCACACGGCTGAGACCGGTCACGCACCCTGGACGGTGCGAAAGGCTGTCGTTGTACTGCTGGTGGCCACGGTGGGTATCGCCTGGCTCAGCGAAATCCTGGTGGGGGCCGTCGAACCCACCGTCAAGGCCCTGGGCATCTCCGAGTTCTTCCTCGGTATCATCATTATCCCACTCGTGGGCAACATTGCCGAACACCTGGTGGCCGTACAGGTGGCGGCCAAAAACCAGATGGACCTGAGCCTGGGTGTGTCGGTGGGGTCGAGCCTGCAAATTGCCCTGTTCGTAGCACCGGCCCTGGTATTCATCAGCTTGCTGTTTGGCCCGGAGCTCACGCTGGTCTTCAATCCCTTCGAGGTGATTGCCCTGTTCACCACGAGTGTCATCGCCGCACTCGTATCGGTCGACGGCGAATCGAACTGGCTGGAGGGCGCGCAGCTGCTGGCACTGTATGCGATTGTGGCACTGGCCTTTTTCTTCTTGCGGTGACGACTTCAGGCTAACAGGTCGGTCTTGGCGGCGGCGATGAAGTCGTTGCGGTGCAGCCCGCGGATCTTGTGCGTCCACCAGGTGACGGTCACGCGTCCCCATTCGGTGAGCAGCGCCGGGTGGTGGCCCTCCTCCTCGGCCAGGGCACCCACCCGGTTCGTAAACGCGAGGGCCGCGGCAAAGTCGGGGAATGAAAAAACGCGGGTCAGGCGCGGGATGGCATCGACTTCGACGATCTGCCAGGCAGGGATCTGCGGGAGGAATTCAGCAATCTCGGCCGCTGTGGCGTGCGGGGCATCTCGCCGGCAGGCAACACACTGCAGAGAGGTGAGTGTATTCATTGAGTCGGCCTCGTCATGATGATGGATTCTGCACGGCGTAACGAATCGCCAGCAGTGCTGCGCGGTCGGCATCGCTGAGGATCCGGATTGGCCGGCCGGTGGCATGAGCGGCCAGCAGGATACGTGCCGTCTCCTCGACAAGACCCGACCGCAGCAGGGCTTCGTCGACGTGGCGTCCGACGGCCAGCATGCCGTGGTTCTGCAGGAGGAGGGCACTGGCGGCGGTGAGCCCGTGGGTCACTGCCGCACGCAGCGCCGGGCTGCCCGGCTGGAGATAGGGCAGCAGCGGCACCTGATCGCCCAGGTAGATGAAAAAGTCGGGCGTCAGGGCCGGCAGTGCCAGGCCCACGACACCACACGCAATCGCCGAGGGTGGATGGGCGTGGATGACGACCCGTGTCGCGGCGTTCGCCTGGTAAGCAGCCAGGTGCATGGGCAGCTCGGAGGACGGTCGGCCACTGCCCACCACGCGCGCCGTCGATAGAGCGACCGCTACGAAGTCATCCGCTGTCAGCCGGTCCAAAACAGCCCCGCGTGCCGTGACGTAGACCATCTCAGCGATACGCGCGCTGAGGTTACCGCCGCGTCCCAGGACCCAACCCTGGGATACCAGGCTGCGGCCGCAGTCGATCAGCTCGGCGATTATGGTGTTCGAATCCACAGGTTCCTCTCGACGCTGCATTTTCCAGGGAAGATGCGTTCGACCGCGGCGCGAGTGGGCATCCGCATACCGGTCAGAACCAGGTCTTCCAGTCGGTGCCCAGGGCTCCCCGCGTGCGCGCGTTGGCCTGACTTTGGTCGCAGGTACACGTGCGCGTGGCAGTCAATGCGGCCAGGGCGGCGGGCAGCGCATCCAGCACCTGGCGCAGCGCGGCTCGGAACTCGCCGCTGTGTTCGCCGTGCGCGGCGGCCGGGCGATCACTGGCGGGTTCGATCACGGTGGTCAGGCCGGCGAAGCAGAGCTCCAGTTCTTTCGCCAGAATCACTTCGGGCACCAGGTTCAGGCCCAACACATCGGCGCCCCAGGCGCGAAACATGCGCGCTTCGGCGGGTGTCTCGCGCCGCGGGCCATCGAACCCCAGGTAGGTGCCCGGTGGGCTGGCGTGCGGCAGGGCGAGGCCGAGTGCGGTCCGGCACTGTGGGCAAAAGGCGGGCATCTGCGGCAGGTAACCCAAGCCACGCCGTTCGAAGTAGGTCGTTGGTTGGTGACGGGTCCAGTCGATGAAATCGTCGGGGATGAGCAGGCTGCCGCGTGGGAGGAGCGGGTTGATGGCGATCGCCGTATCCCAGCCGATCACCCGCGTCACCCCCTGGTCCCTGGCAGCCCACAGCGTTGCCCGTGGGTCGGTACGGTCGGGCAGGCCGGAATAGGGCAGCAGCAGCGTTGTCTCCCGGCGCGCAAAGGGGCCGGCCGGTCCGTAGGGCGTATCCACCACAAACTCGTCCGCCACCGGACCCAACACGTCCAGGGCGCGCGGTGGCAGAATGACCCCAACCAGCAGTAAGATTCGTTCCATGCCCGTCCGTTTCTAAAGCTGCGCCTGTGCTTCCAGCTCGGCCCGGTCGATCACCTCGATCCGGTGACGGTCGATGCGGATAGCACCCTCTTGGGCGAGGCTGCGCAGAGCACGTCCCACCATTTCGCGCACAGTACCCAGGCGTGAGGCCATCTCCTGCTGTGTGAGCATCTGCCGGCGTTCCACCGACCCGGCGTCGGCGCTGCGTTGTGCTTCTTCGAGCAGCAATTTGGCCAGCCGGGCCTTGACGGAGCGCAGTCCCAGGTCCTCAACCACACTAACGAGGAAACGAGCACGGCGGGCGATGTGCTCGAGGAGCGCCCAGGCCAGCTCGGGGTGACTCAGCGTCAACTGATGAACGTCCTCGCGCGTCAGGCGCCAGAGAACCGCCTCGTCGACGGCCATCGCATTCACCGGGTTCGGCCCACCGTCCAGGGCAGCGACATCGTTGAATGACTGCCCGGGCCCCAGGGCGTGCAAGGTCTGTTCGCGCCCCTCGGTGGAGGTTTTGAAAGCCTTGACTTGCCCAGATTCGATCACAAACAGGCCGGCACACGGATCGCCTTCCATGAAGATGATCTCGCCGGGCAGGTAGACTTCACGCCGCGCGCGCTGGGCAACCGCATGCAGCGTCTGTCGATCGAGCACCGCCAAATAGGGTACCGTACGCAGCGTGCGCTCACGAGCCTGCAGTACCTCATCGATCAGTTCAGGTCGCATGACTATCGCCTGCAATCACCATCACCTTTGAAAGTCAACGTGAGAGAATCATACAGCCGCCCTGCCAGCGTGTCAAGTACCGGGCAGATTCATTCTTGACACAGAACAAACGTTCTGTTATAATACGAACACTTCCACAACCCGGGCAATGACTGGTGTCAGACACAGCGCGTGCGTCGAAATTGCCGGCCCTGGCGTGTGATCGAACAGGTACCGTTGAACGCACGAAGTGCCGGTAAGGGGAATGTGCCTGGTGTAAGTGCCCGGTCTACTGCGGGCATGACGTCACACCACCGCCCTGCACCGGCGCCAGCAGGGGACCACAAACGATGCGCCGACAACTGGACATGCAAGCCGACCGGATCGAAGCCGTTCTGGCCAGTCACAAGGTGACCGGGCGCGTGGCGGGTGGCACGGTGACGACCCGTTACACCCGGTTCGAGCTGGTCACCCCGCTTGGCACTCGCGTGGGCAGGGTGAGTGCATTGGCCGAAGAAATCGCTCTGGCGTTGGGTGCACGTTCGACGCGCATCTTTCGTGAAGGCGACAAAATCCAGATCGAAGTCGCACGCGACACGCGTGCGGCGCCGATCGACCTGGTGCCGCTGTGCACGCGCTTGTCGAATATTCCACCCTTGACGGCGGTGTTGGGTGTGGATGAGGAGCAGACGCCTCTCCTGCTGCGGCTGCCGTCGCCCGATGTGACGCACGTGCTGATTGCCGGCACCACTGGCAGCGGTAAGACGGCCCTGGCGCGGGCGATCCTGGCCTCGTTGGCCATGCACAACCGGCAGGGTGCTCTACAGCTGGTGCTGATCGATCCCAAGGGGCGCGGGCTGGGGCCGTTGGAGGGTTTTCCGCACCTGCTGCGACCGCTGGTTGCGACGATCGATGAGATTCCAGGGGTTCTGGCCAGCATCGTAGCAGAAATGGAACGCCGTGACGCGCTGGCGCGCCAGCTGCGCCGGCCGATCGACACCCCGCGCATCGTGGTGGCCGTCGACGAGCTGGCGGACCTGGTGCAAACCGGGGGCAAAGTGGTCGAGCAGGCGTTGACCCGCCTGGCGCAGCGGGGCCGCGAGGCCGGTATTCATCTCATTTGCTGCACACAAAAGCCAACGAGCGCTGCGGTCGGGGGTATGCTCAAGGCTAACTTCCCGGTGCGCCTGGTGGGCAGCGTCACCAGCCCTGAAGAAGCCAAGATCGCCACCGGCCTGGCGGGTTCGGGTGCCGAGAAGCTGCGGGGTGCGGGCGACTTCCTGTTGATCAGCAAGGGTTTGACGGTGCACTTCCAGGCCGCATGGGTCAACGAATCGACGCTGTGCCGCATCGTCGACATGCTGCGCGAAGGTGGGCGTCGCTCGCGGCGGTGGAGCCCGCACGAAGTCAAACAAATCGCCGTACCGGAGGGGATAGCACTATGATGGGCCGACTTATTGCGCTGATACTGCTCGTATTTGCCGGTGTGATGGCCTTTGTCATCGGTGAACGGATGAGCACCGAAGCGATGGCCGTCGTGATTGGTGTCGTTTTTGGCGTGGCGGCAAGCATTCCCACCAGCCTGCTCATCGCATCCTTGATGCGCCGTGCCACTTCGGCTGCGCCCCCCCCTTCGCGGTCGGACAATTATCCTGTGCACTCACAGCCGCCGATGATCATCGTCAACCCTTCCACACCGGCGCACCCGCTGTACCCCGGCGAGCATGCGTGGTCCAGCAGCGGCCTGCAGAGTCCGATCGATGCCACACCGCTGATGCCACTGCCGCGTCGTTTTCGCATCGTCGGCGCCGATGGCAGCGAGGAAGAGTGAGATGCTAAATTTGTGTGGTCGCCGCTGACCAACGTGCCATCTCGGACAGGGCAACCTGGTACCCCGTCTCGATCAGGGCGGGTGTGCGCGCGAAGTCCCAGAACGCGACGGCGCGCGTGGGCATCAGGCTGATGTGGCGCACCGGGACTCCCCTGGCCGCCGCCAGTTCCAGTTCGAGCTCCGTCAACCGGCGCTGGTTGATCGCCAGCAGGCGGATCAGGAAACTGCCGATGCTGTTGGACGCCTGGTTCAGGATGCGTGCGTCGTGCAGGTCCAGGGCAATGATCTCGCTGGCGCCGTTCAGGAGTGCAGCCTGGATGGGCAGGTTGCTGACCAAGCCACCGTCGACGAGGATACGCTCATCGTGCTGCACGGGCGCCACCCACGGCGGCACTGCGGCCGAGCCAATCACGGCATCCATGACCCGTGTCTGCGGATCATCGCCGTAGACGGCGAGACCACCACGGCTGAGATCGGTTGCTACGACCAGGACGCGGATGCCCTGCATGTCACCGAAGCGCGTCTCGGCGGTCACACCGGCGGATGCGGCGAAGCTGCGCAGGCGGGCTTCGCCCTCTGTCCGGTTGATCCGCAGCAAGGAACGCATCGTCAACCAGAAGTAGTTGGCGGGCAGCAGTTCGGCCGTGGCGGCGCGCCGCCACACCTGCTGCAGGTTCGCGACCGCGGGCAGGTTCCAGCCATGCAGGCCGAGGTAAACGGCGTTGATGGCACCTACGGACGTGCCAACCAGGAGCTGTGGCTGGAAGCCCGTTTCCACCAGGGCACGCAGCGCCCCGACCTGCAGCGCACCTCGCGCGCCGCCCCCACTGAGCACTACGGCCAACCTGTGACCATTCTCCTGCATGCCTGTTATCCTCTCAACCCAGCGTCGCACAACCGCGGCGCGCTGTGCGTTTTCCGGATCGTACAGCCTGTGCTACACTAGCGCAAAAAATGGGGCATGTATGACCGACAAAATCATCTATTCCATGATTGGGGTGGGTAAACTGTACCCGCCCAACAAAGAAGTGCTGCGTGATATCAGCCTGTCCTACTTCTACGGCGCTAAAATCGGCGTCATCGGCCTCAACGGCTCCGGCAAAAGCACGCTGCTGCGGATCATGGCCGGTGTCGAAAAGGAGTTCCGCGGCGAGACCGTGCTCGCCCCTGGCTATACCATCGGCTACCTGGAACAGGAACCGCAGCTGGATGACCGCCAGACCGTGCGTGCGATCTGTGAAGAGGGCGTGCAGTCCGCCATCGCCGCCCTGGCTGAGTTCGAAGCGATCAACCAGCGTTTTGCCGAAGTGCTCTCCGACGACGACATGGAAGCTCTGCTCGCACAGCAAGCCGCCGCACAGGACCGCATCGACGCGCTCAATGCCTGGGATCTGGACAGCCGCCTCGAGCTGGCAATGGACGCCCTGCGCTGCCCGCCCGGGGACACGCCCGTGGCGGTTCTTTCGGGCGGTGAACGCCGCCGCGTGGCCCTGTGCCGGCTCCTGCTGCTGCAGCCCGATATTCTGCTGCTGGATGAGCCAACCAACCACCTGGACGCCGAGTCGGTGGCCTGGCTGGAGCGCCACCTGCAGGACTATCCTGGAACTGTCATCGCC
>CAZXQZ010000106.1:0-15953 GCA_964642445.1 uncultured Anaerolineae bacterium
ATCGGCGCCGGACGCACGGAGATCGCGCGCGCGTTGTTCGGAATCGACCGCGTGCTGGCGGGTGAGATTCTCGTCAATCAGAAGCGCCTCGACGTGCGCTCGCCCAGGCAGGCCATCGATGCCGGGCTGGCGCTGGTGCCCGAAAACCGTAAATTCGACGGGCTCTTCTTCAACTTCACCGGCGGTCCCAACATCTCGTCGGCCTCGCTCAAACAGATCACCACCCTGGGTCTGCTGCAGATGGGACGCGAGGAGAAGGTGTGCCGGCACTTCATCGAAGACCTGCAGATCTCGGGCAGCGCGGCGCACCACCTGGTCACCTTCCTGTCGGGCGGTAACCAGCAAAAGGTCGTCATCGCCCGCTGGCTCTTTGCCAACTCCGGCGTCCTGCTGCTCGACGAACCGACGCAGGGCATCGACATTGCGGCCAAAGTCGCCGTCTACAAACTGATCAACAAACTCACCGCCGAAGGTCGCGCTGTCATCCTCATCAGCTCCGATCACAACGAGCTGATCGCCATGAGCGACCGCATTGGCATCGTCCGCGAGGGCTCGATCGTGGAAATCCGCGATGCCAAAGACGTCGACCAGACCCACCTGGTGCAGGCGTCGGCGACCGAGCGCGTTCAACCACAGGCATAAGGAGACCGACTATGACTGGACGTTCCTGGATCTCACGCCTCACGCAGGCCGATTTCATGGGACCGTTGGCCGCCCTGCTGGCCATCAGTGCGTTCATCGCCGTCACGACGCCCAGCTTTCTCGACCTGCAAAACTTCCGTAACATTTCCCTGCAGGTCGCTGTGCTGTCGATCGTGGCGATCGGCTCGACGATCGTCATCATCGGCGGTGGCATCGACCTCAGCCCCGGCTCGATGATTGCCGTGCTCACCATGGTGCTGGCGGTGTTGGTCAAACAACTCGGCCTCAGCCTGTGGATTGCCATTCCGGTGACGCTCCTGCTCGGGGCAGGACTCGGCTCGATCAATGGTGGCCTGGTGGCCTACCTGCGCATCCCGGCATTCATTGCCACGCTGGCGACCTTGAGCGGCTTCAAGGGCCTTTCATTGACGATCGCCGGTGGCTCGCCCATTTTCCAGCTGTCACCCGAACTGCGCAACCTGTTCTACGGCACGTTCCTGGGGTTGCCCCTGCCGTTCATTTACGTGGTGCTGCTCTACGCGTTCTTCTACGTGCTGCTGGAACATTCCAAACTGGGGCGCGAGATCTACGCCATGGGCGGCAACGAATCGGCGGCCAAACTGTCGGGAATCGCCGTCTCCCGCGTCCGTTTTCTGACGTTCGTGATCGCCGGTGTCGTCACTGCCATCGGCGCCGTCCTGCTTGCCGCCCGCCTCAATTCGGGGTCCCCCAACTACGGCGACGGCGTCGAGCTGCAAGCCATTGCGGCCACCGTGGTTGGCGGCGCCAGCCTGGCCGGCGGGCGGGGACGCATCGTCAACACCCTGATCGGCGCGTTGATCATCATCGTCGTGCAGAACGGCCTCAATCTGAATGCAATCTCGACCTCGATGCAAACCCTGACGATTGGGGCGATCATCGTCATCGCCGTGGGGCTCGACATCTGGGGTCGCACGATCCGCGGCCGGGTCAGCCAGGCCTTCCGCCGCTCGCCGGCGAAGTCAGCCACGTGAAAGGACAACTACGATGAATTACGGTCTCGATAACAAAGTGGTCATCGTCACCGGCGGTGCCACCGGCATCGGCAAAGCGATTGCCCAGGCCTTCCACGCCGAAGGTGCGATCGTCGTCACCAACGGGCGGGATGAAGCCAAACTCAAACAGGCCCTCACCGACATCGGCGCGCGCGCCCATGGCATCAAGGCCGACCTGACCAAGGCTGAGGACTGCCAGGCGCTGTTCGATTTCGCCCTGGGCTTCGGTCCGGTCGACTACCTGGTCAACAACATCGGTATCTTCGAGAGCAAGAGCTTCTTCGAGTTCGACGATGCGCGCTGGTTCGAATACTTCGACGCCAATATCATGACCGGTGTGCGCATGAGCCGGCTGGCCCTGCGCCAGATGCTGGACCGCAACGCCGGCTCGATTCTGTTCATCTCCAGCGATGCCGCCGTCAAGGCGATTCCCTGGATGGTCCCCTACTCGATGACGAAGGCGGCACAGCTCGGCCTGTCGCGCGCCCTGGCCGAAATCACCAAAGGCACGCGCGTCACGGTCAACACCCTGATGCCCGGCCCCACCGCCACCGAGTCGGTACGCACCTACTTCGGCCAGATTGCCGAACAAAAAGGGGTCACGCTGGACGAGGTGGTGACGAACTACTTCAAGGCAGAAGAGCCGAGCTCGTTGATCCAGACCCTGATCGATCCCGCCTCGCACGGGCGTGCGGCGGTTGCCGTGATGACCAACCCCGCCATCAACGGCGCCGTTCTGCGCTGTGAGGGTGGCATCGTACGCTCGTCGTATTGATTTTGGAGAAGATCGAGGAAACCACATGATCCAATTCGGCATTCACGCCCTCGTCTGGGTCACGGAATGGACCGACGAGTGCATTCAAATCGCCGTCGACAAATCGGCCGCCGCCGGCTACGGCCTCATCGAAGCAGTGATTCTCGACCCGCAGGAAGCGCGGCCGGAACAGACGGCGCGCGCCCTGGCCCGCGCCGGTATGGACTGCGTCACCGGTATGGCGCTCAACGCCAACGCCGACATCTCCAGCCCCGACGCGGACGTCGCCCGCCGCGGCGAGCAGTTCATCGCCGACGCCATCGCCGCCACGCGCGACATGGGCTCCAAACTGTTGGGCGGCGTGACCCACTCGGCCATGCAGCGCTACCTGGGACCCGCCCATCCGGGCGTCCGCCCGCAGCTGGTCGAGATCTACGGCCGGCTGGCCGGTCGCGCCGAGGCCGCCGGTGTACGCCTGGGCATCGAAGCGGTGAACCGTTACGAGAGCAACGTCGTGAATACGCTCGACGATGCGCGTTGGATCGTCGAGCAGGTGGGCAGCCCCGCCCTGTTCGTGCACATGGACACGTTCCACATGAACATCGAGGAGCACGACTGCGCCGACGCGATTCTGCGCAACAAAGACGTCATCGGTCACGTGCACATCGGCGAGAGCCATCGCGGCTACCTGGGCTCCGGCTCGGTCGACTTCCCGACCTTCTTCCGGGCGCTGGTGGAGGCCGAGTACGATGGGCCGATCGTCTTCGAGGCCTTTTCACCGGCGGTGCTCAACCACAGCGTGGCCAATGCCCTCGCCGCCTGGCGCCACCACTGGCACAACTCCGACGACCTGGCGCAGCACAGCCTGCAGTTCATGCGTACCCAGTATGCGGCGGCCCAGTCTTCCCTGCACGGGCGCACGCCGATTGGTTATCGCTATGCGTGACAACGAGGTGCAACTATGAAACCAAACAGCATTGGGGTGCACAACCTGGTGTTTGTGACCGATTGGAGCGAAGCCAGCGCACGCAAGGCCATCACCACCGCCGCCGAGATTGGCTTCGATCACATCGAGGTCGTCATCTTCGACCCACTGACGACAGCGACCGCTCTGACGACGCGGCTGGCGCAGGAGGCTGGCATCGACGTGGCGGCGGGCATGGCGCTCAACCCGGCGGCCGACATCTCGAGTCCTGACCCCGAAATCGCGGCCAAAGGCGAAAAACTGGTGGCCGACTGCCTGCGGGTCGCGCGCGACCTGGGTGCGCCGGCGTTGGGTGGGGTGAGTTATTCGGCACTGACGCGTTACTGGGAACCGCCCGCCGCCGGCGCCCAGGCGCGGGTGGTCGAAGCCTACTTCCGCCTGGCCGAAATGGCCAAAGCGGCCGGCATTCGCCTGGGCATCGAACCGGTCAACCGCTACGAATCGAACGTCATCAACACCCTGGGCCAGGCTGCCGCCATCGTGCGCCACGTCGATCCGCAGACGATGTTCGTGCAGATGGACACCTACCACATGAACATCGAAGAGGCCGACGTTGCCGGCGCCATCGAGGCGAACAAGGACGTGCTGGGCTATGCACACATCGGCGAGAGCAACCGCGGCTGCCTGGGCAGTGGCACGTTCGACTTCGAGACCTACTTCAAGGCCCTGGCGCGCGCCGGGTACACGGGCGGCTTCACCTGGGAATCGTTCTCGCCCGCCGTGGTCGACAGCGGAACCACCGGACTGCTGGCACTGTGGCGCGAGCCGTGGCACGACGGAAGCAAGGCGGCGCAGCTGGCGCTGATGTTTCTGCGGCAGCATGTGGCTTCGGCGTGGGTGGCGGTGCAGTCGGTTTGAGTCGCGCCTGGTGCACGCCTGGTGCGGCGCCTGGTGCCATGCCTGGTGCTCAAGCACCAGGCTGATAGCTGAAGCCCGCTCAAGCGGGCTGTTGAAGGGGAAGATTATGGCAAACCAGTACATCCCGGCCGAACAGCGTACGATGTATTTCATCGGCGTAACGACCGGCAAATCATCCATTATGAAGGTCTTTCCGGCCTGGGCGGAGGCGCTCGAGCTGGATGCGGTCATCAAGGGGTTCGATTTTCCACCCAACGACCAGCCCGAACACTACCGCGAGGTGGTAAGCTTCATCAAAAACGATCCGCTGTCGCTGGGCGCATTGGTGACGACGCACAAGATCAATCTGTTCAAGGCGAGCCGCGATCTCTTCGATGGCATCGATCCGTATACCGAGATACTCGACGAGGTCAGCAGCATCTCCAAACGCAGCGCTGAGCTCTGGGGGCACGCCAAGGACCCGCTCACCGCTGGCTTTTCGCTGGAAGCGATCGTCGACGACGGCTACTGGCGACGCACCGGCGGTCACATGCTGCTGCTCGGTGCGGGCGGTTCTTCGTTGGCGCTGACCCTCTACCTGCACAACAAACGCCGCGAGGGCGGCGACGTGCCCGACAAGATCGTCGTGACCAACCGCAGCGCACGGCGCCTCGACGAGATGAAGGAAGTGCACGAAAAGATCGGCTTCAACATCCCGGTGGCATATCACCTCTCGCCAACCGCCGAGGGCAACGATGCGATCGTACAGGCGCTGCCGCCGGCGTCGATGGTGGTCAACGCCACCGGTTTGGGTAAGGACGCGCCCGGCTCACCGCTGACCGACGGCGTCGTCTATCCCGAAAACGGTATCGCCTGGGACTTCAACTACCGCGGCGAGCTCATCTTCCTCGACCAGGCCAACGCCCAGAAGGCCCAGCGTAACCTGACCGTCGAAGATGGCTGGGTCTACTTCATCCACGGCTGGACACGGGTCGTGGCCGAGGTCTTTCACATCGACATTCCAACCAGCGGGCCTGGCTTCGACCGGTTGAGTGACATCGCCGGGCGCGTGGCACGGTAACCGTAACAATCTCATTTCTGCCCGTACGGGGCACAGGAGGACAATCATGAGTATGGAAAACAAAGTTTCGACCCTGGTCGATTTCGACCTGAAGAATGGCCTGTCCAACACACGTAAGCCGCTGCAGCGTTACCTGAGCAACATGAAAGGCATGTTCGCCGACCAGGCCGCTTTCGAGGCGCAGATGCAGCAGGAGAACGTGTTGGTGTATGAGTTCTTCGACATGGGCGTGCCCGACAGCGAAAAAGAGGTCGCCTACGGGACGAGCATCACCTATCCGGGCAAAGTGGGCGACGAGTACTTCATGACCAAGGGCCACTTCCACACCGTGCTCGACACGGCAGAAGTGTACTACTGCCTGAGCGGGCACGGCTACATGCTGATGGAGAACCCCGAAGGCGATTGGGAAGCGCAGGAGCTGACGCCGGGCAAGGCGGTCTACGTGCCAGGACGGTATGCGCACCGCAGCGTCAACGTGTCGTCGTCGGAGCCGTTGGTGACGTTCTTTGCCTTCCCCGGCCATGCCGGCCACGACTACGGCACCATCGAGAGCCAGGGTTTCCGCAAACTGGTCGTGGCGCGCGATGGCCAGCCGGCGTTCGTCGACAACCCGAAGTGGAAGCGATGATTTTTCACGAAGCTGCGCGTGAGGCCGGTGGCCTCATGTTTTCTACACGAAACTCGGCAGCGCGGCGTGCCGCACGCCCACGTGCGGCACGCCGCCCCCTGGTGGAGGAGTTCGCACCCCCAGGTGCGAACTCCTCCGTCGGGGAGGAAGATTCTTGGTAGACACGAAGCGCAAAGGCGAAGATTGGATGGGAGGTAGGGCATGAAAGGCAAGATTGCGGTGACGCCCCGGTCGCTGTCGCGTAGCGGTCATCCGGCCCTGGGTGCGTTGACTGCGGCGGGCTACGAGGTGATCTTTCCCACGCCGGGCCGGCAGCCGACGCTGGACGAGCTGCGCCAGTTCCTGCCGGGCTGCGTCGGTTACCTGGCGGGCGTGGAACCGATCTCGGCTGAGGTGCTGGCCCTCTGCGCTGACCTGCGTGTCATCAGCCGCAACGGCGTGGGCGTCGACAACATCGATCTGGTCGCCGCACAGGCGCAGGGGATCACCGTGACCAAAGCGGTGGGGGCCAATGCGCGCGGCGTGGCTGAACTGGCAATCACCCTGATGCTGGCAGGCCTGCGGTACGTGCCCTGGTCGGACAGCCATCTCAAAGCGGGCGCCTGGGCCCGTCAGGAGGGGATCGAGGTGCGCGACCGGATGCTCGGTGTGGTCGGCTGTGGCCAGATCGGCAAACTGGTCGTGGAGATGGGGCTGGGCCTGGGCATGCGTGTGCGTGCCTACGATCTCTATCCCGACTGGTCGTTCTGCCCGCCGGGTGACTTTGCCTTCTGCGACCTGGACACGATCTGGCGCGGCTCGGACGTCATCTCACTGCACGTCCCGCCCGCTGGCCGGCCGCTGGTCGATGCGGCAGTGCTGGCAGTCATGCAGCGTGGGACCTACCTCGTCAACACGGCGCGTGCTGCGCTGATCGACGAGACCGCAGTGCTGCAGGCCATCGAAAGCGGTGTTCTGCGCGGCTATGCGACCGACGTCTACGAACAAGAACCGCCGGTGCTGACACCGCTGCTGCGGCATGAACGCGTCGTCTGCACGCCACACGCGGGCGGCTTCACCGTCGAAAGCGTCGAACGCGCAACGGAGGTCGCGGTCGCCAATCTGCTGCAGGTTCTGGAAGGACCGGCAGGCCGTTGAAACTCGCCTTGCCATCGAACGCAAGGCACTGCCGAAGGAGGCACAACCATGGGCACCGATTCGTACGGCGGAAACCCGACCATACTGGATCGTATCTACCGCCAGGCACCCTACCTTCATCCGGGTCTACGCCGGGTCGCCGAGTACGTGCTCGAACACCCGGCGCAGATCCGCAGCATGACGCTCAAGCAGCTGGCAACGGCGTGCGGCGTTGCCGAATCGAGTGTCACGCGGTTCATGAAGGAGATGGACGTCGCCGGTTACCAGGATTTGAAGATCGGTATTGCCGAGGCCCTCTCGGCCAACGACAAGACGGAGGCGGGATCGGACGAGCGTTACGTCTACGAAAACATCCTGCCCAGCGATACGAACCAGGTCATTGCCGAAAAAGTGGCCTCCCGCACACGGCAAACCCTGGCCGACACGCTTCAGCGTTTGAATATGGGCGAGCTGGACCGCGCCGTCGACGTGCTGGACCAGGCGGGGGCGATCGTATTTGCCTGCATGGGCTCGTCGGGGGTTGCCGGTGAGGGGGGCGTGATGCGCTTTACGCGGGTGGGCAAGAAGTGTCTCTTGTTCCGCGACCAGAGCATCCAGCTCATGACCAGTGCGATCGTCGAAGCACGTGACGTGGTGATCGGCATTAGCAACTCCGGCCGGTCCACGCCGGTCATCGAATGTCTGAAACTGGCCCAGGGTCGCGGCGCCAAAACTGTGGCGATCACCTCGTTCGCAGACTCGCCCCTGGTGAAGGTCGCGGACATCACGCTGCTGACGCCCACACAGTCACCGCCGCCCGGGCTCGATCTGTACGGTGAAGCCACCACGTCGGTCAGTGCACAGCTCCTGGTTTTGGACGTGCTCTACGCCAGTTATGCGGCACGGCATTTCGACCAGGTGTTTACGTTCCTCGAGGAGACCTATGCAGCGGCGATTCGCGACAGCCGAACCCGATGATTCCAATTATTCGACATCACGAAAGGAGACACGAACGATGGCCAATCCTCGAGCCGTGGCCGCCGCCCAAGAGGGTCCGGAAGTGTGGAACGCCTATGTCGCTGAGATTCTCGACCTCAGCCATGCCGATTTGCGCGGAGTCGATCTGAACGGGGCCCATCTCAACTGGTCCAACGTACGTGGCGCGCACCTGGGCCAGGCCGACCTGAGTGCGGCTCGCCTGGGAGGTGCCATCTTGAACGGGGCCGATCTGAGCGGTGCCAATCTAAGCGGCGCCAATCTGACGGGCGCGCTGCTCAACGGCGTCAACCTGCGGGATGCTGACTTGAGCTGGGCCGATTTGACCTGGGCTAACCTATGCGGCGCCGACCTGACTGGCGCCGACGTGAACGGGACCGATTTGAGTTGGGCCGTCTACGACAAAGTGACGAAGTGGCCGGCCGGCTTCGACCCAACGAGCGCGGGGGTGCGGCTGGACATGACCCGATGAGGTGCGTGCTGGGGCAGAGCCAGCACTGGCATCACGCTGGCGTTTTCCTAATCGGCGGGATTGGTGCATAATAGGATCGTTGCCGATCCACCAGGCATCGGAGAGACCCCGATCCAGGGAAAGAGAACATGGAAACACAGCAGCCCGTTGCGCGCCACAATATCATCGAGCGGATTTATCAGGAAGCGCCGTACCTCAACCCGGCCCTGCGTCGAATTGGGCAGTACATCGTCGAACACCCCGAACAGTGCAAGACGATGACCATCAAGGAGTTGGCGGCGGCATGTGAAGTTGCCGAATCGACGGTGACCCGTTTCGTGCGCGCTATCAATCTGAAGAGTTATCAAGAGCTGAAGATTGCCATTGCCGAAGCCCTGTCTGTCAATGAGGTGTCGGATGGGGCCACGCCCGAACGGTACGTCTACGAGGGCATCGTACGAACCGATTCGAGCCAGACGATCATCGAAAAGGTTGTGCACCGTAACATCCAGACGCTCAACGACACCAAACAGCGGCTCAACATCACCGAGCTGGACCGTGCCGTCAGGGCGTTGGAGCGGGCCAACGTGATGATCTTCTGTGGCATGGGTTCCTCGGCGGTCGCAGCTGAAGAAGGGGTCATGCGCTTCACGCGGGCAGGCAAAAAGTGCCTGCTGTTCCGCGATCAAAGCATTCAGCTGATGACCACCGCCATCGTGGGCCGGCACGACGTCGTGATCGGGATCAGCAATTCCGGTCGCTCGATTCCCGTGATCGACTGTCTGAAACTGGCGCGCGCCAATGGAGCGCCGACGATTGCCATCACATCGTTCGAGGACGCACCGCTGATCGAACATGCCGATATCACCCTGTTCACACCGACCAAGTCACCCCCGCCCGGTCTCGACCTGTACGGCGAATCGACAACCTCGGTCAGTGCGCAAAACCTGGTGCTCGACGTGCTGTACGCCACCTTTGCGGCACGGCACTTCGACCAGACGCTGCGCCACCTCGAAAACACATACACCGCCGCGATCAAAAACACACGCATGGCGTGACGGCATGATGGCCGTCAACGAATTTCTCATGCCGGGCTGGCGCCACGGCGCATGAAAATCGGCACGTCTTCCGCGAGGAGTTCGCATCCCCGGTTCCAGCGCAGACAGACACGGTCACGCGCGAGATGTCCGGCGCTGGAACCCCAGATGCGAACTCCGGCCACGTGGCAGGCTCGCGCCGCACCTCGGTTCCAACGCCGGGCGGCTTCTGGCATTGCAGGGTGCGTTCGGCGTTGGAACCAGGGTGCGGCACTCCTCGGGACACCGGTTATTTTCAGGACAATGGGGACAACGAATGGCCGCCCCCCTGTAGGGGGTGGCCATTCGTCACCCGCGGTCAACCATGATGCAACTTGATATTGTTTATTGGCGTCGATTTGCGAAATTCGCGGTCAATGGAGAATTGGCGGGAATCACAGCTCGCGCGACTCGATCCGCATCGGCATGCCGTTTTTGGTTGCGATGGTGCCTTCCATGACAATTTGCGGCTGGTGGCCGGGCTTGAGCCGGAGCTGGAAGCGCGGGACCAGCATGGCGGCAATGACGTGGGTCTCCAGCAGGGAAAAATTGTTGCCCAGGCAGATCCGTTTGCCGGCCGCAAAGGGGTGGAAGGCGTAGGGATGGCGCGCCGCCTCGGCCTCCGGCGTCCAGCGTGCCGGGTCGAAGCGCTCGGCGTCGGACCAGAAGTCGGGATGGCGATGGGTTGCGTAGGGGAAGGGCATCACGCGCGTCCCGCCGGGGATGCGTATGCCGTCCAGTTGGTCATCGGCTATCACATCGCGCGCGTAGATCGGCGCCGCCGGGTAGAGCCGCAGCGTCTCCTTGATCACCTGCAAGGTGTACGGCAGACGTTTGAGGTCTTCGACCGTGGGTGTGCGCGTCCCCAGCACCGCCGTAATCTCCTCGACCATGCGCTGCTCGACGTCGGGGTTCTGTGCCAGCGCGTAGAAAAGGAAGGTCAGCGTGCGTGCCGTGGTTTCGTGTCCGGCCACGAAGATGGTAATCGACTCGTCGCGAATCAGTGTGTCGGCCATGGGCTGGCCCGTCTCTTCGTCGCGTGCCAGCATGAGCTTGGTCAGCAGGTCGTCGGGCCACTGGTCCTGGGGCAGGCTGCGGCGCTGCGCCAGCAGCGCAGCGATGTAGTGATGCACCAGCTCGCGGGACTTGTAGTAGCGACGGTTGGCCGGTGTGGGCAGCCAGCGGGGCAGTTGGATGGGGACCTGCTGGATATTACCGATGTAGCGGATCATGAACTCCACTGCCTCTTTGATTTCCAGCAGGTCGCTGCTGGACTCGGTGCTGAACATGGTATGCAGGATGACGCCCGCCGTCAGCAGCATCATCTCATCGCCCAGCTCGACCGTCTGCCCAGCCAGGCTGTGCCAGCGGTCGATCAACGCCGCGGTGTCGGCCGCAAAGATCGGCAGGTGCTGCTCGATCGCGCGGGGGGTGAAGAAAGGTGCCATCAGCCGGCGCTGGCGGCGCCAGAGCTCGCCGCGGCTGACTACCAGCCCATCACCCAGCATCAGCTCGCGCACGACGTCGTAACTTTCCAGCTTGTCGTAGTTGTCGCTGTGGGTGACATTGACGTGGCGCACGTGATCGGGGTGGATCACCAGGAACATCTCGTGCGAGGCGAGCTTGAGGTGCGGCAGGTCGCCGTAGTGACGCCAGGCGTCCATGAAAAAACCCAGCTGTCCTTTGCGCCGCATCTCGCGGATCAGCTCGAGCGTACTGGGTGCGTAGATCGTATCTGATAAAGCAGGAGCAGATGTGACTGTCACTGCAGCCTCCAAGGATGAATCACGCCGTGCGGTGCCGCCGGCGGCGCTTGTTCTGTTCTTCACAGCATTGTAGCACCGCTGGTGGTGGGTGGCAAAGTGGGATCTGTTCGCAAATGCCCACGAATGTGCGTGAGACCGCGAATCTCGCGAATTGGCGCGAATGATTTCAGTCAGTTGTGGGACAGGGGTGTGCGCGCGGTGACGTATTGGAGGGTCCACCATACATCACTGCGGCGACAAACACCCGATCAACCTGCTGGCTTTCTGCTCCCGTTAGAGGATGCCATCAGATCTCGACCATCATGATCATGATGCCACGAAGCAGGAGTCCACGCCCCCAGTGCGGACTCCGGACTACCCCGCAGTTTGATTACCGCACGGCTCATAATGTAGGTGTCGATCACGAAAAAGCGGTCCGCACCCTCAGGTGCGGACTGCTTGACTAATAAATCTTGGTGCCTTGGTGTCTTAGTGGTACCTTCTCCCCAACACCTTCGTCGTGCTCTCCACCCGCCTACACCCGCCGGTGGTTGTCGATCTGGCTGTACGTTCCACCAAACACGAGGTCCAGGATGTTATCACTGGTCAGGAATTCGTGCGGGAAACCGAGATCGATGGCGCTGACCGCGTCGAGACGGGCGAGGTGATCCGCACTGAGCGTCACCTGCAAGGCACCCAAATTGTCGGTGAGCTGCTCGACCCTACTGGCCCCCAGGATCGGGATGACCGGCGCGGCGTGCGGGCGCTGCTGCGCCAGCACCCAGGCAATCGCCAGCTGCGACGGGGTGCAGCCGATTTCACCCGCCAACGTGCGCACGGCATCGGCCAGCGCCAGGTCACGCGCCGCCGGCCCCCAACGCGCCACCCGCCCCGCGGCCTGGGGGTCGGCGTTGTACTTGCCGGTCAACACCCCCGCACCCAGCACGCTCCACGGCGTCACAGCGATGTCCAACGCACGCGCCATCGGCAGCAGCTCGCGCTCCGCCGAACGGTCCGCCAGGCTGTAACGGATCTGCAAACCGACGAAACGCGACCACCCCCGCAGGTCGGCGATGGCGTTGGCGTGTGCGACCACCCAGGCCGGCGTATCGCTGATGCCGACGTAGTGCACGGTGCCCTGGCGCACCAGGTCGTCCAGCCCACGCAGCACCTCCTCCACCGGCGTGGTGAAGTCCCAGGCATGCACCCACAACAGGTCGATGTAATCGGTGTTCAGCCGCTGCAGACTGGCCTGCACCGACTGCATCAGGTTCTTGCGGTGGTTGCCGCTGAAGCTGGGATCACCCTGCCGCATCTTGAGCGTGTACTTGGTTGCCAGGACGAAGTGCTCGCGGTCGCGGGCGATGAACTCGCCGACGTAACGCTCGCTGGTGCCCTCGGTGTAACGGTTAGCGGTGTCGATGAAGTTGCCACCCGCATCGGCATACGCGTCGAAGATGGCCTGGCTGGTCGGTTTGTCCGCGCCCCAGCCCCACTCCGGCCCAAAGGTCATCGTGCCCAACGCCAGCTCTGATACCCGCAGGCCGCTGCGACCCAACAGCTTGTAACGCATGGTTACTGCACCACCTTGAACTGGAACAGCGGTGAGCCATACTTCATGAACAACGTCACCCACAGCGGCACCACCATCTCGGTGCCCCGCGCCGTGTTGAGACCACCCAGGTCGATGATGTCCTGCCAGCCAAACGACTGCAAGAGCTCGACCACCTGCGCCTTGGCCGCGGCGTCGTTGCCGCTGACGAAGATCGTATGCGCACCGCCGGCCACCAGCTGCGGGTTGACCATCAGGTTGGCGTTCATGGTGTTGAGCGTCTTGACGACATGCGTCTCAGGGAAGGCGCGCTGAATCTGCTCAGCCAACGAGTCGGTGCTGCTGACGAACAACGATGGCGGCATCCCCTGTGAAAAATCGAGCGGGTTCGAGATGTCGATCAGGACTTTCCCCCGCAGATTGTCAGCCCCTGCCAACGCCAGCGCAGCCAACGACCCACTGCCCGCCGTGGCATTGACGACCATCTCACCGTGCGCCGCGGCCTCGGCAAACGAGCCAGCGCGCGCCCCGCGGCCAGGACCGGCCAGCCATTCGGCCAGCTTGCCCGTGTCACGCGTGCCCACGACGACATCATGCCCCAATGCCACCAGCTTGCCGCTGATCGCCTGCCCCACCATGCCCGAACCGAGTACACCGAATTTCATGGAAGCCTCCCGAATTTTTGCCCCTGGCAAAATTTGTGTTACGATACAGACCTGTATCGTACGATCGTCAAGTATATAGACAGTTCTGTATCATGTCAAATTCAGAAAAGGACCGGTACGTGGAGAAGAATCGTTCGCCGCGAACGCGTATCCTGGAGACCGCAGGCCAGCTGTTCTACCGCGACGGCTTTCGCGCCGTGGGGGTGGACACCGTCGTGGCCGAGTCGGGCGTGGCCAAAATGACGCTGTACCGCCACTTCCCCTCCAAGGATGACTTGATCGTGGCCTACCTGGAAGAGGCCAACGCCGGCTTCTGGCAGTGGTTCGAGCACGCCGCCGGCCCGCCGGATGTCGCACCGCGCACGCGGCTCAGCGCCCTGTTCACTGCGCTGCAGACGCTGGTCACGACACCCACCTGCCTGGGCTGCCCCTTTCTCAACGCGGCGGTCGATTTTCCCGAAGTGGGACATCCCGGACACCAGGTGGCACTGGCGCACAAACAGGCGGTGCGAGCGCGCCTGCAAACCATGGCACAGGACGCAGGTGCGTCCGACCCCGCCGGGCTGGCCGGCCAGCTCCTGCTGTTGATGGACGGTGCCTTCATGGCCGTGCGCCTGTTTGGCCCAGACAATCCCGCCACCCGCGTGGCCGACGCGGCCGGCGCCCTGATCGATGCCCAGACTGCGCCCCTGGCGCAAACGGGCAAGACTACGTGACCGGTACCACGCCCGGTGAGGGTTACGGTGCATGCACGTGCGCCAGGTCATCGCGCACGACGACGCTCTCCTGCTCGTTGGGGTCGGTGCGGGCAATCACCGCCACCGCGTCCTCGCTGCCCGGATTGTACGGCAGGTGTACGACGCCGGCCGGGATGTAGAGCCAGTCGCCCGCTTCCATCTCCAGGTGCTGCTCGAGCTGTTCACCGTACCACATCGCCGCCCGCCCCGTCATGAGGTAGATGGCGGTCTCGTGGTTGGCGTGCAGGTGCGGATGGGCCCGCGCCCCAGGCGGCAGCCGCAGCAGGTGCATGCAGATCGCCTGCGCGCCAACACTCTCGGCCGAAATACCCGCCTCGTAGGTCAATCCCTGACGGCCGGCGTAGCTCGTTTCGGGCCGAATCACGGCGCACACCGGGCGTCGCGCGTCGTTGGTTTCGTGGTTGGACATCGTGGTGGGTTCCTCCTGGCGTTTGGTGGTTTTACTGCCTGGGTTCCTTCTTGATAGCGACGTTTCGCGGTCGGCCACCGCCGCGCAGCTGCCGGATGAGTTCAGCCAGGGCGGTCGCGGTGCCCACCAGCCGCAGTGGGTCGACGATCTCCAGCGTGTCGCGCGCCGTGTGCACGATCTCGCCGAGCAGTTCTTCGATCGCCGCCGAGGTGACCGCCAGCGCCGGGCGCTGGTGCATCAGGAACAGGAAATGGTCCCCCTGGTACCACGGCTCACCTTCGACGATACCAGTGTCGGCGGTCAGCACACGCCGTGCCAGCGTCTCGATCTCGGGCGGGCACTCGTACAGCGAAAACGCCGTCGGTCCGCGCCGGTAGCCCACGCCGTCGATGTTGATACCGAGCACGACGTCGTCGAAGCGGCCGGCGTTCTCACGGAGGTAGAGCATCTCGCCGGGGTTGGCGTAGTAGTCCTCCCCATTGAGCGCAACGATCTCGATCCCCAACGGGCCGGCGTAGTCGGCCAGCAGCTCGGCCACGAGCAGGAGCACGGTCACCCCGGCGGCGTTGTCGATGGCGCCGGGTGTGCCCGCCTTGGCGTCGATGTGGGCAAAGAGCACGACCCGCTGTGCCCCGTCGCCGCGCGTCGCCACTACGTTGCAGCCGGTGCTGGACAGCCGCTGCGCCTGGATCGTCAGTGTGACCGCCTGGCCGGCATGGGCCGCCAGGCGCGCGCCCTCTTCTGCGGTCAGGTAGACCGAGGGGATGTCGAAGTCACCGTCTTCGATCAGCGGGCAGGGGTAGAGCGCGCCGGCCAGCGCCGGGCTGCGCGCCGTCGCCCCCACCACGGCGAGGGGCTGCTGGCGTTCGAGCTGGGCGATGATCTGGCGGTGCTCGTCGGGGTTGTAGAACTCGAAGTTCTTGGGCATCAGCGGTTCTTGGGCCAGCTCGCCGCGCAGCAGGAGGATTTTGCCGCCAGCATCCGCCGCCGCCAACTCCGCCAGGGTGGACGCCACCACCAGCGGCGCCTGGACCTGCCCGCCCAGGGAATAGGGGCTGGGCAGCACGGCAAATGGCACCCCGTCCACCGCCAGCGCCGCCCCGTCAGTCACCCAGTCGACGCAGTCGAACGCTGGAGTGGCCACGTCGAAGCCAAAGGCGGCCACGGTCTCAGCAAAAAAGGCGCTCGCCGCCCGGTTGCCGGCACGGCCAACGGCGCGGCCCG
>CAZXQZ010000107.1:0-13831 GCA_964642445.1 uncultured Anaerolineae bacterium
TGCGATGACGATCGAGGCGTGGTTCCGGCCGGACACGGTGTCGGGCAAGCAGAACCTGGTGAGCAAGTGGTGGGAAGGCTCGGTGCGTGAGTACCGGCTATACCTCATCGCGGGGGGTGCGCTGCGGCTCGATCTGCGTGACGGCAGCGCCGGTGCGACGGTGTCGGTGATCAGCAGCAACATCGCCGGGCTGGAGGGCACGATCCCCAGCATTGACGGCAAAGCTGGCCTGCAGACAGCCCGTGCAGCTCCCGCTGACCGAGATGTTGCCGATGAACCGCCCAGCCCAGTTGGTGGCCTCACGCACCAGCACCCCGTCGTTGCCGGCGTCGTTGACCACCAGGCCCGAGTAGAACGCGCTTTGGACGTAGAAGCCATCGCCACCGGCAGTCCCCACAAAGAAGCCATCGTCGCCAGAGGTTAACACCCAGATGCCATCGATGGCGGCGGAATCAATACGCATCCCGTGTCCGCCCGCCGACGCGACTTCTACACCATTTGCGCCGGCATTGTTCACGTACAGACCCTGGGTGACGCTTTCGACGTACAGGCCGCCGATCACATTCAAACCAGCGCCCGCGCTGTTGCTCAGCCTAAGCGGAGCACTGCCGAGGAAAGAGCCCTGGATTGTGAGCGGATTGTTGTGGCCCGTCCACGTCTGTCCCAGGTGGTCGTGGCCGTTGTCGCTGACCCACGTGCCGGTACGGTTCCAGCGGCTGGCGGTGAGCTGGACATCGAAAATGTCTACGTCGCCGTCGTGGTCGACGTCACAGGCGGGGTCGTAGACCGCGCCGGGAAGGCAGGGGCCGGCGAACGCGGCGACAGTTGCCAACTTGTCCGACGGGACAAGCAGCCCCAACACCATGATCAACACAACGAACGTGCGGGTCTTCATGATGATTCTCCTTGTTCAGATGTTATCCCTGGGGATTACAGAGCGGTCCGGGAATTGTACGCGACAATACTGGGCATTGTCAAACAGGCCCTCGCCAGCACTTGACACATCCAGACTCGTCAGGCATAATAGCACTAGTAGTCAGGTTTAGGATGACTATTGGAGGCGCGATGGATTACCTGGCGAGACTGATGGCCATCGGTTTCACCGAATACGAGGCCAGGGTGTTTGTTGCACTGCTCAACGAGCACCCGGCCACCGGTTACCAGGTCAGCAAACAGTCGGGCGTGCCCCGCTCGATGGTCTACGAGGCACTGGGCCGGCTGTATGCGCGCGGCGCCGTGCTGCGTACCGACGACCGGCATGCCACGCTGTACAGCCCCGTTCCCCCTGACACGCTGCTGGATCGTTACCTGGAGAGCCAGGCCCAGCTCGTGCTGACCCTGCGCCACGATCTCGCTGCACTCTATGCCAGTACGCCCGAAGAACGCGTCTGGACGATTGCCGGACGCCTGGCGACCCTGGCCTATGCGGGGCAGCTCGTGCGGGAGGCGCGGACGGAACTATGGCTGGTGCTGGCCGATGCTGACCTTCCCACCCTGCGCGACGATGTGATCGCCGCCTGTGCGCGTGGCGTGGCGGTCAGCGTGCTGCTTACCGGCACCGGCGATCTGCCCTGCGGCCATGTGGCTCGCCATCCGCCGTTGGAAAGCAAGCTGCAGGCCGTGACTGCGCTCCTCCTCATCGTGGCCGACGACAGGACCTGCCTGATTGCCCACAGCGGAGAAGACACAACTGCGACCATTACCAACAACCTGCACCTGGTATTCATCGCCCGCCAGTTTGTCTGGATGGAACTCTTCACCCAGCGGTTGCATGAGCGGCTGGGCACCGACCTGCTGGCGCTGCTCGATGCGGAGACACAACAGGTGCTGGCCCGCTTCGCCACCAACCACGAGCCATCTGCAGAAAGGACGAGTCAAACCCCATGACCATCACGGCTCCCCATGTGCCTGCCATCAGCCACGCCGAACAGGAGCGCCATCATAACGATCACGATCCGCACCGTCGTGCCTCCAGCCTGTCGAACATCATCCTCGGCGGGCAGGATGGGCTGGTCAACGTGCTGGGTGTCGTCCTCGGTGTTGCCGCCGCCACGTCCGACCCGCGCATCGTGATGGTGGCCGGGCTGGCGGCCACCTTTGCCGAGTCGGTCTCGATGGGCGCGGTGGCCTACACCTCCACCCTGGCCGACGCCGACTTCTACGAGAGCGAGCGGGCGCGCGAATACCGCCACATCGCCCAGGTTCCCCTGGTGGAGCGCGCCGAAATCCGCCAGATCTATGCCAACAAAGGCTTCGAAGGCGAGCTGCTCGAACGCATCGTCGATACCATCACGGCCAGCCCGGACGTCTGGGTGGAGGTGATGATGGCCGAAGAGCACAAACTGCAGCCGGCCGACCGCGCCGTGGCGCTGCGCGCCGCGCTCATCGTCGGTCTCGCAGCTATCGTCGGTTCGCTCATCCCGCTGATTCCGTTTGTCTTCCTCCCCGTGACGACCAGCATGTTGGTCGCGATCGCCCTAACGGCGGTCGTGTTGTTCGCCGTGGGCGCGTACAAGGCGCGTACGATGGTGGGCCACCCCATGCGCAGCGGGTTGGAGATGGCGCTCATTGGTACAATCAGCGCACTGGTCGGGTATGCCGTGGGTGCGCTGTTGAAGGTGCCGGTGACGCCTTGAGGGGCGGGTGATCGATGGACGCTCTCCCACCTTCCAACGCAACAGCGAACGGTTCGGGCCCCGGCGGTCCGCTGGCAAGCATCCGCGTGCGCACGGTCGTACTGGCGGCGCTGATCGTCGTTGGCGTCGGCCTGCTGTTTGCCTTCGTCCTGCGTTTCCACCTGATCCTCTTCCTGTTCCTGGTCGCCGTGATCCTGGCCACCGTCACCCGCCCCGCGGTTGATTACCTGGCGCGGCGCGGGATTCGACCGCGGATTGGGGTCATCCTCGTCTTTGTGGCCGTGTTGCTTATCGTCGTGCTCTTCGCCGCGCTCGTCGTCCCACTCATCGCCGGCCAGCTCGATACCCTGACGGAGCGCCTGCCCGCACTCTACGCTGACTTGCGCACCAGCCTGATCAGCACAGACAACCGGTTGGTACAGCGCCTGGCGCGCGGGCTACCCTCGCAACTGATCCTGGTGACACCGCCCAGGGCGCCCGTCATACCCGAAGGGGAGCTGCCGGGCTTCGAAGCGGTCTGGACGCTGGTCAAGACGGCGAGCCGGGCGGGCTTCGTGGTGATTGCGATCATGGCGCTGGCGTTTTTCCTGGTGACGGAAGGGGAGCTCATCACGCGCCGGGCGCTGTTGCTGGTGCGACGCGAGCGACGTGACCAGGCGCGTATCGTGTGGGCCGAGATGGAAACGCGGATTGCAGGGTTTTTCCGCGGCCAGCTTCTGCTGATGGGAATCGTTGCTCTCTTTTCGGGGGTGGGTTATCTGCTCGTTGGCATCCCCTATGCCCTGGGCCTGGCCCTCATCGCCGGTATCTGCGAGGCCATCCCGATGATTGGCCCCACCCTGGGGATGATCCCCGCCGTGCTCGTGGCGATCACCCTGGCACCCGACAAGCTGCTGTGGGTGATCCTCATCGGTGTGGCAGTCCAACTGCTCGAAAACAACCTGTTCGTGCCCCGCGTCATGGACCAGCTCGTTGGCGTCAATCCCATCGTCACCATCCTGGCCGTTGTGGCGTTTGGTGCGCTGTTTGGGTTCGTGGGCGCCTTACTGGCCGTACCGCTCGCCGCAATGGCGCAGATCATCGTGCAGCGGCTGCTTCAACTGCGTGAAGCGACGCCGGAGGTCGGTCGCAGCGCCGTCAGCGTGCTGCGCCTGGCGGCACACGAATTGGCCGCCGACGTGCGCAAAGGTGCCGCCGTCGAAGACGTCAGCCGTATCACCGCCGAGACCGAAACCGCCGAGGACCGGCTCGAGACCATTGCGCACGAGCTGGACCGCCTGCTGATGACGTTGGAGGCGGAGGCATGAAACGGTTTGCGCTGTTCGTGGTGATCGTTTTTGCCATTCTGCTGGGGCTGCTGTTGGCGTGGCGGCTTTCCGAAATCGTGCTGATGTTCGTCGCCTCGCTGGCGGTGGCCGCCACGCTGCGCGTGCCCATGGAGTGGCTGGTCGCGCGCCGCGTGCCGCAGGGGCTGGCCATCCTACTCTTGTACGGTGTCATTGGTCTGGCCGCACTGGGTCTGCTGGTTCTGCTGTACGGGCAGCTGGGCCGCGAGCTGGCCAACCTGTCCGAGGAGCTGAACTACCTGTACGCCCGCCTGCGCACGCAGTTCAGCATGCTGGGGCAGTTGGGTCCCGGATTTGCCGGCCGGTTTCCCACGCCCGAACAGATGACCCGGCTGCTGACCGACAACCAGGTTGGCGACCTGGAACGGACCCTCATGGGTTCGGGGGGTTCCCTGGCGGGCACCCTGGGCAACGTGCTGCTGGTGGTCATTCTCAGCATTTACTGGACCGCCGACCGCCTGCGTTTCGAGCGACTGGCGCTGGCTTTGCTGCCTGTCAAGCAGCGTGCCGTGGCGCGCACGATCTGGCGCACAGTCGAGGCCAGGGTGGGCCGCTACTTGCGCAGCGAGATTTTGCAGAGTCTGTTGGTCGGTCTGCTGCTGGCGCCGGTGTTTGCGCTGCTTGGGCTGCATTGGCCCGTTTTTTGGGCCCTGCTGGCGTCACTGGCCTGGCTCGTGCCGCTGGTGGGTGGTTTCATCGTTCTCATACCGATGGCGATTGTGGTTTGGGTGCAGTCCGGTCCCCTGGTCGCAGCACTGGCGGTCCTGGCGGTATTGCTGGTGCTCGTGCTGATGGAGTTTGGTGTGGAGCGGCGGCTCTACGTGCGCGAACGCGGCGCCAACGTGCTGACGATTATGGTGGTGCTGGTGATGACCGATGCGTTTGGTTTGATTGGCCTGCTGCTGGCACCACCGGTGGCCGAAACGATCGACGTCCTCCTGGCCGAACTTGCCAACCCCACCATCGCGCGCCCCGTGGCCTCTTCGGTCGATGCCAGCGTGGCCGACCTCGAGGCGCAGCTGGTGTCGGTGCGCAGCCTCCTTGCGGCGAACGCCGACGGTGGGGACCGCCGTCTCGAGAACCTTGCCGACCGGCTGGAGACGCTCCTGGCGGAAACACGCCGCGTCGTCGCCTGAACAATCTCAACGAGGAGCCTGAACTATCATGCGCAAGAAGCCTCAACCATCGGGCGTGCCGGGCATGGGTGCCATCGTCCAGCCTGACCGCGTGTCGTTTCGTGTCTGGGCGCCGAACGCCAGCCAGGTGTTCGTGGCCGGCGATTTTAATGACTGGTCGCCGCGCAAGACACCGCTGGCCAGCGAGGGCAACGGGTTCTGGTCGGTGGACGTGCCCGCCGCCCGTCCCGGCCACGAGTACCGTTACCGGATCATGAACGGCAAAACCGAGCTGTGGCGCCTCGATCCGTACGCGCGTGCCCTGACGAACTCCATCGGCAACGGCATCATCGTCGATCCGGCGTTCGACTGGTCGGACGGCGATTTCCAGATGCCGCCCTGGAACGAGCTGGTGATCTACGAGATGCACGTCGGGTCATTTCACGTAACGGAACCAGGCCGGCCGGGCACCTTCCAGAGTGCGGTGGCGAAGTTCGACTACCTGGCCGGACTGGGGATCAACGCAATCGAGATCATGCCCTCCACCGAGTTTCCGGGCGGCTACTCCTGGGGCTACAACGTCGCGCACCCCTTTGCTGTCGAGAGTGACTACGGCGGGCCCTTGGGGTTCAAGCAGTTCGTCAACGAAGCGCACCAACGCGGCATTGCCGTCTTCCTCGACATCGTCATCAACCACATCGGGCCGAATGACAATGCGCTCTGGCAGTATGACGGCTGGTACGAGAACGACGGCGGTGGCATCTATTTTTACCAGGACTGGCGCGCCGAGACGCCTTGGGGGCACACCCGGCCCGACTATGGGCGCGGCGAGGTTCGGCAGTATTTCCGTGACAACGCGCTCATGTGGCTGGAGGAGTACCACTGCGATGGGCTGCGCTTCGATGCCACGGCGTACATCCGGCACGTCCACGGGCAAGACAGTGGGATGCAGCCAGACCAGGCGGGCGACCTGCCGGAGGGTTGGGCATTGATGCGCTGGCTGAATGAGGAGATTCAGGCGCGACAGCCGTGGAAGTTCACCATCGCCGAAGACCTCAAAGGCAATGCCTGGATGACGAAGGATGTGGGGGCGGGGGGCGCCGGCTTCAGCTCACAGTGGGACCCGCAGTTCGTCGGCGTGATCCGCGGCGCGATCGTGGGTATGGCGGACGAGCATCGGGACATGCACGCCGTGCAGGCAGCGATCGAGGCGCGTCTGGGTGACGATGCGTTCGACCGCGTCATCTTCACCGAATCGCACGACGAAGACGCCAACGGCCAGGCACGCGTGCCGGAGACGATTGCGCCGGGGGACGCCGAGAGCTGGTATCCCAAAAAGCGCTCGACGCTGGGGGCTGGCATTGTGATGACAGCACCGGGTGTGCCGATGGTGTTCCAGGGGCAGGAGATGCTGGCCGGTCGCTGGTTCCACGAGCAGGATCCGCTGGAGTGGGGACGGGTTGAGCAGCAGCATGGCATCATCCAGATGTACACCGATTTGTTCAAGCTGCGCCGCAACTGGCATAACACCACGGCGGGTCTCACCGGGCCGCACCTCCAGGTCTTCCATGCCAACGACGCCGACAACGTCATTGCCTATCACCGCTGGAAGGAGGGTGGGCCGGGCGACAGCGTCGTCGTCGTCGCCAGCTTTGCCAACGTCAGCCGCGCCGGCTACGACCTGGGGTTCCCGGCCGCCGGCACCTGGCGCGTGCGCTTCAACAGCGACTGGCAGGGGTACGACCCGTACTTCGGCCAGCAGGACGTCTTCGACGTCGAGGCCGTGGACGGGGAGTACGACGGGATGCCGTGTCATGGAAAGGTCGCCCTGGGGCCGTATGCGGTGGTGATCCTGTCACAGGATCGTTTGGTTGACGGCTGAATTGGTATGTCTGTACCGTGTGGGAGATTCCGATCCAGCTGACGCGACGCTCAGACTGCCAGGTGGTCATACTGGCGGTGCGAAGGTTGTGCTGCTGTTACCAATTTGTGTATTCAATGGGTATGATTATAATTGTCGTAACCATTATACATGCGGATTAGGCAGACAAAGCGGAGAATCGATGTTTTTCAACCGTGTCCAAGAGCTGCAATGGCTAACGCAACGTTACGAATCAGATGATGCCGAATTTATCATTTTGACAGGAAGGCGGCGCGTTGGCAAAACAGCCTTGCTCAACGAGTTTGCCACTGCCAAAGATGGGGTTTATTTTTTGGCCTATATCGACTCTGCCGATGCACTACTGCGTAACCTGTCAGCGGCGGTGTGGGGTGCTGAACACGGTCTGAAATCTACGCCCGGTTCCTATGAATCCTGGTTAGGATTATTCCAGGCCATCCAACGGTTGTCGCAAGCGAAGCGCTTCCTCTTTATCCTGGATGAATATCCATATCTTGCTGGTTCAAGCAGTCATTTGGCCTCGGTGATTCAGAAGATGTGGGATGAGCACCTGCAGTATACCAAGCTCTTTTTTGTGCTCTGCAGTTCATATATGTCGGTTATGGAGCGCGATATTCTAAACCGGGATGCTCCGCTTTACGGACGGCGCACAGGACAATTAACGGTTCGCCCGCTCACGGTTCAGCAGTCCGCAGCGTTTCTATCTGACCAGTCCGCAGTTGAATTGATTGAAGCCTATGCGCTGACCGGGGGCATGCCGGCATATCTGGCCCAACTGCGCCCCAATCTCTCCTGGTGGACGAACCTAAGCCAGACAGCGTTTGACCCAGCGAACATTCTCTACCATGATGGTTTATCCCTGTTGCATGAAGAGATGCGGGATCCACGTCACTATGTGGCTGTCTTGCGCGCCATTGCCAATGGCGCACATACGCTTACCACCCTCGCGCGCGAAGCTGGGCTGGAACGAAGTAGTTTACCCGGCTATTTGACAACGCTGGCGGGCGCAGGGTATGTAGAACGACGCGTGCCAATTGGGATTGCGCGCAGCAGCCAGCAGCAAAGAGGAACCTGGCATATTGCTGATCCATACATTCGCTTTTGGGGACGCTATATTTTGCCCTATACGGGGGCCATTGAGAAAGGCCAGGGCGGTGGATTGGTCGAGCAGGTTTTGCGCCCCACCTGGGAGCAATTCGTGGCTATCACCTGGGAAGATCTAGCGCGTGATAGCGTTCACACCCTGGCCAACCAGCGTACACCAGGCTTCTGGCCCGAGGCAGTTGGCTCCTGGTGGCACGCGCAAGATCAGATCGATGTGGTCGCGGTAAGTTACCAGCAACGGATTGCCTGGTTGGGTGAGGCTCGCTGGCGGAACCAACCCATGAGCCTGGCTGACCTGGAGACCCTGCAGCAAAAAGGCAGGCGTTGGCAAGAGAATGAGAGCGGCTGGCGGATCTACTACGCCCTATTCAGTCGCAGCGGTTTTACCCGACCCCTCCTCGACCGCGCCAATGCAGACCCAGAAATCCTATTGTTTGATCCAGCAACGGTCATCTCAGCCGAACCGTATCACTAAACGCATCACGGCTGGTGCAACCGGACGCCTAACTGGACGGGCTCCGCCTGCCCAGCGGATGGCTGATACGCCGTCCAACTCGGGCATGACGACGTCCATCAGGATCACGTCCGGCTGCGCGGTGCGCGCCAGCGCCACCACCTGGGCGCCGTTTGCAGCTTCGGCCACCACCGCAAAGCCGCCCATCCCCTCGCACAGTTGGCGCAGGCCCTGGCGCACCAGGGTGTGGTCGTCGGCAATCAGGATCCTAATCCGCGGCATGGTTTTCCTCCTTGGATGATGCGGAACAGCGACCGGCAGAGTTACGACCCGCACGTCGGCCAGCCGGACGTCTGCGACGTCGAGGCTGTGGAAGGGGAGTACGAGGTGAATTCAGGTGAGCTGATCAAAGAGCCTGTGCAACGCACGAGGATGGGTCCGTGTCAACCCGGCGACGCGGTCGCTGGCGGTGCGCAAGCGCGCGCCGAGCACGGTGACCAGCGCCAGCGATAGGTCGGGGTACTGACGCGCCAGCACGATCAACGGCTCATGGCGCAGGCACAGTGTGAGGGTATCCTGAAGGGCAACGGCCGCGCTCGTGTGCGGATGGCCGTCGAGGAAATCGGCTTCACCCAGGCAGGCATGCGCCTCGACGGTGGAGAGCCGCACCAACGAACCCCGGCGTTTTTCCTGCTCGACGGCGACACGGCCCCAGGCCACGACGTAGAGCACCCCGCCCGGGTCGTTTTCGCTGTACAGGCGCGTCCCGGCGGCGAAGAATGCCTCGTCACACACATTCGCCAGAACCCGCAGCTGCTCGACCGTCATACCCTGGCAAAAGGGCACCTCGTGCAGCAGGGTGATTCGGCGGACGGTCGACAGCGGCGCGTATTCGCGTGGACTCCCGCTGCCCGCATCCACACGTACGGTCGCCGCGTCCACCTCGGCACGCACATGGGCGTCCGCATCCGCCCGTGCCAGGCCAAACAGCTCCGCCGTCTCGGCCTCCGACAAGGTTTCGCCGGCGGCGCCCAGCTCCCACAGCGCAGCGGCCGCCAGGGTGCGCGGCCAGGCCGCGTGGCTCTCACCCAGTAGCAGGCGCAGGGCGGCCGCCGGCGTGGCGATCGATATATCCCAGGTCCGTTTGGCCAGCGTCTGCAGCACAGCCGGTGGCAGGTCTGGCTCGAACAGTGGCCCGACGAGGGCCGCGGTCTGCGGCGTGGTCAACGATTCCAGGGCCTCGACCCCATTGGCCCGCATCGCCGGCTGTGGACTGGCCAGGGCGTGGGCGATGGCCTGGATGGCGGCCGGGTCGTGGATGGTGGCCAGCAGGTGAAAAACCGCGTCGAGTTGGGATGCCTGCCACTCGCGTTGGGCACGTCCCAACACGGCCAGTGCCGGACCAGGACGGCCGCCCAGGACCAGCTGACACATCAGGTTCTGGTAGATGGCACGCAGGCTGTCATTGAGAATGGGGCCGCGCACCAGCGGCGCGTACCTGCGCGGCTCGATGCGGGCCAGCACGACCGCGGCCATCTGGCGCTGCTGGGAATCTTTTGAATCGAGCTGGGCGTGCACGATCGGGACCGACAGACTGCCAGCACTCACAAGGACCTCGACGGCGTGTTCTCGCACCGCGGGGCTGGGATCGGCCAGAGTCTCCACCAACTGCGCCGGCACGACCGCGGCGGGCGGCCCGCTGCCCTGGCTCAAGGAACCGAGCACGGTGACGGCTGTCACGCGCACGCGTTCGATCGGATCGTGGCGTAGGCCCGCAGCCGCAACCACCAGCGCCTCGCGGTCGGTGGTCGATAACGTGGCGGCGACCGCAGCCTCGACCGCCAGGGCAGCCGCCAGCCGCACCTCATCTGCGCCGTCCGCCAGGGCGTGTAAGACCTCCGGTAGAAATGCGGGCGCGCCGGTCGACTTCACGATACCCAGGGCACGCGCCCGGGTGTGCGGATCGGCGGTATCGAGCAGTGCACGCAGTTCACTTATACCCGCACGCCGCCAGGCGGGATTGCCGGCGGACACGAGCGCCGGCAGCACCCGCAGCCGGACCTCGATCTGCGGATCGGCCAGCAACCGGGCGGCGATTGCCAGGTAGCGGTCATCGCGCGGCCCATCGATCTGTTCCAGACCGCCGATCGCTGCCAGGCGTACCTGGCCATCGGCGTCGCCCAACAGCTCGCTGTACAGCTGGCGCACGCTGCCCCGCCGCAGGTCGGCCGCCACCAGCACGTCGACCAACGATGCGCGCAGCCGGCCGTCATGGGTCGCTTGCACCGCCTGTGCTACGATGGGTACTGCGGCATCACCACCGACTGCGGTGATCAGCTGTGCCATGAAGATCGCGCGTTCGAGCGTGGTGCTCGCGTTGAGCTTTTGCACCAGGTGCGCCAGGGTTGCCGGGTCGGCGGCGGCCCATGGGGAGGGCTCCAGCGGCGATGGTGCCTGCAAAGCCAGCGCGGCGTAGTCCTCCTGCGCCAACAAATCGACCAGGGCTGGTCCGTAGTGCCGCCGCACCCTGAGGGCAGCCAGGGTCAAGGCCAGCGCCAAGGTGAGCATGGCCGCCGGCAAAAACCAGGACGTGCGCATCACCGGCATCAGCAGCAGCAGGCCACCCACGATCGAGCCGATGGGGACGACCAATCCACCGACGAAGGCGCGGGTACGTGCTTTGACGCGCGCCGGGACGGCGTTGTAAAACAGGTTGTCGATGGGGATGCGGAAGGCTGTACGCAGGGCCGTACGATCCAGGTGGGCAAAGGCCGCCGTGCCTAGCCCGGGTGCCACCGCCAGGCCGCCGGCGGCCGCGAGGGAGGTCAGCGGGAAGATCAGACTGGCGTTTCCCAGCCCGAGACGCCCAATCAGACGGCTGAGCACGAACAGCTGAAACGGCAGGATCACCAGGTTGGCCGCACCACTGAGCACGCCGAGAAAGTTTGAAATCGCGACGGTCGTTTTGAGCTCAGCCTGGAAAATGGCGCTGGTCCCATAAGTGAGCAGGGTCAGCAGGATCGTCATCGAGAGCGTCGCAAGCGCCATCCAGCGCAGGAACGGCGAGCGCGCAATCTGCGCGTACCCTTCGCGCAGCCGGGCGCCGTACGAGAGGGAAGGGGTGGCCGGGGCGTCGGCTGGTGGGCTCGCCCCCGCACCCGACGGTGGGCGCGGTTCGTGCAGCAGGCGCGGCATGGCTGCTGCCAGAATGCCCATCACCGCCAGGGAAGCCACGGATATCACCAGGATGGACGCCGGACTCAAAAGCCGGTTGAGCAGCGGCATGCTCAAGCCCCCGATGATGCCCGCAAAACGGGCGGTGGTGCTCAATACCGGTACGATCCGTTTGGCCGTGCGGATGTCGTAGAAGCCGTTGACGTACGTCGCCCAGTGCACGTTGTACACGTCGAGCAGCGGTACCTGGAGCACCAGAAACAGCACCAGGTAGCCCACTCCGACCTGCCCCGCGGCCAGCGCCGCCAGGCCCAGCAGAATACCCACGCCGCTGATCGTCAGCAGGCCAATCAGCAGGCGCGTATTGGACACCCGATCGGCAAAGGCCGAATAGACGAACATGGCGCCGAAGGAAAAGACGGCACAGCTGATGAACACCCAGGGCAGGTACTGCACGCCGACGCGCTGCAAGAAGGCCGCCTGAACGATGGCATCGGCCCAGGTCATGCCGGTCAGGACCGTCAGCGACATCGTGTACAGGATCAGCAGGCGCTGCCCCTCGCCGGCACGCAGGTTGAACAGCCTCGCCAGGGAGTGTGCGAGTCTCATGCCGTGCCGCTGTCCGCACGGTCGGCTACTACGTAGCTCAGGATGGTCTCGCACCCTCCATGCACCTTGTTGTGCCGGCTGTGCATGGCCAGTACCCCGAGACAGCCAGCGGGTCCATAAAAACCACCGAACTTTGCCCGCAGGCGGTCGGTCTGGAGGCTGTCGTCGCGCGTCAGGTAAGTGACTTCGTCATCTTGGGTCTCCTCTTGCTGCAGCAGCCAGATGTGGCCTCGCTCATACTGGCTGAGGCACTGCCGCAGGAAGTCGCGACAGGCGTCGCTGCCCATGTTGCTGAGCCTGTAGACCGCACGGCTGCCCCAATTCAGGGTCCAGTCCGACCCCGCGTATTTCAGATAGTAGGACCGCCGCGCGCGCGACCCGCGTGCGAAGTCGTCGATTGTGACGCAGCGGCCGTCTGGCAGCTCGATGCCGGTTGGCAGCAGCGGCGTGGTGAAGAGGAAGACGTTCCGCACCGCGTCCGAGAAAAAGTGCCGCGTCCGCGACCAAAACGGCAGGACCAGCGTAGCTTTCTGATCGAACAGCATGGTCGGTGGGGAATCGAATGCCACACCCTGGCCCACTCTCGACAGCCGCGTCACAAAGTGCTCGTCCTGCCACAGGTCGACGTACGCCTGGTAGCGGATGAAGTTGCAGTCGGCCGCGCGGATGCCACGGTCGATGCCCCAGTACCGGACGCGCGGCCGCGTCTTCTGGATGAAGTAGCGCCAGCTTCCAGGCGCTGCGGATTTGTCGAGATAATGATGAACGACGGGGGGGTGCTGCAGAAATGCGGTCAGCTGATCGGCATACTGCGCCGCGGGCGAGCGGTCAGGGGGACAGTGGCCCATCCGGACGGCATGCTCGAACGCCAGCTGCAGCTCGCCCCACAAAGCGGCCGGGCAATTCACCTCGTTGATCCGGCCGGGTCGCACTTCGTCGGTGCGAAAGAAGACCGGCACGGTGAAGTGACGTGCTTCGAGGCCACGGTGGTAGGCGCGTCCCAGGTAGGCTGGCGTTTCATTCATGAGCCAGTGCAGCACAGTCGGATCCAGCTCATCGTCGAGTGCTGCCCGGAACAGATCAATGGCGGTCCGCTGGAAAGATCGAATCAGCGCAAAGCGCGCTTCAAACTCACCCCAGACCACCGGCGGTACCCGGTAGGGTTGTGCCGCCAGCAGCTCGGTGAAACCGGTCTCATAACGAGGGCAGGTGTTGATCTCATCGTCTGCCCATTGGTAGATGCCGGTTGACATAATTTCCTCTCTTGAACATCTCCAGGCAACGCGGCCAACGCTGGCTCCGTGGAGCTTCTCGTCCGCAGTGACTACCGAGACGACGCTGAGATATCTGCCTGCTCGTCGGCCCGAACATAGCTCAGAACCGTTTCTTCCTGCCCGTGCACTTTGAAGTGGTGCCGGTGCATCGCCAGCACGCCCAGACAACCGTCGGGTCCGTAGTACCCGCAGAACTTTGTATGCAGATTCCGGGTATGA
>CAZXQZ010000107.1:13931-15697 GCA_964642445.1 uncultured Anaerolineae bacterium
CAGCTCGATGCCGGCTGGCAGCAGCGGGGTCGTGTACGGAAACAGGGCCCGCACATCGTCCGTGAACCATGGTCGGGTCAGCGACCAAAACGGCAGGACCATCGTGGCCTTTTGATCGAACAGGATCAGCGGAGGCAGGTCGTAGGTGTTCCCGCGACCCACCCTGGCGAGCCGCGACCGAAACTCGTAGTCGGCACACAGGCTAAAGAACGAGTGGTGCCGGATGAAGTTGCAGTCACGCGCCTTGACGCCGCGGTCGATGGTGAAGTATCGCACGCGCGGCCGCGTCTTTTCGATGAAATAGCGCATGCCGGCCGGCGCCGATGAGCTATCGAGCGCATGGTGGACGATGGGGGGTTCCTGGAGCAGGCGGGTGAGCTGGGTGGCAAAACGTTCGGCGGGCGAGTCCTCGCTGCCCCGATAGGCCATTTGTCCGGCATACTCATAAACCAGCTGCAGCTCACCCCACAGGGACCCCGGGCATTGAATCTCGGCGATCCTTCCCGGCCGTACCTCGTCGGTGCGAAAGAACACCGGCAGGGTGAAATGGCGATCTTCGAGCCCGCGATGATAGGGGATCCCAAGCGACTCGGGCGTTTCGTTCATGAGCCAATGAAGTACGGCCGGGGGCGTTTCGCCGTTCAAGGCAGCCTTGAATAGCTCGAGCACCGTTTGTTGAAACAATCGAATGCGAAAGAACCGCGCATCGTACTGCTGCCGCACGGCAGGCGACATGGCATACGGTCTGGTTGCCAGCAGCTCCGTGAAACCGGTCGCATACCTGGGGCACGCGTCGATGAGACCATCGGCCCACGCGTAGACGTCCATGCGGACTCGACTCCTTCCTGTCGTACGATACCATCCTCAGACAACGACGGGCGGTGGTTTTTCAGCCAAACGCATTCGCGCTGCCAAACGCATCGAAGCGCAGCGTCACGCCGCAGAGCGGACCATCCAGTGGGAGCACGGCCTGCCCATCGGTGGCGTTCAAATCGACGGCGCGGCTCGTTGCGTTGGTGCGTACATCCGCTGTGGCGCGCAGGCTTTCTGAGAGACCATCGGGTGTGACCCGGTGCGCCCAGATCTTCAGGTCATGGGCGGCGATCGCCGGCAGGTCGAAGGAGACCTGGCGCAATGGGTCGAAGTCCAGCACCTCGCCAGACGTGGTTGTCAGCGGGTGCTCGCTCGTGCCATAGACGAGCCGCACTTCCGCGACAACTGGCTGGCCGCACGCGCTGATGGCAAACTGTCCGGCGGGCGCTGCTCCACGCGGGGGGGAGAGGCTGGGGGCCAGCTCCTGGCAGATTTCTACCACCACTCGATCGGCGAAGGCGCCCCGGCGCACCATCACCCAGGTGGCGCCCATCATCAACAGAGCGACCAGCACCGCGCTGATACGCTGAACCGGATCCTGCCAGATCACCAGGCCGTGCAGGAGGATGCTGGCGATGAAGAGAAAGTAGATGGCACCGAGCAGCCAGGGCTGGCCCAGTGTCCGGTAGACGGTCGCAGGTACGACGTCACCCTTGCGGCGGCTGGCGGCCAGCAGCAGCACCGGAAAGACGCCGGCCAGCAGTGATGCGACGATCACACCAATGAAGCTGAGCAGCTCGGAAAACGAGGCGGTGTTGGTCCACAGGAGCACCACCGCCACCAGGAAGACCGCCACCGTGGGGCTCAATGCCAGCCAGAAACGTGACCGCGGCCCCAGGCGTGCGAGCAAGGGTGGCGGACCTGGCGCAGCCGGGCTGTCTGGCGCGCTTGCC
>CAZXQZ010000108.1:0-15467 GCA_964642445.1 uncultured Anaerolineae bacterium
GAACTCCTGACCCACCTCTTCCAGCGTATGGCTCGTGCCATCGGCAAATCCAAAGCGCATTTCCAAAACCTTGCGCTCGCGTTCGGTCAGCAGTCCCAGCACCGCTTGCATTTGCTCGCGCAGCAGCTGGCGACTGGCCTCATCGGCCGGCCCCATGACGTCGTCCTCGATGAAATCGCCGAGGTAACTGTTTTCGTCGTTTCCCACCGGGGTTTCGAGGGACATCGGCTCTTCGGCCACGCGCGTGATCTCGCGCACCTTGATCGCCGCGCGGTGCAGGCGCTGTTCCAGGGCCGGGTCGAGCAGCTCACCCGTCGCCTGCGCTTCTACAATGGTGGTGCGGTCTTCGGGCGCCAGCAGCTCCATCGCCAGGGCCACTTCCTCGGGGGTTGCCTCACGCCCCAGCTCCTGCAGCAGTTGATGCTGAATGCGCACCTGGCGATTGATGTTCTCGACAACGTGCACGGGAATACGGATCGTCCGCGCCTGGTCGGCAATCGCGCGCGTAATGGCCTGGCGAATCCACCAGGTGGCGTAGGTGCTGAACTTGTAACCCAGGGTTGGATCGAACTTGCCAACGGCCCGCAGGAGACCAATGTTGCCTTCCTGGATCAGATCAAGAAACGACATGCCCCGGCCGAGGTAACGTTTGGCGACGCTGACCACCAGACGCAGGTTAGCCTGCACCAGGCGTTTGCGAGCCGCCTCACCGGTGCGCACGACCGCCGCCAGGTGCGCCCGTTCTTCGGCCGCGAGGCCAGGCTGGCGCAGCAGCAGCGCAGCCTCACCGCCCAGCTGCATCTGTTCGGCTAACATCACCTCTTCGTTGGCCGTCAGCAGATTATGGCGGCTGATCTCGTTCAAGTACATGCGCACGGGATCACTGCCGAGGCTGGCTTCCTTCCACGACTGCAGGAACTCTTCTACGGGCCGTTCGGCTTCGGCCGCCACCTGCTCGGCGAAGGCCTCATCGACCGGCACCCTGGGTGGACGGGCAACATCTGGCTCATCCCCGGCGAGCGGGTGCCCGTCGGCGACTGCCGGGGTCGAAGCGGCTACTGGCGGATTGCCGGTGACCGCCTCGTGGGCCGCAACGCCATCCTGGCGCGCGCGCCGGCGGTCGCTGCGTGCGCCGGACCGTCCGGCTGACCCGACGACCAGCGAGGTCGTTTCCGTCACGGGTGGGGCTGGGGTATTCTTTTTAGGCGCCTTTGGGCGAGTATCCCTGTCTGCCATCGACCTAACAAGACTCAATGAATGTAGCGGGCACGCCGTCGCAAGATAGCCTGCAATCGGCCCAGCTCTTGGGTGCTGCTCTGTACGATCTGCCGATAGGAGCTGCCAGCCTCCGTATCGGTACCGTGCGCCTCATCCTGCAGGTGCCGCAGTTCCTGCAAGCGCGCCTGAATGTTTGTTTGCCGCAAACGCAAGATGGTGTTGACCAGGTCGTAGCCGGCCTCCTCGCGCGGGACCGCCGGAATGGCCGAGGCCGTCGCCAGCGTGGCCAGATAACTCCGCAAGACGGGTGACACATCTTCCTGGAGTGAGATCCACTCCCAGCTTTCGCCTTGTGCCTGCTGGCGGCGGAGCAGGGTAAGCAGCGCCCGTTGCTCGCCGCGCGCAAAGTCAGTCTCGTGCAGTGGCTCACAGCCCAGTTCACGCAGAGCCACGTCCGCCTGGTCCAACAACGATGCTTGAACCAGGACTGTGCGCAGAATGTGTTCCGCCATGCCTGGTCGCTGACTGGCACCGTTGCCCGGTGTCACCGGCGGCACCACGCCGGATGCACGTGGCCCGGTCGCGCCGGGTACACCCGGCCCGCTGGTGGGTGCTGGTGTCGAGGCCAGGGCGGCCTGCCGGTCCAGTTCGCGCTGTACGGTGCGCTCATCGACCCTGGTCAGGCGAGCCAGGCGCTGTACGTAGTGTGCGCGCGCCACGGGATCGGCAACTTCCTGAATCAGTGGTACCAGCTCGCGCACGGCCGCCGCTTTGCCCTTGGCGGTCGTCAGGTCTTGCGCCTGAGCCACCGTATCGAACAGGAAATCGACCAGTGGGGCAGCTGCCATGACCCGCGCATGCCACTGATCCACGTCGCGGCGAATCAGGTCATCCGGGTCGAGCCCGGCGGGCAAGGTCATGACACGCACATCGACACCCAGCCGCGATTCCTGGCGTACCAGGCCACTGGCTGTAGGCACAGGCACCAGGTCACGTTCCAGGGCCTGCCGTGCCAGCTGGATACCACGAATCGTGGCATGGCTGCCGGCGGTATCGGCATCGAGCGCCAGCACGAACTGACTCGTGTAGCGTTTCAAGGCACGCAGCTGCGTCTCCGTCAAAGCCGTACCCATCGATGCAACGACGTTCGCCACACCGTACTGGTGCGCCGCCAACACATCCATGTACCCTTCGACAATGATGACCCGGTCAGCATCACGAATCGCCCGGCGGGCCTGGTCCAACCCGTACAAGATGCTGCCCTTGTCGAACAACGATGTCTGCGGTGAATTGAGGTATTTGGGCAAAGAGTCGTCAAGGGCACGTGCCCCAAATCCAATGACGCGTCCCTGAACGTCATTAATCGGGATCATCAGGCGATGTCGAAAACGATCGTAGGTTGTACCACGATCTTCGTTGTGGCTGAGCAGGCCGGCATCCAGCAAGATATCGACGGTGTAACCCTGTGCAAGCAGCGTGTCGCGCAGCACACTCCACTCGTTGGGCGCATAACCGAGCTGAAAACGGGCGATGATCTCCTCGTTGAACCCCCGCCGGTCCAGGTAACCACGTGCAACCTGCCCTTGGGGATGGGTACGCAACAGGTTGTGATAAAAATGGGCCGCAGCCGCCACAACCTGGCGCAGAACGCCCCGGTGTTGTTCGGCGGGTGATGCCTCTTCACCCTGGGCGGTCAGCGCCACACCCGCACGTTGCGCTAACAGATGAAGCGCCTCGCCGAAATCCAGCTTCTCCTTCTGCATAATGAAGGAGAAGACATCACCCCCCGTGCCACATGCCCCGAAACAATGCCAGCTTTGGTTTTCAGGAAAAACGACGAACGAAGGCGTCTTTTCGCTGTGAAAGGGACATAGTCCCTTGTAGTGACGCCCGGCCTTCTTGAGAGGCACATAGGCATTGATGACCTCAACGATGTCCAGGCGACTCTTGATCTCATCGACGACAGTCATTGGATCATACCCTCATCCAGGCGCCGGTTGATGTGATTGTGTCACGACACCAGAACATTTGTGATCATTATACCGGCAGGAAGGATTAGCGTCAAACAAGCGTCCCTGAGGGTGTGCCATATGCGCATCCGGCTGTCATCACAGCCAGTTTCACGGAAGCCCGCGACAGACGGGCGGTGCAACATCTTGCCTAAAGCGACACCAGACACGCGTGCGCCAAACGGCGTAGGCTGCCTTGCAGCATATGTCGGATGCGCAACCGGTGGGGAGAGGCTACAATGGCTGTCAGACTGTGCCACACCAATCCCGAGAATGGATCGAGCAACCATGATCGATGAACAGAAACTCATCACCTCCGCCCGTGGTGGTCACCTGCACGCCTTCAATCAACTGATCCTGGCCTACCAGGGTGTCGCCTATGGGGTTGCGCGCCGCATTTTGACCGATCCCGACCTGGCAGCCGATGCGGTACAGGACTCGTTCGTCAAGGCCTATCGCAAGCTCGATCAGTACCGCGGCGGTTCGTTCAAAGCCTGGCTGCTGCGCATCGTCGTCAACACCTGCTACGACCGCCTGCGTGCACTGCGACGTCGCCCCACCGCGTCCCTGGACGACCTGTTGGAACAGCCCGATCGCAGTGAGCTGTTGTTGGCGCCGACCGAAGAGCCGGAAACATACGCCTTGCGCCGTGAGCTGCGCGGCGAACTGGAAACAGCCATCGCCCATTTGCCCTACCACCAGCGCGTGGTCGTCGTGCTGTCTGACATCGAAGGCTACAATTACCACGAAATCAGCGCGATCGTCGGTATTCCGCTGGGAACCGTCAAGTCACGCATCGCGCGCGGTCGTGCCCGTCTGCGTGACCGTCTGGTTGTACCGCCCCTGTCCTTCACTCCCCAATCTGCCTGGCTCCCTGCAAGTTTGGCAACTGGCGTGGTTTGACGTACAATGGGACGTCCCAGGCCGTTTCCAGGGTGCTGTGGGCCTGCAAAAGAATAACGTACCGTGATTTGCGGCAAGTCCCGGCCATTTTGAAGGAAGTTATTCTTTTACAGGCCCCTATCTGCACCCTGGGCGCACCGCTGCGTAGCGGGTGCCACGGAAAACGGTATCGATCGAGGGACCCGAACACGTCGCCATGACACCATCCTGGCTGCAGTCTGAAACGAACATCGCACTGGCTGGCCTGTTTGGTCTCTTATTGGCTGTGCTGTTGGTCATCTGGTGGCGTCAACGAACAACTCGCTGGCCGCTGGTGGTCGTGCTGCTCATCCTGGCAGCAGGTATCGCCACGGCGCTGTCTGCGTTCTTGTTCAAAGTGCCTGATTACCAGGCGGGCTGTGTCGCGCCGTGTGGGGGCTGGGCTGGTTATCCATTACCGATGACGAGCACACTCAGCGATGGGACCGTGCAGGTTTTGCCGGCTGGTATCGCGCTCAGCTTTCTCCTCCACCTGCTGCTGCTGTTGATCTTGGGGGCAGTTGCCTACGCGATCCTGGCCGACCGCGATGCAGGGACGGTGCGAACACGCCGGACGGTGCTGCTGGTGGTGGCTGTCGTGCTGCTGTGGGGATTGGTACCGCGATATGCCTCACCGCCCGAGCCTCCCGTGCGCGGGGAGGTCCAGCGCCTGGCCATCAATGCCAAACGCCTGGCACCAGCGGCGGTCTCCGATATCGATTGGCGGCTGCAGCGCCTGGCACTGGAGGATGTGCGTCCTCTACCAAGACGTGTGAAAGCCGACGCTCCTGGACTGCCACCGCCCGAGGGTCCGGATTGGCGGATATGCCTGCGAGGTTATTCCTTCTATTACGTCCCATGGCGCCGGGTATACATCGATCTGGATGCAACCGGCACCTACGCAATTGGGGGCGGTACGTTGCCCTTGAGTGTCGAATGCTGGTCGGCACCATTTCCCGATTCTCCGTACCGTTTCCTGGAGTGATGCTGTGATGTCGAGGAACCAGGCGTGAAACAACGCATTACCTACGATGCTGCCGGCGGTGTGGTGCTGGATGAGCACGATCGTGTGCTCGTCCTGCGACGGATTCACAAGAACGAGATCCGCCTGCCCAAAGGGCACGTGGAAGCGCGGGAACTCCTGGAAGACGCGGCGGCCCGTGAGATTCGTGAAGAATCGGGGTATGCAGACCTGCAAATGTTGACCAGCCTCGGCGTACAAATCGTAGAATTCGACCTGATCGACCGTAATCAACACGTCGTTCGGCAGGAGTTCTATTTCCTGTTTCGACTGCGCAGCCACCGCCAGGTCACACGTGACCCCCATGAACTGCAGTTCGAGCCCGAATGGATCGCGCTGGATGATGCCCTGGCCCAGCTGACCTTTCCTGCCGAAAGTGAGTTCGTACGCCGCGCACAGGCCTGGCTGGAGCACGGGGATGAAGGGCTGCTGAAGTGGCCGTAGGGGGGGAGTAGGGAGTGGGCATGGAAGGTGCATTACTGGGCTGGTAGGCCTGGTGGGTATACAATGGGTGGCAATTGCCGCAGTAGATGCGGTAGCTGATCAGTGCGATAGGAGTATTCTGTGACCGACGAGTTGAATACAGCGAAACCAACGAATAACACGATGATTTGGGTGATCGTGGCGGCGATTGCAGTGCTGCTGTGCTGCCTCTGTGTCGTGTGCCTGATTGCCGGCGCAGCCTTTTTCTGGCAGTTGAACTGGAGCAGTGACATCGGGTTCGAGCCGGTGCCGTTTACGATCGTCACCGACACGCCGGATGCGGATAGTGATGAACCGGCGACGCCGCGCGCGACGCGCGAGCCCACCCCGGTGGTTCTGCCGGCCGATGTGCTAACCGAAGAGCAGCTCAATGCGGTCGACGTGCCCCAGCGTGATCTGCGTGAGCTGGCCATGGCGCTGCGTCCCGGCGTAGGTGATATTCCAGAGATTGTGAACACGTCACCGCCCACCTACCAGGTCGGAGATGTCATCACCTTCACGGTGACCAACGTCGATGTCAATGAACATTTCGACATCGACGCCGAGCTGCGTTACCAGACGCCTCATCTGAACATGTGGGTCGAAAAGGGCGCCGACGTCGACGATGACGATCTCAAGAGCTCAGCCGACCGCTTCGAGCGTATGACGTATCCCACGAACCGGGAATTCTTCGGCAGCGAATGGACCCCGGGTGTGGATTCCGACGTGCGGTTGAACATTCTGCATGCGCGCAACCTGGGTGACAGCATCGCCGGTTATTACTCCTCCGCCGACCAGTTCTCACGCCTGGCGCAGCCGTACTCGAACCAAAAAGAGATGTTCTACATCAACATCGACAACAACCTGCCCGGCAATGCTTTCTACGACGGCACCCTGGCCCATGAATTTCAACACATGATTCACTGGTTCAACGACCGCAACGAAGAAACCTGGGTCAACGAAGGGCTGTCGGAGCTGGCATCCGCACTCAATGGCTTCGATCCAGGCGGCGCCGACCTGGCCTTCACAGCCAATCCCGATACCCAGCTCAACACCTGGGGGGCTGAACCCGGCAGCAACGCACCGCATTACGGCGGCGCGTACCTCTTCATGGCCTATTTCCTGGACCGCTTTGGCGAAGAAGCGACACGCGCCATGGTTGCATCTTCCGAAAACGGCATTGCCGGTTTCAACCATGCCCTCGAGGAGGCCGGTGCCGGCGTCACCTTCGATGACGTTTTTGCCGATTGGCTGGTGGCCAACCTGTTGGATGACGAGCAGGCCGAGGGTGGGCGTTATGGCTATAAAGATATCGACCCCGAACAGGTGAACCTGGAAGCGAGCTACCGGCGCTTCCCGGCCATCGAGGATGGGGGTGAAGTGTCCCAGTTTGCCGCCGATTACTTCGAGCTGCGTGGGCGCGGTGACGTGGCAATCGATTTCACCGGCAACCCACTCATCGGCCTGGTCGATACCCAGGCCCACAGCGGCGCGTACGCGTTCTGGAGCAACCGCGCCGACGACAGTTCGGCAAGCCTGACCCAGGCTTTCGATTTGCGCGAGGTTGCCAACGCCACCCTCAATTTCTGGACCTGGCACGACCTGGAAGAAGACTTCGACTACGCCTACGTGCAGGTGTCGACCGATGGCGGCACGACCTGGACACCCCTGCGTGGCCAGAGCACGACCAACACCAACCCCAACGGCAACAGCTTCGGCCACGCCTATACCAGCCAGAGCGGCAGCGGTTCATCAGCCGAATGGATCGAGGAGCGTATCGATTTGAGCCCCTATGCCGGGCAAGAAGTGCTGGTGCGGTTCCAGTACGTCACCGATGATGCGGTCAATAACCCTGGCATGCTGATCGACGACGTGTCGATCCCGGAGATCGGCTACAGCACCGATTTCGAGACGGACGACGGCGGCTGGCAGAGCGCAGGCTGGCTGCGCCACAACAACCAACTGCAGCAGGACTGGCTGGTGCAGGTCGTCGAATCGGGTCGCGATGGAGTGACAGTTCAGCGCGTGAACGTGGGCCCCGATGGCCGGGGCAGCCTGGACCTCAGCGGTCTGGGTGACAACGGCCGGCGTGCTTACCTCGTCATCAGTGCGATCACACCGGTGACAACCGAAAAAGCCCAGTACAGCTTCGAGATTCGTTAGCGCTGCCCAAAGAGACAGCGGAAGTCTTTGCGACTTCCGCTGTCTGCGCGTCAGCATGACGCGCAAACGTGCTGATCAGGAGGGTCTCGTCACGGCCAACGTCGTGATTACGTGGACATGTTGAATCCCTTTGCGGCTGATGACGTCGAACAGGTCCTCGACCTGGCCGCCGAACTGCGAAAAAACGGCGGCACGCCAGAAGACAGCCTGGTGCTCCTGCGCCAGGCTGTGATGCTGGCCGCTGCCGGCATGACACAGCGGGTCGCCCACGAAACGATCGACGAGACATTCCAGGAGACCATCGCCCAGGCCAACGCCGAGCGTCTCATCCAGCTCGCGCGGGACCTGTTCAAACAGGCCCCGCCGCGTGGCTGGCGCGAAGTCATCCTGCTGGCCGATGCCCTGGCCGTGCGCGCCCATGTGCTGCGGCTACCCCCCGCTGTCAGCGAAGCGCCGGCCCGCCGCGAAAAGGCGATCGGCTTCGCTCTGCAGGCGGCCCAGCGGGCCCTGCGCCGTCAACGCTGGCGAGCCGCACGCCAGGTCCTGAACGATCTCCTCGCCCTGGTCCCGGAGTGTAACGAGGCAGAAGAGCTGCTGGCGTCCTTACCAGGTGATGAGTCCAGCCGGGGTGACCACCTGCACCCCCACACGCCTGTCTTCGACCCGGCCGACCTCGACCTGGGCCCCCCGCTGGAGATCTGGGAACAGGTTGAGATCGTCGAGCCATCCGCCCCACCGCCGACTGCACCCCTACGCCGGAAAGTCGATTTGCCTGCTACGTTTGGCCCAGATGGCCCCATTGCCCGTTTGTTGGGTGAGCGTTACCATGTACGGCCCGGCCAGCTCGAGATGGCCACAGCCATCCTGGAGGCGATACAAAACAAACGGCCTGTCCTGATCGAGGCCGGTACCGGGTCGGGCAAATCGTTTGCCTACCTGGTGCCTGCGATCTGGTCGGGCCACCGGATCATGATCGCCACCGCCAACAAGCTGCTGCAGGACCAGCTCTGGCTCAAAGACATTCCCGCCTTGCAGCAAGCGGCCCCCCGGCCGTTCAGGGCAGCCCTGCTGAAAGGCCGCAGCAACTACATCTGCAACCGCAAGCTCGACCACATGGCCAAGCGACCGAGCGAGGCCCATACGCGCGCCGGTTTCAACGCCCAACGGTTCGTGGCCTGGGTCCAATCAGACCACGGTGAGCTCGATGCCCTCGACGTACCCCCGGCTCTGCGGTCCGATTTGACCATCGAAAACCACGAGTGCCTGGGCAACCGCTGCAACCTCTTCCGCCAGTGCTTCTTCGAGCGCGCCAAACGGCGGCTGGAGCACGCCGACGTGGCAGTGGTCAACCATTCCCTGCTGGCGCTCAACCTCAACAGCGAAAATGCTTTTTTCACCGTGCCCGACGTGGTTGTCATCGATGAAGCGCACGAGCTGCCGCAGTACACAGCCACCGCCCTGCAACTGACCCTGACCTATGCCAAACTCAACGGCGTGCTCAGCAGCCAGCATACGATGTTCTACCTGCCCGGTGACCTGCGCACCCGGCTGCAGCGTGCCAACAACCAGCTGTTTGCCACCTTGAACCAGGATGCACCGGCCGGTGCCATTGGACGCTGGACCCTGGCGGGTGAACAACCAGCCATTGCCGACATTGCCCACATCCTGGAAGAGAGCGCCGGCCACCTGCACACCATCAAGGCACCTTACCCGACCGAGGAGCTGAACGCTGAATTCCACCGCTTCGCTGATTACTTGAATTTGCTGCAATTCGAGCTGCAAATGATGGCGACGGCTGAGCCGCCGGGGCGCGTGCGGTTTGTCGAGACCAGCAGCGAAGGGGAACGATCCAGCCTATCGGCCACCGGTTTGATGGTCATCCAACGGCCGCTCGAAGTGGGTCGATTCCTGGAGACGAGCCTGTTCAAAAAAGTGCCGACCGTGGTGTGCACCTCGGCCACCCTGCGCACGGCGGGCGGTTACGCCTACTTCCAGCAGCAGGTAGGCGCACCCGCGGACTGCCTCACGTGCGACATCCCCAGCCCATTCGATTATGCGCGCCAGGTGTTGATTTACGTCGCCCCGCACCTGGTACCGCCGGCGGGTGGCTCGCCCGAAGAGACCTATCTGCTGGAGCTGGCTCGCGAGGTGTACCGCCTGGTCACCTACAGCGGCGGGCGCGCCCTGGTCCTGTGTACCAGTTATGGACGCATGCGTGCGGTCTACGAAACGACCAGCCCCCATCTGCCCTACCCGCTGCTGCGCCAGGGTGATGCGCCGCGTGCCGAGCTGATCCGGCAGTTCCAGGCGGCTGGCAACGCCGTGCTCTTTGCCACCCGCTCGTTTTGGCAAGGCATCGACGTCCCTGGCGATGCCTTGAGCCTGGTGATCGTCGATCGCCTGCCGTTTCCAGTGCCATCGGACCCGGTGGTCGCCGGGCGCGAGCGTCTCGTGCGCGAGCAGGGCGGTGTACCGTTTCGCGATCTGCTGCTTCCCGAAGCAACGCTGGCACTCAAGCAAGGCATCGGCCGTTTGATGCGCAGTGAAACCGACCGCGGCGTGATCGCGCTGCTCGATTCACGCCTGCTGCACAAGTCGTATGGACAGGAAGTATTGGCCGCACTGCCGCCGGCGCGGGTAACCACACAGCGGGCCGAGGTCAAGGCGTTTTTTGCGCCGCCGGCGTGACGGTGCGCAGTGAGAAACGGCGGCTGCGCACGAACTTGAGGTCAGGGGTCCTTACTTCGTAGAAGAGCACGGGGTGACCCCTGGTGTAGGGATTGTCCATCACAGCTGTTTCGAAGTCGGTCCACGTTTCTGAGTAAAGAGTTTCGTTACTGACAATGCGCCACAGGCCCTCGTGGCGAAAGACGCAAATCACGTGCGCCGCCATCAGCAGCGCCTGCTGGTCCCACGAAAATGGATCGGTAATGATCGTGACCACGTACACTTCCTGAGTTGCGGCCAGCTGCGCCTGTAGCTGGTTGGCGGCCACAAAAGCCAGGCCATCACAGTCATCTTCCACACAGGCAGCGCGGGACAGCTGCAGCTCGGCATGGCGCAGGGTCGGAAAGGTGTCCAATGCACCTTTGAACGGGTCCGCCTTCCAGCGAGCGTGTGCCTGCCACCACTCGCCAAAAGCCTCCAGGGACGAAAAATCACGGGCCTCTGGCTCGATGCCGTCTTTGAAATAGCCCACCATGCGCGACAGTGGGACCTTAACGGTGCGAAACCAGATCTGCAGCCCTGCGATGTAAAACACCAGGCTCAGGCGACGTGCCCAGGGATAGGACTCTCCAGATTGGCTCATAGGGCGTGCTGCATCCGCCGTTTGAAATAGTGGATCGTCTGCGCCAAACCATCGCGAACCGCGACCGTGGGTTCCCAACCCAGGACACGCCGCGCTTTGCTGATATCCGGTTGACGCTGTTTGGGATCGTCCTGCGGCAGGGGGCGAAAGACGATGCCCGCCTGGTTGCCTGTCAGCTCATTGATGATGTGCGCGAACTCCAACATCGTGTACTCCGTGGGATTGCCGATGTTGACCGGTTCGGATTCGTCGGACAGCAGCAGGCGGTAGATGCCGTCCACCAGGTCGCTGACGTAACAAAACGAACGGGTCTGGCTGCCATCGCCATAGACGGTCAGCGACTCGCCGCGCAGGGCCTGCGTCAGGAAATTGGGTACGACCCGGCCATCGTCGAGGCGCATGCGCGGACCGTAGGTGTTGAAAATCCGTACGATGCGCGTCGGCACGTGGTGGTAGTCGTGATAGGCCATGGTCAGGGCTTCGGCAAAACGTTTGGCCTCGTCGTACACGCCACGCGGGCCAATCGGGTTCACGTTGCCCCAATAGGTTTCGGGTTGGGGATGCACCAGCGGGTCGCCGTACACCTCGGAGGTCGAGGCCAGCAGGAACCTGGCACCCTTGGCCAGCGACAACCCCAGGGCATTGAGGGTGCCCAACGAGCCCACCTTCATGATCGGGATTGGGATCGTCGGAAAATCGACCGGGCTGGCGGGCGAAGCCAGGTGCATCACCGCATCCAGCGGGCCGGCAAGGTAGATGTACCTGGTGACGTCGTGGCGAATGAACTCAAAATCGGCCCGGCCAGCCAGGTGGGCAATGTTGTCGGTGCTGCCGGTAATGAGATTGTCCATCGCGATCACCGAATGGCCCTCGTGCAGCAGACGATCGCACAAGTGAGAGCCAATGAAACCTGCCCCACCTGTTACCAGAACTCGCATGACATCAAACCCCTTTCATTGTATGTCGCCAAATAGCTGCTCGTGAGGCCCGCGGCCTGGAGCCCGGTGCTGCGAGGCGTGCCGCAGGCCCACGTGCGGCACGATGCTTCAACAGTCGGGACCGCACCTGCTTTCACGTTCAGTCAAGGTGCCGCGCAAACAGCCCTGCGCACAGGAAAAAGAAAAAAGACAGATCGACCAGAAACAACGAATTATCGACCAGCCCATGGGCCAAACCGGCCACCAGGCCGGCCAGCAGGCCCAACGTCATCCAGCGCACTGGACCATCCACCAGTGTCCGATACTGCCGCCAGCCGGCAGTGGCCGTGGCAGCCAGCAGCCAGGCACCACTCAACAATCCCGCCAGTCCCAACCGCGTCCAGAAATCGAGTACGATATTGTGCGGATGGCTCAAATTGAGCTCCTGCCAGGCGCTGGGCAGTACATAGCGGGTGCGGTACAGGTACAAGAAGTTGTCCGGGCCGACGCCCAGCCAGGGATGGTCGAGCGCCATCTGCACGGCACTGCGCCACAGCTTGAGCCGCAGGAAGCTCGTGCCCGACTCGAAATTGAGCAGGTCCCCCAAACGCGCCGCACCCTGACTGAAGGCGGCCACCGCGGCCAACAAACCCACCCCCAGGCCGGCCAGTGCCACACGCAGGGTCCGCCCACCACGCACGATCCCGACGAACAACAGGGCAGCGGGCAGCCCCAACAGAAGCGCCCCGCGCGAGAAAGTCAGCACCAGGGCCGGCAGCGTCACTGCCGCCAGCACCGCATAGACCATGCGACGGCGTCCCCGCCCAAATACCGCCATCACAGCCAGCAGCGGCAGGACCCGCTCCAGGTAGAGGGCCAGGTTGTTCGGTGAGCCATACAAGGCGCGCACCCGTCCCACCCCTTCGGCGGCAATGATGTCAGCTCCGAAAAAGGCCTGGGCGAGGGCAATCACCGCCACGGCGCCGGCACCCAGGGCCAGGCCATCGACCGCCGGCCACAGCCAGGTTTCGACTGACCGCTCAGGTGCCAGCGTCTTCTGCCGGCTAACCAGGATGTAAAACAGGCCAGCATCCAGGAAAACAACCCGCAGCTCCGTGCTGGCAATGCCAACCCAGGTCGCCCGCAGCGTCGCCAGCACGGCCACAGCCAGGAAGACCCCCAGCGGCAGGTCCAGGTCGAACCAAACGCGGTGCCGTGGGCCGCGCGCCGGGTCTGCTGCACGCGCCGTACGCGTACACAACCATCCCAGCCACAGGCGAACGACCAGGATCGTAACGCCCATCCAGGTAAACAGTTCGGGCAGTGAAAAACGAAAACCCAGGATCCCCTTGGTGCGCAGAAAAAAGGGCAGCGTAGCGGTCACCAGGGCCGGTGCCAGGCGGGGCTGAAAAAAGAGCAGAACCCCCAGGATAGCTGCACTCACGATGTCCAGGACCAGCCACGGTGAGACGGCAAACACCGCCGCAGCCAATACGGCCAGGAGCGGGTTGTGCAGTACACGCTGCACAGCCGGGTGACGATGCAGCCACTGCTCAGGACACGGCATGCCAGCCAGTCGATCGACTATGTCCACCTGGCCGTCCTCACGGGTGTACCAGAGACTCGTGGCAGACCCTTCGGGTTTTTCTTCGTTGACCACAATTGCCGCCGTGGGAGAATGCCCCGGTCTACCAGGCAGTGCCGATCATCGCAAAAACCCGAAGGGTCTTGCGCCGGTGCTGAACTTGCAGCACACCCAATCCTCACAGCGCGACCCTATGCCGGGGCCATACGGCTGCCAAAATCAGCCCCAGCGCGCCCAGGCCCAATAACGCATACCCTGCCAGCTGACCGGCTGGCCACGCCACGCCCGTCTCGTCATATACGTCGATGCCCAACAGATTCCATTGCCCCCACCCACCCACCGGCCGGATGACGGCGGTGTGCTCTCCGGGGGCCAGTTCGTCAGCGATTGTCACCGTCGCCCGGGCCGCGAGCGGGTCGTGCAGCACCAGGTAGGTGTTACCTGCTTCGTCGCGGGGCAGCCGGTTGGCCGGCTGGCCGTCGACCAAGACCTCAAAATAGGCCCAATACGGTCCACGCTGGATGGCCAGGTCGAGGCGCTGGCCACGAAAGCGGAACCGCAGCGACTCGGCGGGAGACCGGCCCGGATCGGCCGCCTGCGCCGTGGCTCGCCAGCCGGCTCCGTACTGCAGCGCCGGGGCATTCGGCAGATGATGCCCAGGCCCCAGGCTGGTGGGCGGGGCTGCGGCCTGCTGCAGCACTGCGGCAACCGGTCGCGGCTCACCGCGGTCAGTCCACAAGGCAAAGCCGCGCCGCGGGTCTTCCATCTGACCGGGTAGGCCGCCCGCCCACAGCCAGCCCGCCAGCCACGGCCACTGCTGGGCCAGCGCCATGGCATCGGCGGTCGACGCGGCCTGGGTGGTCTCATCCACCGCTGGCCACGGTGCTGCATCAGCGGAGTCGCCGGCCGGCAGCGCATACCAGCCGGCCGATACTGCGTACAGCGGCACGTTCGCCAGGCCGTGGCGCAGCAGCGCGGCGCGCAGCAGCTCGATCCGCCGGTAGTTCAGCCGGTCGTCTGCCGGTGCCTCCTCCGCCGGCTGATCGAAGCCGTAGGGCTGAGCAGCGACGGCATCGAACCAGCCGGCCGCGCCCTGCGCCAGCAGCCGATCCAGGAACACAACGTCGCTCAGATTGACGTTGTTTGTCTCGAGCGTGGGTGCCAGTGCGGCGGTCAGCACGACGGCTGACGGATCAGCCGCTTTGATTTGCACCGCCGCTTCACGCAGCAGCCCAGCATAATCGGCGGGATCGATATCCTGTGCACCCCAATGCGGTGCGATGTTGGGCTCGTCCCACACCTGGTAGAGCCGCAGCTGGTCACCATACCGCTGCGCCACCGCGGCGGCAAATTGCCCAAAATCGGCCCGCTCCTGCGGCGGTGCCAGCGGGTTACCCGCATCCGCCGCCCGGCGCGCCCAGGCGGGTGAGCCATCCAGCACGGCCAGCACCTCGATGCCGCGCGCGGCCGCTGCGTCCATCACACGATCCATCGCCGCCCACTGAAAGTCGCCAGGATTGGGCTCCAGCTGATCCCAGGCAAACCGCTGGCGAATTACCGACAGACCCCCCTGCTGGAGCCGGTCCAACACCTCTGCCAGCCCGGCATCGGTTGCCGCAGCCAGGTCCGCATTGATTCCCACCGCCACCGCACGCGGGGCAACTGCCAGTGGCGCCACAGGCGACGGCGGCGCCGTCACCAACCACAAACCGCACAACAAACACACCAAACAGAGCACAAATACAATCGTTCGCATGCGTTGGCTATCCTACCACAAAGCCAAACAAACCCGAAATACACCCTCTCCCCTACTCCGTACTCCCTACTCCCTACTCCGTACTCCGTACTCCCTACTCCGTAC
>CAZXQZ010000109.1:0-15383 GCA_964642445.1 uncultured Anaerolineae bacterium
ACACGTACATTTTAGTCGCCCTGGAGGAATTCTGTCAATTCGAGTGTGTCGTCACAGCTGCGCTGTGACTTGCGGTCTGCAAGATCACCCATGAGAGACCTGCCCCATTCGTTAATTCGTTTCCCCTATTCGTGGACGGCAGTTCGCGTCACCAGGCAAAGGCGGCAGCGAGGGGCGATCGCTTGGTGCACCGCCCATGTACAGAGACCATCTGGCGATCGCCCCGGGCTGCCGCACTCCAGGTCAGCCATTCGTTGATTCGCTGGCCCTCTTCGTTGACGGCCGCCCCCCCTCACCCCTCCCGCCGCACATCCTCGCGCACAATCGACGTCCGCCGGTGCATAAACCAGTCCTGGCTGTTGAGCGGCGGGCGCTGGGCGTCGGGCTCGACACGGACGTAGGTGTTGTCGGGACGCAGCTCGCGCGCTTTGAGCGTGTCGGCCAGGCAGATGTCGAGCACCTGCCGGCGAAGGAACTGCTTGAGCGCGGGGTCCTCGACCGGGAAGAGCACCTCGACGCGGCGGTCCAGGTTGCGCTGCATGAGGTCGGCGCTGCCCAGGTAGACGAGCTCGTCGCCGCCGTTGCGGGCGTAGTAGATACGGCTGTGTTCGAGGAAACGGCCAACGATGCTGGTGACACGGATGTTTTCACTCAAACCCGGAATGCCCGGCCGGATCGAGCAGATACCACGCACGTTGAGGTCGACCCGCACACCGGCCTGCGAGGCACGGTAGAGGTCTTCGATCATCTGGGGATCGAGCAGCGAGTTGATCTTGAAGATCAGGTGCCCTTCCGGCCCCAGCTGCGTCTCGCGCCGGATCATGTCGTGCACGTGGCGGCGCAGTGAAGACGGGGCAACCCACAGCTTGCGGAACTCGCGTGGATTGGAGAAGCCGGTCAGGAAGTTGAAGACGTCCAACACGTCGGCGGTGATGTCCTCGCGGCAGGTCATCAGCCCCAGGTCGGTGTAGATGCGCGCCGTGGTCGCGTTGTAGTTGCCGGTGCCCAGGTGCACGTACCGGCGGATGCCCTCACGCTCGCGACGCACGACGAGCGCCAGCTTGCAGTGCGTCTTCAGACCCAACACGCCGTAGACGACGTGCACGCCCGCACGCTCCAGGGCGCGCGCCCAGACGATGTTGTTCTCCTCGTCGAAGCGCGCCTTCAACTCGACCAGTACGGCGACATGTTTGCCGTTTTGCCCCGCTTCGATCAATGAGTCGATGATGGGCGAGTTGCTGCCGGCGCGGTACAGCGTCATTTTGATCGCCAGGACGTTGGGGTCCTCCGCCGCGCTGCGGATGAAGTTGGCCACCGGCATGAAGGAGTCGTAGGGGTGATGCAGCAGCACGTCGTGGCGGCGCAGCACGGTGAAGATGTCTTCTTCGCCGCCCAACACCGCCGGCACCACCGGCTGGTACGGCGGGTCTTTGAGGTCCGGCCGGTCGATGCCGTGCAGCTCCATAATGCTCGACAGCCCCAACGGACCGCGGCTGGCGTAGAGCGCACTCTCGTCCAGCAGCAGGTTGTCCAGGAGCATGTGCCGCGCCTTGTCGGGCATGCCGGCGTCGACCTCCAGGCGCACCACCATGCCAAAGCGGTGCTCACGAATCGTACGCTCGATCGTCACCAGCAGGTCGTCAGCCTCGTCTTCCTGGATCTCGACGTCGGTGTCACGCACGATGCGGAACGGGTAGACCGCAATCACGTCCATGCCGACGAACAGGTCGGCCAGGTTGGCAGCGATGATCTGTTCGATCCAGACGTAGGCCACGCTGCGCTGCGGATAGGGCGCCGAGCCGTTCTGCGCACGGGTCAGCGGGGCAATCTCGTGCAGCGGAATCAGTCGGTTCAGGCTGGGCGGCACTTTGATACGCGCAAAGCGCTCGCCGTACTCCGGGTCCCGAATCAGCACCGCCAGGTTCATGCTGAGGTTGGAGATGCGCGGGAACGGGTGTGCTGGATCGAAGGCCAGCGGGGTGAGCACAGGAAAAATCTCGCGCTCGTAATACCGGCGCATGGCCGCCTTCTGCGCCGGCGTCAGGTCGCTGTAGTTGAGCAGGCGAATCCCCTGGGCAGCCAGTTGGGGGATGACGTCGTCGAGCAGGCACTGGGTGTGGGCCTCGAGCTGCGGTGCCAGGGCTTCCTGGATGGCCATGAGCTGCTCGGCGGGCGTCATGCCGTCGGGCGTGCGCTGGGTGACGCCGGCAGCGATCTGTTCCTGCAAACCGGAGACGCGGATCATGAAAAACTCGTCCAGGTTGGAGGCATAGATCGATAGGAACTTGACCCGCTCCAACAGCGGCGCGTTCTGATCCTGGGCTTCTTCAAGCACGCGCCGGTTGAATTCGAGCCAGCTCAGCTCGCGGTTGATGTAGAACTTGGGGTCGCGCAGGTCGATGCCACCGTTACGCGCGGGGCTGCTACGCGCAGAAGATTTGGCTGGGTTTTTGGTTTTTGGCATCGTCTGCCTCCTGTTTTGGGCCTGGCGTTTGAACGCCGATTCCTGGCGTTCAAACGCCAGGCTAATAGCTGAAGGCGGCTAAAGCCGGCTGGGTCCGGCCGGGCGTCGCGCGCCGTTCCTGGCGTTCAAACGCCGATTCCTGGCGTTCAAACGCCGATTCCTGGCGTTCAAACGCCAGGCTAATAGCCAAAGGCGGCTAAAGCCGGCTGGGTTTCGCCATCGCTACGGCAAAACAACGTCCAGCTGGCTGGGTCTGGCCGGGCGTCGCGCGCCGTTCCTGGCGTTCAAACGCCGATTCCTGGCGTTCAAACGCCGATTCCTGGCGTTCAAACGCCAGGCTAATAGCCAAAGGCGGCTAAAGCCGGCTGGGTTTCGCCATCGCTACGGCAAAACAACGTCCAGCGCCACCACCCGGCAGGCCGGGGTGTCGACCACCACGACGCGCCCACCTGGCCCGGTGGCGACACCGATCGGTTTCTGGAATTCGACGTCACTGCCGGCGGCGCCGAGTTGGCCGAGCGGGATGCCGTCGAGGGCCAGAACGACGATGCGCCGGCCTTCGGGATCGGTGATGACGACCCGGCCGTCAGCCGTGGTCGCCAGGTGGGGGCCGTCCAGGGTGCTGGCTTTGTTCAGCGGCAGGCTGCGCACGATCGTGCCGTCGGCTGCCAGGTGCCACACCAGGCCACTTTCGGCTTCGGCCACCCACAGGTCACCACCCGGCCCGACGGCAGCGTCGGTCGGCTGCCCCTGGCCGACAGGTGGCTGGTCACGCCCACCCACCTGCATGACAAAACTGCCCGCCGGGTCGACCTGCACCAGGCGGATGCCGCCGGTGTCGGCAATCCACAGGTGGCCGTCGGCGGCGACGCCCAATCCGCGCGGGCGGTAGAAGGTATTCTGTGCGGCAAATGCGTCCAGGAATTCGCTGTCGGTCGTAAAACGCTGTAAGGCCTGCTGGGTGGCATCCAACACCACCACGGTGTTGTCGGGTGCGACGACCAGGTCGAACGGTTCCTGGAATTGGCCGCTGCCATCGCCCTGGCTGCCCCAGGCTGTCACGAATTCCCCGGTCGGGTCGAGCTTGACGATGCGCCGGTTGCCGGTGTCGGCCACGTAAACGTTACCCTCACCGTCGACCGCCACGCCGCGCGGCTCGCTGAATTGTTCGGTGCCGGTTCCACAGGTGCCGGCCTGCCAGGCCAGCGTCGCCGGCAGCACGGGCAGCGCACCGAGCGGGGCATCTGCTGCGGGCTCGACCGGCACCGGTGCCGGCACGTCGCCCGTAAGCCCCTCCGGCGGCCCAATGCCGGGCGAGGCTGGGGGCGGCGGCAGGGCAATGCCCTCCGGCACCTCGTCCTCGGTCGGGAAGAGATAGACCGGCGAGACGATCTCGCGCCCGCTGCCCGGCGGCTGCCACGACAGCTGCAAATCGCGCGAGCCACCGACCTGCCAGTATTTCAACTCGATGTCGTGGAAGCCCTCGTCCAGGAAAACGGTGCCCTCGCGGTATTCGGACCCGTGCGAACCGCCGTTATCTACGATCAGGTTACCGTCGATGCTGAGCAGCGCACCATCGTCGGCGCGCAAACCAAAGACGTATTGACCGGTGACTGGGGCCGCCAGTTTGCCCCGCCACACGACACTGAACGGTTCGGGCAGCGCATCGTTGGCCAGGATGAACAGGTCACGCTGCACGAGGGACGGCATCCCGGCGGCGTCGGGGTTACCATAATAATACCCGATCAGTCCATTATTGGCAACTTCTAATCCGTACAGCACGTCCGGCCCGGCGACGCGGGTGGCGGTCTGCGGGCCGCGCCAGGTCCAGCGCAGGCGGCCGGGCGACTCACCGCTGTGGTAGCGCAGCTCGACGGGATGGAAGCCACCGGTGAGGGTGGTCGTAACGACCGTCGTGGGATCGGCGGCGTTGGCGGTGACGGTCGCCACGGGCTCCCCGTCGATCACCAGCTCGGCGTCACCGTCGGCGGTCAGCGCCATCGCGTACTCGCCGTATCCGTCAGCGGCCAGAAAGGCGCCGCGCCACAGGCCGGTGAACGGCGCAGCCAGCGGTGCCGGTGTCGTGCGCCAGTCGAAATCGATCGCTGCGTCCTGGCGGGCGACGAGCGGCGAGCCTTCGGCGGTATCGCCGGTGTAATAACGGGCAAACAGGCCGCGCGCCGCATCGAGGGCGGCGGCGGGCACGCGGAAGGTGAGAAAGAGCGGCGCGCCGTAGGGATCGTCGTGGCTCTCGACCACCCCTGCGGGATAGATCTGCTGCAGCACCGGCAGCAGGCGCTGGTCGGCGACGTCGAGGACGTACACGGCATCCACGCCGGCGGGTGCGTCACGCAGGGGGACGTGGCGCGCCAGGTTCAACACGGTGTAGGGCCGGTCACCACTGAGCAGCGTAACCGCCGAGTGCCGCTCGAAGCCTGGCCCCACGTAGACGGCGGCATTGGGGGGCAGTTCACCCAGGTACCGGCCGATGGCAGCCTCGGTGGCGCTGAACGCCCGCCACACCGCCGGGTCCTGCGCCTGCACGCCGAAGTAGGCATCGACGTTGCGCACGCTGGCGAAGATCACCAACACGACCAGCGCCCCGGCGAATATCTGCTCGGCGCGGCGCAGCAGCTGCTGGCGCTGCGGACCGGCCGCGGGCAGGCGCCAGGCGGCCAGGTACACGTCCCACGTGCGTTCGAGCACGGTGCCGGCCAGCAGGAAGATCACCGGCAGCAGGCCAATTGGCCGGCGCGCCGTCGGGGCTTCGTGCACCACCGACAGCACGGCGACGCTGCCCACGGTCACGATCCACAGCAGGTAGAGCAGCGGCAGCGGCTTGTAGAAATAGCGCAGGACATAGGCCAGGCCGAGCACGACCAGCGCACCGACCACCACGTCGAGCAGAGGCGCGCCGGGCAGGTTGTTGAGCGCGGCCAGGTCGCCGCGCCAGTGGAACATCCACAGCACCTTGTCCAGGTTGTCGCGCAGCGGCTGCAGCGAACCGCCGGCGTTGGCGATGTCGGTGAAGATCGAGATACGCTGCGTACGGCTCACAAAAACCGCCCAGTGCTGGACGATGTACACGCCCAGCGGCACCATGCCCACGAAGGTTCCGCCGACGAAGAGCGCCAGCCCCTCCAGGTCACGCCGCCAGCGGGCACGGTGGGTGAGCAGCCAGTAGACTAGAAACAGCGCAATCATGACCGGCACGACGCGAAACGCGGTGTAGGTATTCATGCCGAAGGCGATCGCCAGGCCGGCCAGGGCCCAATCCCGCCGCCGGCCGTCGCGCAGCGCTCGCAGGAGGAAAAAGACGAGCAAAATCTCCGCCAGCGGCACCAGGATCAGCTCGTACACGATGCGGCTGAAGGTCAGATGCCAGCGGCTGACGGCAAAGAGGGCCGTGCTGGCCAGGCCAATGCGCCAGCCCAGCCAGTCACGCGCCAGGAAATAGAAGGCAACCAGGGTGAGCGTAGCGACGAGGGCCGACACCAGGCGCATCTGCGGCACGCCGACGCCGAGCACCTTGAATGCGATCGCCAGCAGGTAGGTGAAGAGCGTCGCCTGGCCCTCGTTGGTTTCGGCGTACGGCAGGTACGGCGCACCGCGCAGCCATTCCAGCGCATCGAGGCCGTTGTTGCACTCGTCGGACTGGCAGCCGTTGGGGAAGGTATCGATCTGGTAGACCCGCAAAAACAGGCCGACGAGCACGATCAGCAGGAGGAGCGCTACTTCGAGCCAGCGTGAGGTCGGGCGGTCATCTGCCGGCGAACTGGAGTTGGCCTCATCGGTAGTCGTGCGGCGCTCCAGCCACGTGCCCACGACAAACAGCGGCAAACTAGCCAGCCACAACCAGAGCGGCAGACCGCTGAACTGCGTCGGGCTGCCCGGGCTGCGCCAGAACAGGATCGTAGCCATGCCGGCCAGTACCAGTGCCACCACCGTCAACCCGACGCCAGCACGCGGCCAGGATCGGCGCGCGGGCAAAGCCGGCCAGGCCACCGGTGCGCGCACCGCCAGCACGAAGATGACGCCGGCGGCAATGAACAGCAGCAGCGTATCCAGGCGCGGATTACCCTGGGGATTTTGCAGAAAAGAAATCCCCCAGAGGGCAATGGCAAAGGCGAGCAGGATAGCGGCAAGGCGACGCATAGATGGTGGGATTTTAGCATAGAATGGGCGGAGTAGGAAGTAGGGAGTACGGAGTAGGGAGTAGGTGACCCGTCAAGGTCGGGGCGGAAGCTTGACATGTGGGGAATGTCGATGTTTAATGGGTGAATTATGCTTGAGAAACCAGATCTCCACGACAATCAAATTGTCACCTGCCTGCGAACCGGTTACGGAATGCCTGTGACTGCGCTCACTTTCTTGCCGCTGGGTGCCGATCGGGACACTGCTGTCTACCGGGCGGTGGCCAGCGATGGCGTGCTGTTTTTCGTCAAGCTGCGCAAGGGCAGCTTCGACGAAACAGCGGTGGTGCTGCCGCGGTTTTTGTCCCAGCAGGGCATTTCCCAGATTATCGCGCCGCGGGTCAGCACCACGGGGCAGCTGTGGGAGGACCTGGGCGCGTTCAAGGTGATGGTGTATCCGTTCGTCACCGGTCGTGACGCCTACGCCGTGCCGCTGGCCGACCGCCAGTGGGTCGACCTGGGACGCGCACTCAGGCGAATTCACACGGTGACGCTGCCGCCGGCGCTCGGCGGGCACATTCAACGTGAAAGTTATGCACCCCGGTGGCGCGAGACCGTGAGGGCTTACCTGGATCGGGCGCCAGCTGGTGTGTCCCACGATCCGGTGGCCGTCAAGACGGCGGCTTTGCTGCACGAGCAGCGTGCAGTCATACTCGATCTCGTCGGGCGGACCGAACGGCTGGCGCAGGTGCTGGTGAATCGGCCACCCGAGTTCGTGCTGTGCCATGCGGACATCCATGCCGGCAACGTGTTGATTCAGGATGACGGGCACTTTTACATCGTCGATTGGGATAACCCGATCCTGGCCCCCAAAGAACGGGATCTGATGTCGATCGGCGCCGGTTTGATGGGCGGCTGGCAAAGTCCCCAGGAAGAAGAGATGCTTTTTTACCAGGGATATGGGCCAACTGCGCTCGATCCCGTTGCCCTGGCCTACTATCGTTACGAGCGTATCATCGACGACATTGCCGTATTTTGCGAACAGCTGCTTGGCACCACCGCGGGCGGTGAAGATCGGGCGCAATCCTTCGCCTACCTGGCGTCGAATTTTGCGCCGAAGGGCACGATCGAGATTGCCTGCGCGTCGGATGCCACCCTTGAGATATGATCAACATCACTGTGTCTACCCGACGTACCTTCACCTTTCCGGCCGAATTATCGACGACGACGGCGTACTTTCGCGATTTCGAAAACCTGCTCCGACACCTGCCTCACCTGCGCCTGGTCAAGATGTATGCCAACAATCAATATCGCATTCTCTACAGCACCGCGGAGGCCGGCGTTTATCATGTCGCATTTTACTGCGACGTCGGCGTGCAGTTTGACGAAGCCGCACAGATCCTGCGTGTGACCCCGCTGGCTGGCATTGCGCCTGTTCTACCCAAGGCGACGTTCAATTCGCTGACCGGTCAAGGCTATTACCACAGCCAATCCATCTTCCTACCTGCCGGCGCACACACCAGCGTCACGTATGAAGTCGAAATCAAGGCCAGCGTGCCCAAGCGCCTCGAGTGGAAGCTGATCCCGGATCCCGTGATGAAGCGTGTGATCGAAGACGTGGTTCACCGGCGCCTGCAAGAGTCCACCAATGCCTTTATCACACGTTCGAGTGACGGATTGCCCCAATAGCACCAGCAGACCGATGTGATGACTGCTATGCATTGAACGAACTTCGTATACCATCAGGCAATCGACATGAGGGCTGAGGCGGTAGAGATAGGAATACTAATCCGATCCTGGTATGGGATAATCGTTTGATTTTTGACAGCAATGGCGGGAAGTGGCATAATGTATGGACAACAGCAATACATTATGCCAGAGAGGTGTGTGATCATGACAAAAACAGCGGTCATTTCGGCCCGCATTGATTCCACGTTAAAGCATGGCGCGGAAGAGGTGTTCAGGCAGTTAGGCATGAGCGCGACGCAGGCGATCACACTGTTTTACAGACAGGTAGAACTCGAACGTGGGTTGCCTTTCCTGGTTCGCATTCCCAATCCCGAGACGGACGAAGCATTGGAACAGGCTCGGACGCGCCAGGACTTGGTCAGCTACAACACGCTTGATGATCTGTTTGAAGACCTGGGAATTTGATGAAGTCGGTCAGGCGCACCAGGCAATTCAAGCGCGACGTTAAGCTGATGCTGCGGCAGGGAAAGAACCTGACGAAGCTCAAGACGGTGTTGGCATGTTTGGTGGAAGGCGAGGAGTTGGCACCAGAATATCGTGATCACGTTCTGGTTGGTCAATACAAAGGCACACGCGAGTGTCACATCGAACCTGACTGGCTCTTGATCTACGAACCGGCGAAGAGTGAGCTCGTACTGATTAGAACTGGTTCGCACTCTGATCTATTCAAATGACTGCGGACAAAGAAGCGGCGCAAACCGCGTTGAACGAGTACTTCGCCGGCTATGACGAAGCCCATCTCATTTTTGATACCCTGCGCGCCACCATCGAGGCTCTCGGACCGACGGAACTGCGCGTTTCCAAAAGCCAGGTAGCCTTTCGCCGGCGTACGGCGTTTGCCTGGGCCTGGATTCCAGGAAAATACCTGCACGGCCACACGGCACCGCTCGTGCTGACGCTTGCCCTGCGCCGGCACGACACCTCACCGCGCTGGAAAGAAATCGTTGAGCCGGCACCCGGGCGTTCTACCCATCACCTGGAGCTCTTCACCCCGGCCGATATCGACGACCTGGTACTCACCTGGCTGCACGAAGCCTGGGATCTCGCCGCATAGGACGGCCTGATGCACGATCTGCTCACACTGTACGACCAGGAACTACGCATCGACATCGACTACCCCGACGTGCGCAAGGAAAGTTTCCCGCGGCTGGTGCGTTTCATCCGGCCGGTATCGGGTATGAACTTCATCGCTTACAGCCGACTGGACGAAAGCGAGATCGACGCGACGATCGAGGCACAGATCGCCTATTTTGCGCCCATGAACCAGCCGTTTTCGTGGCACGTCTATGCGCACGACCAGCCGCCCCACCTGAAAGACCGGCTGCTGGCCCACGGCTTTGCGCCCGACGATGACCCCGACACCGTGATGGTGCTCGACCTGCACGCGGCGCCGGCTGCCCTGCTGGCCCCCGTCACCGCCGACGTGCGCCGCCTGACCCGGCCCGATCAGCTGGCGGACGTGGTCACGGTGCTAACGCAGGTCTGGGGCGGCGACTTTGCCTGGTTCAGGCCGCGCGTCGAAGGTCACATGGTCATCGCGGATTACCTCAGCCTCTACGTGGCCTACGTCGATGGCCAGCCAGCGTGCAGCGGTTGGACCTACTTTCATCCGCACAGCCAGTTTGCCAGCCTGTACGGCGGCAGCACGGTTGAGATGTACCGGCAGCGCGGTCTGTACACCGCGGTGCTGGCGGTACGCGTGCAGGAGGCCATCGCCCGTGGCACTCGTTATCTCACCACGGGCGCCAGCCCGCTGAGCCGGCCCATCCTGGCGCAGAACGGTTTCCAGGTGCTGACGGATGCCTATGCCTTGGAGTGGAAAGGCTAACCCAGCCCATCACCCACCCAACCGGCGTTCCGCCCTCTCACCCTGTGCAAAGGTTCACGTGCCTCAGCACCCGCGCCTTATTTCCGGCTCCGGACCGGCCAGACAGTGTGCCCGACGTTCTTGGGTTCGACTTGCAGGTTGCCGAAAGCAATGTCCGTGAACCAGGCCGAGGATGGGGTGACCTCGTTGGACGTAACCGATATGTAGTTGGTCTGGACATTGGTAAACGGCTGCGGTCCCACGCTGTAGCAGGCAGTCCCTGGCGTGTTGGTCAATGCCGGTCCGCCGCTTCCGGAGTTGGTGCAGCCCAACGCGATTGCCCGTGCTTCGGTCGCCTCCCACTCCGCCTTGGTCGGCAGGCGCCAATCGCCGGGCGAGGAGTTGTCGGTCAGGCCGCACATGCCGTTCTGCAGCGTCGCCGCCCATGCATTTGCGTCGGCATAGTCAGCAAAGTTGCAGTTCGCGTTCTTGAGCCAGACCAGCCCGGTCACCGTGTCGGTCACCGTCCCGTTGCCGCAGTCCACGTAGCGGTTGGCATTGTCGAAGCAGGGCGGCACCGCGCCGGCGGAAAAGGTGCCGGTTTGCCCCCAGTGGCCGGCCGCCAGTTGAATGTCGAAGATGTCCACGTCGCCGTCGTGATCGACGTCGCAGGCGGGGTCGTAAGCCGCACCGGGCGTGCAGGCAGCTGCCAGTGGTGCCTGGTCCGGCACTGCCAACTGCTGGGTTTGCTCGGCCGATGCCGGCGAATCCATTGTGCCATTGCCGGCGGCATACAACACGCTCGCCCCCGCGATGGCCATCACGACCAGCAGAATCAAAATGGTCCAAAGTCTGTTGCCCATGGTGCACCTCCTCTGTGCGCTTTCAAATGCGATTCTTGTTAGAAACATGCGATTCTACATCAATCAGTATGGGAATGCAAATTACTATTCTCCTGGAAGTCTATCCAAAACCCTGTCATTCCCTGGACAACGAGGCACTTCATTTTGTAACAAATCATGGGAAGTAATTCTTTTGAAGTGCCTGAGCCTTTCGTCGCAACCGCAACCACCCGCGTGCCCCGATGCTTCACAAAACCACACACCCGATGTTATAATGTTTCAGTAACCTTACAGATTGTGTTTTGTGCCGGAACTGTGGGTTGTGCCCATGGGTGGCAAGTTCTGGCCGGCATACGGTGTTCTGATCTCCACATCGTACCCAAGGAGTCGATCATGTCCAGTTGGAGGATTCGTGGCACATTCTGGCGGACGCGTGGAAGGCTTCTCTACGCGGCTTTTTGCTGCATCATCGTCGCGGCAGTCCTGACAGGTCTGGGAGTTGCCGCTCACCCGGCTGCGGGGGCAGCTACGGGACCCGGCCCGCAGGCGGTGGAACCCCTGGCACTGGTGATGGTGCCAACCAGCTCAACGGCGCAACTGACTACCCTTGCGCGCGCCGGGCTGGTGATCTATGGCGCAACCCTGAGCAGTGCGCAGGGTGAGTACGTGCTGGCTGGCGCGCCACCTGGTGCGCTGGCGCGGCTGCCTGAGACCCTGGGGACACAGGTGTTAGACGCTGACATGACCGGCGGCGAGTACTACCTGGCCTATCCACCGCCGCCGAGTTACCAGTTGGGCCGTACGCTGCGTTGGTCAACCTACGGGCAGGTGCTGCTCAACCTGGGTGACCAGGTCGTGCTGCGTACCACGGAGACGGACATGGTTCGCCTGGCTGAAGCCGGCGCTGAAGTAGTGCGGCTCGACCTTAATCCAGGCGTCATTCGCCAACCATTCGAAGCCGGGCCGGCCGCGATCATGCCCGACCCGACGGTGCAGGGTATGCTGAGCCAGGTCACGACACAGGTGGTAGTGGACTACACCGCCCAGCTGAGCGGCGAAGTGCCGGTGACGGTGGGTGGCTCGCCGTTTACCATCACCAGCCGCTACAGCTACAGCGGCACCCCGATCCAGAAGGCCGGCCAATGGGTCGGTGAGCACTTCCAGAACCTGGGTCTGACCGTGGATTATCACGTCTGGGGCACCACCGGTACACCCTCGACCTACCCCAACGTGGTTGGACAGCGGCTGGGAACGACGAACCCGAATGACATCTACATCATCGGCGGCCACCTCGACGACATGCCGTCGAGCGGGTTGGCACCCGGCGCCGACGACAACGCCAGCGGGTCGGTTGCAACGTTGATTGCGGCCGATATCCTGACCCAGTACGACTGGAGCTGTACGCTGCGTTTTGCCGTCTGGACCGGCGAAGAACAGGGTTTGCGCGGCAGCGCGGCCTACGCGACACGAGCCAAAAATGCCAATGAGACCATCAAAGGCTACCTGAACATGGACATGATCGCGTTCAACGCCGGTGCACCGAACGAGATCAACCTGTTTGCCAAAAGCACCGTGCCAGGCTCCGTGTCCATGATGGACCTCTATGCAGACGCCATTACCGCGTACGGCCTGAACCTGGTGCCTGTCAAATACACGAACGACACGTTGGGTGACCGGAGTGACAACAAGTCATTCTGGGACAAGGGTTACGCGTCGATGCTGGCCATCGAGGACTACTACGGCGACTTCAACACGCGCTATCACACGGCGAACGACAAGCTGCAGTACCTCGACATGGCCTATTACACCGATTTCGTCAAAGCCTCGCTGGCGACCTTTGTCCACCTGACAGGGTGCCTGATCACGGGCACGCCCACCCCAACACCGCTGCCAACCAACACACCCACTGAGACGCCAACACCGCTGCCAACCAACACCCCCACCGAGACGCCAACACCGCTGCCAACCAACACCCCCACCGAGACGCCAACGCCACTGCCAACCAATACACCCACCCCTACGGCGACACCGCTACCCCCTGAGCTGCTCGTGGTCAGCTCGACTTCAGGTGGCACGGCCGGCGGCGTCAGCTTTGCCGACGAAGACCTCCTGACCTTCGACAAGACCACCGGCACCTGGAGCCTGTTCTTCGACGGCTCCGATGTCGGTGTGAGCGGCAGCGACGTCGATGCCGCCAGCCGGCAGACCGATGGCAGCATCCTGCTCAGCTTCGACGCCGCCGTCACCCTGCCCACCGTCGGCGCCGTGGCCGATACCGACATCGTGCGCTTCGTGCCCACGTCCACCGGCAGCACCACCGCCGGCCTGTTCGAGTGGTTCTTCGATGGCTCCGACGTCGGCCTGACCGATTCCGGCGAGGACGTCGATGCCATCGCCTTCGCCCCTGACGGACGCCTGATCGTGAGTACGGGTGGTGCTGTAGCCGTGACCGGCGTTTCCGGCGCCGACGAGGACCTGCTGATCTTCACCCACACCCAGCTCGGCGCCACGACCAGCGGCACCTGGGCCATGTACTTCGATGGCTCCGATGTTGGCCTGGCCAACACCGCCTCCGAAGACGTCAACGGCGCCTGGATCGAAAACGCAACCGGTAAACTCTACCTTACTACCGTTGGCAGCTTCACCGTCAGCGGCGCGTCCGGCGATGGCGCCGACATCTTTGTCTGCACCCCCAGCTCGCTGGGGCCGACGACCGCATGCACGTTCGGCCTGTATTGGGACGGTTCAGCCAACGGCTTCGGCGGTGAGGTGATGGACGCCCTGGAGATCGTTCGGTAACGCGCAGGGTGGTGGAACACGCGACATGCGATGAGGAGGAACTGCACATGGCTTATGATTTCCCGACACAACTCGTCCTGGACTTCAACGACGCGCTCAATGCGCGCGACGTCGATACGATGATGCGCCTGATGACGGCGGACTGCGTTTTCGAGAACACCTACCCGGCGCCGGATGGCACACGCTATGCCGGCCAGGCGGCGGTGCGTGCGTTCTGGCTAGAGCTCTTCGCCGGGTCAGCGGCATCGAGGATCGAACCCGAGGAGATTTTCGCCGCCGGTGATCGCGTCGTCATGCGCTGGGTGTATCGTTGGACCGACGAAGCCGGCCAGGCCGGTCACATCCGCGGTATCGATCTCTACACGGTGCGCGACGGGTTGATCGCCGAGAAGTTATCCTACGTCAAAGGCTGACGCTGCCACCAGCCGATCCAGCGCCTCGGTTGTGAGGAATCCGTCGGCCGCCGAGGTGGCACCGATTTTGTACGATGCAAAGACCATCGCACGCCGCAGGGCGCGGTAGGGATCGGGCTCTGCGGCGTAGCTGTGCACAAAGGCCGAAAACAGGGCATCACCGGCACCGATCGTATTGACGACGGGGCGCGTGAATACCGCCGGCCAGCGTGCCATGAAACCATCACGCGGCACGGCCAGCAGTGCCCCCTGCGCACCCAGGCCAATCACCAGGATCTGCGGGCTGTAGCGTGCGATCACCGCCTGCGCCCATGCCTCTGGCGAAACCGGCAGCCGTTCGTCGCTCATGAAAAGAATGCCGGCGGCCTGCATGTAGTCGCGGTTGTAGTCGTCGTCCAGGCTGCTGATGGCGTGCACGTCGCTGGCGATCAGCTTGCTGGCCTCCCTGGCCATGCCGAGGAACGGCCGCGTGAAGTTGGCGTTGCACAGCACAGCCAGGTCACACCCGGTCAGCACAGTCTGAAACCGCGCCGCGGGATAGGCACGCTCCTGGATGTCCTTGAGGTCGACGTGGATCTGGCGCCGGCCACCTGGCTCGTACAGGATGACCGACTGCGCGGTGTGTGGGATGACGCGCAGCACGTGGTCCCCCGCAATCCGTTCGGCGCGCAGTGTCGCCTCCACCGAGGCGCCGGCCAGGTCCTGGCCGACCAGGGACAGCAGCGTTACGTCATCACCCAGGGTGGTCAGCGCTTTGGCGATGTTGTAACCGACCCCGGAGACGCTGCTGTTGACGCCAAAAAAGGGATAGTGCACGGGTGCGTATGGGATCGGAAACCCGTCCACCCGCAGCGTGGTTTCGATGTTGATGAGTCCGGCAACGAGGATACGTGTCATGCTGTTCCTTCTCAGGCTCTGGCGTGCGCAAGCATGGCTTGCGCCTTGGCCTGGCGGTTTCGTTGTGCCAGGCCAAGGCGGCAGCATGGCTGCCGCACTCCAAGGCGGCAGTGTGACTGCCGCACTCCAAGGCGGCAGCATGGCTGCCGCACTCCAAGGCGGCAGCATGGCTGCCGCACTCCAAGGCGGCAGCATGGCTGCCGCACTCCAAGGCGGCAGTGTGACTGCCGCACTCCAAGGCGGCAGCATGGCTGCCGCACTCCAAGGCGGCAGCATGGC
>CAZXQZ010000110.1:0-15200 GCA_964642445.1 uncultured Anaerolineae bacterium
AGATTATACCACAGGGCGGTAAGGGGGACAAACGGGCATTTTGGAGGTTGGAGGGTGGAGGATGGAGGATGGAGGGTGGAGGTTGGAGGGTGGAGGGTGGAGAGACGGGCAGGGCTGGATGGAGTAACGAATTCTAGGGAATTGTCATTCGGCCTATTTTGGATTATTGGGCAAAGTGGTGCGTGGTGGTATAATCGGGGCGCTGTTCCGAATCTCAGCGCGCGGCGAATGTTGGGGCAGGGCGCTTATTGGTGAGGTGATCGTGGCAGGTGGCGCGGCTTATCCAAACATGCTCCTGATTCTGGCACTGGGTTGGGCATGAACCGAGGAAAACTACAGTCACTGCTGCAAGCGCAGCTGGATACGGCGCCCGCAGATGCCGTCCTCCCGATCATCGTACGTTTCGATGCCACGCGCGGCCTGCGTCCCGCGCTTCAACCGGGCCAGGGGGTCGTGGCCTGGCGTCACGAATACCGCCTCATGCCGGCCATTGCCGTGTCGGCCACCCCGGGGCAGATCCTCTCCTTACTCGACGATCCTGCAATCGATCGTATCTGGTATGACCTGCCGGTGCATGTGTGTCTCGATTACACCGTGCCGCTGGTGCAGGCGCCGCGCCTGTGGAACTTCGACCACACCGGGCGCGGCGTGCGCGTGGCCATTCTGGACACTGGTATCGACCTGACCCATCCTGATCTGATGGGACGCATCGTCGAAACGGCAGTGTTGGCCGGCGACGACGTCGTCACCGACCGGCATGGCCACGGCACGCACGTGGCTGGCATCATCGCCGGCAGCGGCAGCTTCAGCCAGGGACGCTACACCGGCATGGCGCCGGCCGCACTGCTGTTGATCGGCAAAGTGCTGGGGGACGACGGGACGGGCTGGTCGAGCGATGTGATGGCCGGCATCGACTGGGCGGTGTGGCAGCATGCGCAGGTCATCAACCTGTCGTTGGGCAGCGAACATTATGGTGATGGCAGCGATGCCCTGTCGTTGTTCTGTGATGCCGCGGTCCAGCAGGGGGTTGTCGTTTGCGTGGCGGCTGGCAACACAGGTCCTGATTCGCTGACGATTGGGGCGCCCGGCTGCGCCCGCCAGGTGATCACGGTGGGTGCCAGCACCGATGCCGATGGCCTGGCCGAGTTCTCGGCACGCGGCCCCACCGCCGATGGCCGCATCAAACCCGACCTGGTCTTTCCGGGGACGTTGATCACGGCAGCGCGGGCGCGCGGCACGCACATGGGTGCCACGCACGGCGACTACTACACCGAAGCGTCGGGCACGAGCATGGCGACTGCGCACTGCACGGGGGCCGCGGCCCTGCTGCTTGCGGCCAACCCCAACCTGCTGGCGGTGGAGGTCAAGGCCCAGCTCTTGAGTGGTGCCAAGGAGCTGGGACGCAATCCCAACCTGCAGGGGGCGGGTCGCGGTGACGTGTATGCCGCTTACCGCACGACGCAGGCCGAGCCGGTGGGGCCACCGCGGCCTGAATACGGCGCGTTTGCCGACATGGGTGACACGCCGGTGATGGCAGCGGGCAACGAGCTGGCAGCCGTCGGCCGCAGCCGTGATGAAACGGGGGTGGTCGCGCGGGGTGTCCTGTGGGCTGGTGTTGCGATGGGGATGCTGGCTCTGTGCGTATGTCTGCTCCTGGGCATGCTGTTTGGTCTGGATGCGGTGACGCGCGCGCTGGAGAACTCCGGTGCCACGCCAACGCCAACACCGGTTTTGTCCCTGCTCCTGCGCCAGAATTTCGACGTGCCCGATGCGGCCTGGCCGCAGGAAGAAAACGCCACTGCGCAGAAGGGCTACGTCGAAGGGCGCTATTACCTGGTGGCGCGCGAGCCCAACAGCATGGCGCGCCAGGCCTTGCCCGGCACGTACGCCAATTTTGCGCTCGAAATGAGCGCCGGCCAGGTCGATGGCCCGGCCGGCGGTGCTTATGGGCTGATCCTGCGCCAGCGCGACGCCAGCAACTTCTACTATTTCGGTCTCAGCTCCGATGGCCTGTTCAGTTTTACGCGCGTGGCGGGCGGGCAGGTGCAGGAGATCATCCCCTGGACGCCGTCGGAGGCGATTCTCAAGCTCGGCTATCTGAACCGCGTGCGCGTCGAGGCACGCGACCAACTGTTCCACTTCATCGTCAACGGCGAGACCCTGGCCACGGTGGAAGATGCAACGTTCGCCGATGGGCAGGTGTTGATTTTTGCTGCGTCGTTTGACGAAGGGGGCGTGCGGGCCGATTTTGATGAGGTCGAAGTATGGCGTATGGAGTAGGGGTTGGGGGTTAGGGGTTGGGTTCTGGGGATATGAGCGGGTAAAGGGAAGGTGAGCGGGTTGGAGGGGGTAGGATGCCGCTGGAGGCGGGGGTAGTGCTGGAGGGGCGGTATCGGGTAGAGGGGCTGCTGGGGCAGGGGGGAATGGGGGCGGTGTACCGGGCGTGGGATGAGCGGCTGCGGATGGTGGTGGCGCTCAAGGAGAATGCCCTGGCCGGCCCTGATGCGCGTGCCCAGTTCGAGCGCGAGGCGCTGATGTTGGCGCGGCTGCACCACAGCAACCTGCCCAAGGTGATCGATCACTTCGTGACGGCGGAGGGATCGCAGTACCTGGTGATGACTTTTGTCGAGGGGCACGACCTGGCGCAGCTGTTGGCCGCGCGGGGCCGGCAGTCGCCGGCGGAGGTCAGGCTGGAGATGCAGCCGACGGGCCGGCCGGGGTCGGTGGTCGCGCTGCGGCAGGAGGTGGAAGCGGGGCTGCAGACGACGCCCGCTGCCGTGACGCCGGCTCCGCCACCAGCCGGTGTCACGCAGGAAGTGCCACGGCCAGTGCCCAAAGATGCCGGTTTTCGGGTTGTGTCCCCGAGCCGCTGACCCCTTTTTCTGTTCTGAACTTTGTTTTACTATGCGCATGCAGAGTCCAGCCGCCTCGTTCACACAACCCAACGCGCCTGGCCGCCTCCGGCGGTCTGGATTTTTTGCGAACTATCCATGCCGCAAATGTGCTGGTGACGGGGTAGCCGACACCCGGACGTCGTGGACAATCTGCTCGGCCAGCTCATCCTCGGCGACTTCCAGGTCGTAGTCCATCTGTAGGCCCAGCCAGAACTGTGGTGAGTTGTTGAAGTAGCGCGCCAGGCGCAGCGCGGTGTCGGGGGTGATGCGGCGTTTGCCCTGGACGATTTCGTTGATGCGCCGGGCGGGGACGCGGATGTCCAGCGCCAGGTGGTTCTGGCTCAGGCCCAGTGGCACCAGGAATTCCTCACGCAGCACTTCACCGGGATGGATGGGTGTCAGCTTGTCGGGTTTCATCGTTCGTTGACCTCAGTGATAGTCGACAATCTCCACGTTGTACGTATCGCCATCTCGCCAATCGAAACAAATTCGCCATTGCTCGTTGATGCGAATGCTGTATTGGCCAACGCGATCGCCCGTGAGCTTTTCCAGCCGATTCCCTGGAGGAGCCCGCAAGTCCTGCAGGGATTGCGAACGATGCAGCATACGAAGCTTGCGCAAAGCCACCGCCTGTATCTGGCCTGGCAGCGCGCGCGAAGGCTGGCGATTGAAAATCTTTTCGGTTTCTGCGTCGTGAAAACTGCGAATCACTGGTTATTCTATAACGTAATGCGTTAAACGTCAAACGTCAAATGATCGTAAACGGTGACGTGTCATCAATCTCGATCAACCGCGAACCAACGCGACACTGTGCCAATTTGGGGTCGGGTGTCTGGCGGTGGTACTTGTGCAATGAGCCGTTGGCCGACCACGCAGCGTGCACGATCACACCACACCTCATCGTCACTTCTACCCACACAACACCCCTGCCCACATACCCAATCATTGGCGCCCATTCGCGCTGATTCGCGGTGACCCCGATCCGCGGCGTTACGCCATCACTGCCTCTTCCTCCTCCTCGATCTCCACCCCCGGCGGTTCGCCACCGTTGCGCCGGCCGTCCAGCATCTGCATACCGCGCAGGAAAATCTTCGGCCGGCTCTGCCGCTCGCCCTTGTCGTTCTCCCACTGGTCGATGCGCATCTCGCCTTCGATGAACACCAGGCTGCCTTTGTGCAGGTACTCCTGGCAGACCTCGCCCAGGCGACCCCAGGCCTCCACGCTGAACCAGTCGGTCTCTTCCTTGCGTTCACCCTCCTGGCTCTTCCAGGCGCGACTGACCGCCATGTTGAACCTGGTGCTGGGCGTTCCCTTCGGGGTGTAGCGGACCTCCGGGTCATGCCCCAACCGTCCGATCAGCTGGACGCGATTCCAATTTGCCATAGTTGTCTCCTCCATGAATGTGATGATCGGTGCGATGCCGTGCGCGATCGCACCGCCGGTGGGCTTTGTATTCCCACCGGTTGGCCGATATCTGTGCGCCTGCGCAGGTGCTGATATGAGGGTTAACGAATTTTCCTGGGGAAATTTCGCGCCGGCGTGCGCGAATTCGCAAACTGCCCGTTCGCCCTGGAGGGGGCTAAGGCGGCAGCGTGGCTGCCGCACTCCAAAGCGGCAGCATGGCTGCCGCACTCCAGGGGTTAGTCCCCGAAGAGGTCGGCGAGGTCCTGGCTGATGCTGCGCGGGGTGGATGGGCTGGCCGCTTTGTCGCTGGTTACGGCCTGGTAGAAAGCTTCGTCGTAGCGCCGCGTGCGCAGGACAATTGGCATCGGCACGGCGTGGCCCAGCATCAGAATCTGCTGTTTGGTGTCGAGACTGTCCAGCATGGCCTTGACCGCGCTGCGGTTGGCGACCCCCGTCAGCACGGCGTCGATGTCGCGCTCCTCGGAGAGCTTGCCGGTGACGCGTGTGCCCAGCTGCGACAGCACCTCGCTGTCGATCCCGCTGGGCCGCTGATCGACCACCATCAACGTAACGCGGTACTTGCGCAGCTCGCGCGCAATCGTGCCGAAGATGGTCTGCCGCGCCGCCTGCGGGTTGAGGAATTTGTGCGCCTCTTCCAGCGTGATCATAAGCGGCCGCGGCTGGTCACCCGACTGGCGCGTCTCTTCGTACTTCTCGACCTTCTGCACGTACAGCTCACGCACGCGTCGCGTGACGATGTTGGCCACCAGCATGTGATCGATCGCCGCCGAACGGCTGCCAAAGTGCAGAATGACGTGCACCCCGCGCTCGAGCAGGCCCACGATTTCGTCGATCGCATCCAACCCGGCCTGCGGCACGATGTACGGGCGCTGCTCGATGCGCCGCAGCTTACGCTGGAAGGCACTCACCGCCATGACGCTGGCGTTGGCCTCCTTACTCCAATCTTCCAGCTCGGCCGGTTCCATGGCCAGGAGGCGCGTCAGCCAATCCTTACGAAACGAACGCTCCAACAGGGCCACGGTCGTCTCGGCGGTCGCGCCCAGGTCGAGCTCATCGGCCAGGAGGAGTACGTCGTCGGATTCGATCTGGTTGAGACCGATCTTGAGCACGGCATCGGCGCGCCGGCCGGGCCGCCGGCTGGCCGCTTCGTCCAGTGACCACACCTGCACCCGGCTGCCAAACAGCTCCTTGAGCCCCTTAACCCACACCTTGTCCTCGGATTCCTTGCCAAAGGCGTACTCATCGTGCATGTCGAAGATCAGGTTGACACCCACCTTACGCTGGATGACGCCGCTCAGCAGGAGGCGCACCAGGAACGACTTGCCCGTGCCCGACTGCCCAAACACCCCGTTGGAACGCTCCAGCAGCCGCTCCAGGTCGAGGCTGATCGGGATATCGGCCCCAACCAGCGGGGTGCCCATGGCAAAGTTCTTCCCACCCTCCTGGCCAAAAACGAGCTCGAAATCGCTCTCGTCGGCGTGGCGCAGCACCGCAAAGTGCATCGGGATCGTGCGCACCGGTTCGGGCCGCACGGTGGGATCGATGAAGGCCAGCGGATCGTCCGCGGGACGGGCAATCATCAGCATCGGCTTGACCTGCACCACGGCGAAGGTAGTCGTACCGACCAGAGCTTGCCGAATCAGCGGCGACGCATCATCCGGCGGCGCGGCCGGCAGCCGCGGATCGGTCACGCGCAGCTGCAAATCGCTGATCGTGCAGAAAAAGAGGTAGCCCGAGCCTTCGACGATCACAAAACTGCCGATGTTCAGGTCTTCGGTGGAGACATCGGCGTCGAGGCGTGCCGTCAGGGCGGCGTTGAACGCGCCATCGGTGATGATGCCGAGTCGAGTTGAATTCGTCATGTTGACAGTCCCTTCCTCAGGCCGCATAACGTCGCAGCACGGCATCCACCTGGGCGCCGTAGCCTTCGCCAAACAGGTTCAAGTGGTTGAGCAGGTGATACAGTTGGTACAGCGCAATCCGATCGTCGCGCCCGGGCGCCGGTGGCCAGGCTTCGTCATACACCTGGTAGAATTCGTGTGGAAAACCGCCAAACAGGCGGCACATCGCGAGCTCAGCCTCGCGGTCGCCAAAATAGATGGCCGGATCGATGAGCACCGGCTCGTTGTCGCCGGTGACCAGCCAGTTGCCGCCCCACAAATCGCCGTGCAGCAGCGATGGCCGGGTCACCGCCGGATCGATCCAGTCGGTCAAACGCTCGATGATACGTGCCAGCCGGCGGCCTCGTGCGACTGGCAAGCGGCCGCGTTGATCGGCCAGCGCCATCTGCCAGGCCAGGCGCCGCTGGCCGTAGAATACGATCCAATCGGCGGCCCCGGTGTTGTCCTGGGGGGTGGCGCCGCAGTAGTTGTGCTGGTCCAGCCCGTAGGCCACCGCCGTCACCCGGTGCTGGGCAGCGAGCTGCTGGCCCAGCCGTCGCCCGGCAAGAACGGAATCGGTTTTCGGCGCTGGTTCCAGCCATTCCAGCAGCAGAAACGCCGGTTCGTCGTCCCTACCATCACCGAACCCGATCACGGCGGGCACCCGCAGCGCACCCGCCGCCGCCAGCCGCTGGAGGCCATCCGCCTCGGCGGCAAACACGGGCGGCCAGCCCGGTGGGGGATGTGGAGGCTTGTCCAGCCATTTCACCAGGTAGGTCTGGCCGCCGGCCTGAAAACGCGCCGCCGCGCTGATGTCACCGCCGCCGATGGACCGTACGGCTTCGGGCGGCGCACCCAACAACTCCGTCAGCGCGCCCGCGAGCGCAGGTGGCATACCCATGCGTCAACTCGCCGCGTGCAGCCCACGTTCATCACGGATGTGGGCCAACAAGCCCGCTGCTCCCGCCACGACCAGGTCGTACACCGCCGCAAAGTTGTTGTCATAATACGGATCGGGCACGTCACGCGGCCCACCCGGTGGGGCGAAATCGAGCAGCAGGTGCAGCTTGCCGTTCAAGACGCCCTGGCGGTCGATGCGCCGCAGGTCGCGGACGTTGTCGCGGTCCATGGCGATGATGTAATCGGCGCTGCGCAGGTCACCCTGGTCGACCTGGCGGGCGGTGCTGGACAGCGCGATGCCGTGCTGTTCCAGGACCCGCTGCGTGCCCGGATGGGGCGGCTCGCCAACGTGCCACGACCCGGTACCCGCGGAGTCGACGCTGACTTGATCGGACAGGCCGGCCTGGACCACCAGCTGGCCGAAGACCCCCTCGGCCATCGGCGAACGGCAGATGTTGCCCAGACAGACGAACAGAACTCGAATCATACCTGTCTCCATACAGTTGTGATCGAGTCATTATACCAGCGTGGGTACTTCTTACCAAAGTCGAGTTTGAAACTTCATCTCGACAAAAATCAGCTGTGCCCTACCGAAATTTGCCAGCTGGGACAATCTCGCTACAATTACAGCACCAACCTCACAACCGCCCATTCCTGTAACATTGCAGGGTTCGATAGCTGTAGGCCACCTGGCCGGAAGGGATCTCTCCGTGGCCACTCTGCCTGCTCACCTCGTCGACAACCGTCGTCGGTCTGTCCTGAACGTGCAAGATGTCAGTCTGAGCTTTGGTGGCGTTACCGCGATCTCCAAGGTCGGCCTTGACGTGCGCCAGGGTGAGATCATGGCGGTCATCGGTCCCAATGGTGCGGGCAAAACCTCGCTGCTCAACTGCATCAGCGGTCTGTACCATCCCCAGGGGGGGCGTATCGTTTTTTACGATGCGCACGACACATCGCACGAGACGACACGCATGCGACCGTACGACATTGCACGCCTCGGCATTGCGCGCTCGTTTCAAAACATCGAGCTCTTCCGCCACATGACCGTGCTCGACAACCTGATGCTGGGCCGGCACGTTCACATGAAAAGCGGCGTGCTGGCTTGTGGTCTGTTCTGGAGATTGGCCCAGAAAGAAGAAATCCGCCACCGGCAGGTCGTGGAAGATATCATCGATTTCCTGGAAATCGAGCACATCCGCAAGAAGGCGGTCGGCACCCTGTCCTACGGGCTGCAGAAACGTGTCGAGCTGGGGCGTGCCCTGGCCCTGGAGCCGACGCTGCTGCTGCTCGACGAGCCGATGGCGGGCATGAACGTGGAAGAGAAAGAAGACATGGCGCGCTTCATCCTCGACATCAACGAGGAACGTGGCGTCACCATGATCCTGATCGAACACGACATGGGCGTGGTCATGGATATCAGCGACCGCGTTGCGGTGCTGGAGTTTGGCGTCAAACTGGCCGAAGGTACGCCGGATGAGGTCAAACGCAATCCCGAAGTGGTTCGCGCCTATCTCGGCGAAGAACACAGCGCCAAACTTCATCTTTGAACGTTTGTGGTTCCACAATCAACACCGGTCAATTCACACAACAGGCACGTAATGGCTGAAACCTTTCCGCAGCTCCTCCTCGAACGGGCCGCGCAGTTCGGTGATCGTAAGGTCGCCCTGCGCGAAAAGGAATTTGGCATCTGGCAGGCGACAACCTGGCGTGCGTACGCAGATCACGTGCGTGCCTTTTGCCTGGGTTTGTTTAGCCTCGGTTTCCAGCCCGGTGATACGATCGCGATCATCGGCGACAACCGCCCGGAATGGCTGTACGCCGAGCTGGCAGCGCAAGCCGCCGGCGGGCGCAGCGTCGGCATCTACCAGGACGCGATCGTCGACGAAGTGGCCTACATCATCCTGCACGCCGACGTGCGCTTCGTGGTGGTCGAAGACCAGGAGCAGGTCGACAAAATTTTGGACATGTGGGATCGCCTGCAGGGTCAGGTGGCATACGTCATCTACTACGACCCGCGCGGCCTGCGTCGCTACAACGAGCCGTTCCTGCGCGATTTTGCCACCGTCGAGGACCTGGGGCGCACCTACGGCAGCGAACACCCCGACCTGTTCGAGACGTCGGTGGCCCAAGGTCGCGGTGAGGATATTGCGATTCTTTGTACCACGTCGGGTACCACCAGCCAACCCAAACTGGCCATGCTCACCCACCGCAGTATGGTCAAAATGGGCGAGAATCTGATGAGTGTCGATCCACTGGCCGTCGACGATGAGTTCGTCAGTTTCCTGCCGTTGGCCTGGATAGGCGAGCAGATGATGGCCATGAGCTGCGGGCTCACGATCGGTTTCACGATCAACTTTCCCGAAGAGCCCGAAACGGTGCAGGAGAACATCCGCGAAATTGGCCCGCGCGTCATGTTCTCGCCCCCGCGCATCTGGGAGAATATGCTGAGCCAGGTCCAGGTCAAAATCGAAGACAGCAGCCGGCTCAAACGGCGCGTGTACGATTGGGCGCTGGGCGCGGGTTATGCGATGGCCGACGTGCGTTTTCGTAAGGCAGCGCCACCGCTGGGCCTGCGCGTGCGCTATCGCCTGGCCGAACTGCTCGTTTTCCAGATGCTGAAGGACAAACTGGGCCTGCGGCGCACGAAACGTTGTTACACCGGCGGCGCCGCCCTCGGACCCGACGTCTTTCGGTTCTTTCATGCGCTGGGTGTCAACCTCAAACAGATCTACGGGCAGACCGAAATCAACGGTATTGCCGTGGTTCACCGCGATGGGGACATCAAGTTCCAAACCGTCGGTCTGCCCATTCCCGAAACCGACATCCGCATTCTCGACAGCGGCGAAATCATTGCCCGCAGCCCGGCGGTGGCCAACGGTTACTACAAGAACCCCGAAGCCACGGCTGAAGCATTCCAGGACGGCTGGCTGCACACCGGTGACGCCGGCTACTTCGATGACGACGGCCACCTGGTGGTGATCGACCGCGCCAAGGATGTGATGACCCTGCACGACGGCACCAAATTCAGCCCGCAGTTCGTCGAAAACAAACTCAAGTTCAGCCAGTACATCAAAGAGGCGGTGGTGTTCGGCGGCGAGCGGCCCTACATCAGTGCAATGGTCAACATCGATTTCGCCAACGTCGGCAAATGGGCCGAGCGCCAGCAGATTGCCTACACCACCTACACCGACCTGGCGCAGAAACCGGAAGTCTACCGTTTGATCCGCAAACACGTCGAGCAGTCGAACGTCGACCTGCCCACCTCGGCGCGCATCCAGCGCTTTTTACTGCTGCACAAGGAGCTGGATGCCGACGATGCCGAGCTGACGCGCACGCGCAAGGTGCGGCGTACCTTCGTCGCGCAGCGCTACGCCGATATCGTCGATGCCCTATACGGTCAAGATGACCACCTCGACGTGGAAACGATGATTACCTACCAGGACGGGCGCACGGCCACGCTGCGCACGCGCCTGCACATCGAATCGTTAGATGGTATGCCGGCTGGACGGTGAGAGGGGGAACGCCTGCCGATGGACAAATTCGTACAACTCACTTTGACCGGTCTGACGACCGGGGCGATCTATGCGTTGGTCGCGCTCGGGTTTGTATTGATCTACAAATCGAGTGACGTCATCAACTTCGCCCAGGGGGAATTCCTGCTCGTGGGTGCCTACCTGGCTTACGGTCTGATCGCCGAGGTCGGCTTGCCCTGGACGATCGGCGTGCTGCTCACGCTGTTGGCTGCGGTCCTTTTGGGCGTGGTGATCGAACGTTTCATCCTGCGCCCGCTGATTGGTGAGCCGATCATCTCGGTGATCATGGTGACGATTGGATTGGCCAGTGTGATGCGCGCCGTGGTCTTTGCGATCTGGGGCACGGCGCCGCAGAGTTTTCCCGCCTTCATCCCAACCCAGGATGTGGCAATTCTGGGGGCCGTGGTGCCCAGCGACCGCCTGGTGGCGATTGGCGTGGCGGCGGTGCTGCTGGTTGCCTTCACCCTGTTTTTCCGCCGCTCCAGCGATGGTATTGCCATGCGCGCAGTGGCCGATGACCAGCAGGCCGCACTCAGCATGGGGATCAGCGTCAAACGTATTTTTGCCCTGGCCTGGTCGATTGCCGGCGTTACCGCGGCGATTGCCGGTATCCTGGTCGCCAACATCGTCGGCGTCAGTTCGGCGGTGGCCGGGATTGGGCTGCGCGTCTTCCCGGTGGTGATCCTGGGCGGGCTGGACAGTATACCCGGCGCCATCGTCGGTGGGATCATCATCGGGCTGCTGGAGGCGTACACCGCGGGTTACTTGGGGGCCGGCTTGAGCCAGGTGATACCGTTCATCGTGTTGGTGCTAATCCTGATGGTGCGGCCGTATGGGTTGTTCGGTGAGGAGCGTATCGAGCGTGTTTGAGGGGTGACCGCGGATGGGTTGACCGCGAATTGCGCGAATGGGCGCGAAGGGTTTTCGGATTGTGTGGTTGAGATGGTTTAAGGGTTGGTGCGGGGGTTGGTTTGGCGGCGTACCGGCCGCGAATGGGCGCGAAGGTTTTAGGGTTTTGTGGTCGAGGCGGTTCTGAGGTTGGTGCGGGAGTTGGTTTGGCGGCGTGCGGGCCGTGTGGGTGGAAGTACTGAGGTTGGGGATGGAATCAGGGGTTTTTCACACGACGTACCAGCAGGACACAGCTTTGAGGCGGACGCCGGCGCAGAAGGTGCGCTTGCTGGCGCTGCTGGTGTTTCTGGTGATCTTTCCGTTTTTTGCGGACAACTACTATCTGACGCTGGCCAACCAGATTGCGATTGCGGCGGTGGGTGCGATTGGGCTGAACATCCTGGTCGGTTTCACCGGGCAGATTTCCCTTGGGCAGGGGGCATTCATGGCGGTGGGCGCCTACACGGCCGGTTTGTTGGCGCTGCGCCTGGGTCTGCCGTTTTGGCTGACGCTGCCGATTGCCTCGCTGGTCACAGCGGCGGTGGGGGCGGTGTTTGGGATCCCGTCTCTGCGTCTGAAGGGCCTCTACCTGGCGATTGCCACGCTGGCCGCGCAGCAGATCATCGAATGGGTCATTACGCACTGGGATGCGGTGACGGGCGGCGTCGAAGCGCTCGTGATTCCAACGCCGATGTTGTTTGGAATTCCGCTGGACACCCAGTTTCGTTTCTACTGGGTGTCGGTGATCATGGCGGGATTCACGGCGCTCTTTGCGATCAACCTGTTTCGCACGCGCGTGGGACGGGCCTTCGTGGCGATTCGCGACCAGGATATTGCCGCGGGCGTCATGGGGGTCAACGTCTTCCAGTTCAAGGTGCTGGCGTTTGCCGTGTCGTCGTTTTTTGTCGGCCTTTCGGGGGCGCTCACGGCCAACTATACCACGATCATTTCCTGGGAACGGTTTACGATCGAGACGTCGATTCTGTTCCTGGCGATGATCATCATTGGGGGATTGGGCTCGGTGTCTGGATCGATCTACGGCGCGGCGTTCATGACCCTGCTGCCGGCGGTGATTACCAACCTGGGCCGTGGCCTGGGTAACATCGTGCCCGCCATCGGCCAGCTGATTCCGTTCATCCAACAGGCCTTCTTCGGCCTGGTCATCATCCTGTTTCTGATCTTCGAGCCCGAAGGACTGGCGAAGCTGTGGCGCAACGTCAAGGATTATTTCCGGTTGTGGCCGTTCAGCTATTGATCACGAAGGCGCGAAGGTGGCGGAGCACGAAGGCGCGAAGGTGGCGCAAAGGACGCGAAGCACGAAGACGCGAAGACGCGAAGGTACGAAGACGCGAAGGCGCGACGATTGCTGGTGTGTTTGTTGGTGACCCACAGGTCCTGAGTCCGAGCCCGGTGACACTGTCCCGTGTACGGTGTCAGAGTCATAACCAAGGAGGAGAACGATGAACAGAGTGCACAGTCGTGGATGGATGGTTCTTGGAATCATGGTGATCTTGAGCCTGGTTCTGAGCGCGTGCAGTGGTGGCGGCGGTGCGGGCACGACAAGTACGGAGGGTACGGCCCCGGTCAAGATCGGCGGTATCTTCGACCTGACCGGTGCCACGGCCGATGTCGGCGTGCCCTACGCCGAGGGTGTCAAGGCCTTCGTTGATTGGATCAACAGCAAGGGCGGGGTCGCCGGCCATACGATCGAGCTGATCTCCAATGATTACGCCTACAAGGTGCCCAACGCCGAGCAGCTCTACTCGCAGTACGTCACCCAGGACAAGGTTGCGGCCATCCAGGGTTGGGGCACCGGCGATACGGAGGCGCTGCGTACCAAGATCGCGACCGACAAGATTCCCTTCATGTCGGCTTCGTACTCGGCCAACCTGGCAGCCATCGCCGATGCGCCGTACAATTTCCTGATCGGCACCACCTATTCGGACCAGATGGTGATTGCGCTGCGCTGGGCGCTGCAGGACTGGGCGGCCAAGGGGCAGAGTGGCGCACCCAAAGTCGCGTTCCTGTACAACGACAGCCCGTTTGGCAAATCACCCTTGCCCGAAGGCCAGGCGTTTGCCCAGGAAAACGGCATCGAGATGCTCGAAGTGGCCATGCCGCGCGGTGCCACCGATTTGACCGCCGAGCTGACGCAGGTCAAGGACTTTGCCGCCGATTACATTATCATCCAAAACACCTCCGGCCCCGGTTCGCTGGCGGCCAAAAACGCCAAGAGCCTGGGAATTCCCGCCCAGGTCATCTGCCTGAACTGGTGCGCCGACGAGAACCTGGTCAAGCTGGCGGGTGACGCCGCCGAGGGGGTCGTGGGTACGATTCCGTTTGCACCGCCGAGCGCCGGCGTGGCCGGGCTGAAGGAGATCCAGGCGTATGCCCAGAGCAAGGGGGTGAACCTGGACGAAAAGGGACTGCACTACGTCCAGGGCTGGATCACCATGGCCGTCATGGCCGAGGGGATCAAGCGGGTGGCCGAGGGTGGCAAGGAGATCAACGGTGATAATATCCGCGCCGCGTTGGAAACGTTGACCGATTTCGGCACCGGGGACATCACCACCCCCCTGTCGTTCACCGCAACCGACCACGCGGGCAGCAAGGCTCTGCGCTTGTACCAGGTGAAGAGCGGTGTTTGGACGCCGATTAGCGAGTATATTAGTGCGGAGTAGGCGGAGTAGGGAGTACGGAGTAGGGGTTAGGGGCCAGGGGCTGGGGTTATGTTGGCGCGTAGGTCACAGCTCCAGCTGTGACGAGTTGTTGGACGATGGCACGACCTGATGTCCATTGACGGTGCCATGACACCGCCGCATTGCGTGAGGCGGTGCCGTGGTGGACCTGCATCCGTTTGTGGCTTTTGTACCGGCTAAGACCCGCCCGACGGAGGAGTCCGCACCCTGGTTCCAACGCCGGACAGGCTGGGCATTGGAGACATCGTCCGTCGTTGGAACCGAGGTGCGGACCCGTGGCAGGTGGAAAGCCCGTGCCGCACCTGGGGGTGCGGCACTCCTCGGTGGCCGGAGTTTCTTGTAGTAAACATGAGGTCGCTGGCCTCACGAGCCGCTTTGTGGTTCCATAATCACCGCGTGCAACAGGTAGGCATGATGTTAGCACTCAACAACATCGAAGTGATCTATAACGACGTCATCCTGGTGTTGAAAGGGATGTCGATGCAGGTCGCGGAAGGCCAGATCGTGGCGCTGCTCGGCTCCAACGGTGCTGGCAAGACCACGACGTTGAAGGCGATCTCGGGCCTGCTCAAGCCCGAAGATGGCGAGGTCACCGATGGCAGCATCGAGTTCCTGGGTGAGCGCATCGACACCCGCGATGCGGCCGACATCGTGCGCCGCGGGATCTTCCAGGTGATGGAAGGACGGCGGGTGTTTCCGCACCTGACCGTCGAAGAGAACCTGGTCGCCGGTGCGTACACGCGGCGCGACCGGCGCCAGGTGACGCCCGACATCGATGCGGTGTATACGTTCTTCCCCCGGCTGCGCGAGCGCCGGCACAAGACGTCCGGTTACCTCTCGGGCGGCGAGCAGCAGATGCTGGCCATCGGCCGGGCCTTGATGGCGCGCCCGCGGCTGATGTTGTTGGACGAGCCGAGCCTGGGCCTGGCCCCGCTGCTGGTGGAGGAGATCTTCGCCATCATCAAACGCATCAACCGCGAG
>CAZXQZ010000111.1:0-6208 GCA_964642445.1 uncultured Anaerolineae bacterium
GGATGATACTTAGGGCTTGTAAAAGAATAACTTCCCGTGCTATTTTGATCGAATTTGGCGGTGGCGGTTGCACAGTTGCCATCTTTCCAAAAAGATGGCAACTGTGCAACCGCCACCGCCTTCGGAGCGGCGAATTCCAGCCATAATGCCGGAAGGTATTCTTTGACAAGCCCGTACCGGCCCTACACCGTCGTCAGGTCCCATTCTTCATAGATCTTCGGCACATCACTGAGCAGGCGCCGCGTGTAGGGCTGCTGCGGACGCAGGATCACCTCGTCGGCGGTTCCACGCTCCACGAACCGCCCGCGCTCCATGATGTACACGGTGTCGGACACATAGTAGGCCAGGCCAATATCGTGGGTGATGAAAATCAACGTCATCCCGGTCTCGTCGCGCAGCTTCATCAGGTATTCAAGGATCGTGGCGCGTGAGCAGGCGTCGATCATCGACGTGGGTTCGTCGGCGATCAGAATCTTGGGTTTGAGCAGAAAAATGCGTGCAATCATCAAACGCTGCATCTGCCCACCCGACAGCTCGAAGGGATATTTGTTGGTCAGCTCGGCAAACTTCAGGTTGACGAAGCTGCACGCATCCCGCATCATCGTTATCTTCTGCTCGTGCGGCAGCCCGCCACCCCCGCGCATCTTGATGCAGTCCATGAGCACGGCATCGATTTTGTGAAAGGTGTTGTACGCCGAAAAAGGGTCCTGGAAAATCGCCTGGATGTTCTTCCAGTATTCCTTTTTCTTCCTGCCAGACCGGATGTCCCGCTTCTTTCCCTGGAAGTAGATTTCACCCTCGGTCGTGCTGATCAATCCCAGGAGCATCTTGGCCAGGGTGGTCTTGCCACTGCCTGATTCACCGACGATCGAGATCACTTCGCCCTCGTGGAACTCAAAATCGACGTGATCGACAGCGACGGTTCTGGTCTTACCAAACCCAAAAACCTTGGTGATGCCCGATCCACTCAGGCACAGGGTCCGTTCATCGGCCATGGTGTTGCGCCTCCCTGAGTTCCGTCTCCGACAGGATGCAGCGGTAGGTGCGGCCCATGCCACCCGCATAGAGACCCACCGACGTCAGCGTGCACTCCGGGCGTACGAGCTTGCACCGTTCGGCAAACCGGCAGTGGGTTGGGGGGTTTTTGAGATTGGGCGGCACGCCGGGAATCGCCGCCAGCTGGGCATTGCGCAGGCCGCTTTCAGGCACGATAATCGAGCCCATCAGTCCCTGTGAATAGGGATGGAGCGGATCGAACACGGCGTCCCTGGCTGGTGCTTGCTCGACGATCTGTCCGGCGTACATCACCATAATGTCGTCGGTGACGTTGTAGAGCAGGGGGAGCTCATGGGTGATGAAGATCATCGATTTGATGAAACCGCTGTCCATCATATCTCTGAGCATCTTGATGACCATCTTCTGTGAGGTGACATCCAGCGCCGACGATGGCTCATCCGCAATCAGCACCTTGGGCGAGAGAATCACCGCAACAGCGATGACCGTGCGCTGTTTCATGCCGCCTGACAGCTCGACCGGGTATTTTTGCAGCACCGTCGCCGGGAGTCCCAATCTCTCGAACGTCGACCTGGCCAGATCGTAGACCTCCTTTTTGGTCCAGGTTGGATCGTGCGCCAGCACCACATCCTCGATGAAGTTGATGATCCTGCGGGTGGGGTTGAGTGCGTTCATGGCAGCCTGCGGGATATAGGCGATCTCCGACCCCAATATCGACTTGCGGACGTCGTCGGGGTTCATGCCGGTGATGTTTTGCCCATCGATGATGATTTCGCCGCTCATGTAGTGCAGCGGCGGGAAATAATAGCCCATCAGGCTCAGGGCCAGCGTCGACTTCCCGCAGCCCGATTCACCGGCAATGCCCAGCGACTTGCCCTCTTCGACCTTCAGCGAGACATGGTCCACCGCATAGACGTTTTCCTTATAGCGGGTGATGTATTTGGTGGTCAGGTCTCGCACCTCAAGCATGACGTTTGGCATGACGCGGCTACTCCCTCAGCGCAGGGTTGAACACCTGGTCGAGTCCGGTATTCATCAGGTTCATCGAAAAAGTAATCATCGCGATGGTCAGCAGCACCGGCAGGTACGCCCACCATTTCCCCAGGATGTGGGCCTGGTAGATCAAGGCCCAGTTCATCATCAACCCCAAAGTTGGCACTTCCGTGGTGCGGGGTCCCAGGCCGAGGATCGATAGTTGCGCCTCGGCCAGGATACCCGAAGAAACCTGGATGATGAACGCCGTCACGACGTAGGAAGCGATGTAGGGCAGGATGTCGGCAAAGATGATGAGGAGGGTTGGGTGCCCGGACAACCTGGACAGGTTGACGTGGTCGCGGTCACGCAGCGAAAATACCGCGGGCCGCACAGCCCTGGCCGTCCATACCCAGGACGTCAGCCCGATCACGGCGGCGATGGTCATCGCCCCGCGTTGCTCTTGTCCGATGCTGAATGAAATCAGGATCAACAGCACGAAGGTGGGAATGACGGTGAAGATGTTGATGAAGAACATGATGATGTCATCAATCAGCCCGCCCATGAACCCAGAAATCAACCCCAGCGTCAGGCCGATCGACGTGGCGATGAGACCGGCGACGAGGCCGACCAGCAGTGACACCCCAATCGCCTTCACCAACTGAGACAGCACGTCTCGGCCGAAATTATCGGTTCCCAGTGGCAGCAGCCGGACGTTCGCCACCTGCCCAATGTTGACGTAATCCGATTGACTGACGGTACCTTTTTCCTCCAGCGCACCGGACTCGGCGTTTTTAGCCGCGAGCACGACGCCTTCCTCCGACAGAAGCCCGGCAACCGATGCATTGACCCGTTGAAAATACCTTTGCCTGGCCAGGGTCATGCCTTTGATCTGCAGGTTGGGGTCATAATGGCTCTCCCACAGCGCCAGGAGTTTCTCCGTGTCCGCGACGTCGATCTCGCTCTCGGCGATTCCGGCTGCCACCAGCCACTCCTTCATGGCGGTGCGGTTCTCTTCTGTCAAGCGGCTGGCGATGCGCCGGGTGGCGGCGTTGTCCAGGTCAAGGGTATAGGTGGTGGGTGCATTGACGCTGTCGTATGTGTTGACGTAGATGCCGGGCGGGAAAAAGGTGCCCTGCCCGATGATCTCCAAAGGCGGGGTGCGTACGAGCAACGGGTAGACAAATACAACGAACAGCGTAACCATGAGGATGGCGAAGCCAACCACAAACCTTCGGGATTCAAAGGCCTGGCGAACCATGAATTTCATAGCGGCACCTATCCTCAGTCAGATTGAGACGCTTTAATGCGCGGGTCGATCAACCCATAGATGATTTCGAGAACGAAGGTGGCGATCAGCACCATCAGCGTCACGATCAACGTCGACGCTGAGATGAGTGGATAATCCTGCCCCATGATCCCGCTCAAGAGTGTTGTGCCGAGCCCGGGATAACTGAATACAATCTCTGCCACCAGCGCACCGCCGACCATCGTGCCGAGGGCGATGGCCAGGCCGGTTATCTGCGGCAGCATCGCATTACGAAACACGTAGCGCGAGATCTTGCTGTCCTTGACGCCCATAAAACGGCTGAATTTGACGTAGTCGGCATTGAGCTCATAGATCGACATCGAGCGCATACCAATGGCATAACCGCCGATCGCGATGATGACGATCGACCAGAATGGCAGCTGATAGTGAACGAACACCGACTGGATAAAATTCGGGCTGACACTGGGAATCAGGTCGAACCCGTATCCGCCCGAGGTTGGGAACCACTTGAGGCTCACCGCAAAGATCACCATCAGAATGATAGCCATGCCAAAGGGCGGAAAGCTGCTGAGAAGCAGACTGGCGGGCATGAGCACCTTATCGTAGACGCCACGACGGTAAGCCGCCAGCGCGCCGAGCATATTGCCCAGTGTCCAGCCGACGAGAATGGCCGGCAGCTGCAGAAAAAGCGTCCACCAGACGGAAGCCGCAAGCACGTCGACCACTTTCCGGGGGTACTGGCTGAATGAATAACCGAAATCGCCGCGCAACACGTTTTTCACGTACAGGAAGAACTGTTCGGTCATCGGCTTGTCGGTGCCAAACAGCTCCGTATACTGCTGATAAATCGCCTGAACTCCGGTCGAATTGCTCATGCCCTGGGCTTGCCTGGCCACGATCGCCGCGACGGGATCGCCTGGCATCGTTCGTGGCAGGATGAAGTTCAGCACAAAGGCAGCGACCAGGGTAATGGTGAACCAGGCGCACTTGTTGAGGAAATACCGGCGATAGCCTTTCATGGCAGCACTTCCCTCCGGTTGCGTGATAGGGTGATCCTGTCATGGTATGTGGTCAGTGCTGCTGGCCACACACCATGAATCGGCATAGGATCACCCTGGTTCATGGCCATCCGCCATGTTTTGCGGTTGAGGGGCATGGCGGATGGCCGAACTCAACGAATTACTGGACAAGCTCCAGGTTGTAGAGGCCCGCGATGCTCCAACCGTCGGTCAGGTTGAGCGGTGGGACGGGCGGGTTGGTGCCGTCACCCTCGTGCGGGAAGTTCGTCCAGACACTCTCATTGACCGTGTGGAATGATTGTGGGCGGTACATGAGCGTGAAGGATGGGATGTCGGTCAGATAGGTCTCGACCAACTGCGTGTAGATGTCGTTCAGCTTGGCGGGATCGGTCTCGGCCGGGATCGCCTGGATCAGCTTATCGGCCTCTGGGCTCGAGTACTGACCCCAGTTACCGTTCCAGTTGCTCGCCATGCCGATGAACTCCGAGCTCATCAGCTTACGAATGCGTCCCCACGGCTGGGTGGGGCCGGCGCCGTCACTCCACATCATGAAGATGTCATAGCCGGTTTCGGGCAGCGGTGCATCCGACTTGGTGACGACGGTCTGATAGACGCCCCACTCAGGGAAGTTGGTCGTGATGTCGATCCCGATCTCTTTACCGGCGGCTGCGACGACTTCGATGGCGGCCTGCCAGTCGGACCAGCCGTTGGGGCAGGTTGCGATGTAGGCCAGTTTTTTGCCGTCGTACTCACGCCAGCCGTCGCCATCACTGTCGACGACACCGCAGTCGTCGAGCAGCTTCTTGGCGCCATCGATGTCGTTGCCCGCCCACTGCAGGTCCTTGACGGCAGCCTGGTCAAACATGGCCTGCTCGCCTGGGGTTGGGTTCATGAGCGAGCGCGGCACCTGGTCGAAGGTTGCCGACTGGTTCGTCATCGCATTGGCGATGATGGTCGGGTAATCGACGGCAATGGCGATAGCCTTACGAATGCAGAGTTGATCCAGCCCTGGAGACTTCAGGTTGTAGAAGGCAGTTGGCAGGCTGGCACCGATGCCGTACGGCGGGTCGGGCAGGTAGGTAGAGATCGGCAGGTCCTGCTTTTCCCACAGGTCCTGGACGTTGGAGTTGAACTGCTGGCTGACGTCGACTTCACCCGCCTGCAGGGCGGTGGTGCCGGCCGCGTTGTCCTTGAAGATCACGTGTGCGAGATACTTCGGGACCGGCAGTTTGCCCCACATGCTCTGGTCCTGGCCCCAGTAGTTGTCATCGCGGACGTAGACCACCTTGGTATCATCGGCAAAGAACTTATGATAGGGGCCGGAGTACACGACGTCTTCGGCCGGATCGGCCAACAGCGCCGTGGCATCGCCGTCCACGCGCGCTTCCAGCGTCTGCGTCCAGGCCTTCTGGGCCACGTAGTTGGTGCTCAGGTAGGCCGCGACGATCAGAGGATTCACCGCCTTGCCGTCCTCGTCCAGCTTGGCCTTGATCACGACGGTCTGGGGATCGGTCGCCTCGATGTTTTCGATGTAATCTATGTTGGCGGCACCAGTGGGCGTGTTGTACTTGACATGGGTGGCCCAGGTATAGGCGACGTCCTCTGCCGTCAACGGCGTGCCATCGCTCCATTTGGCGGCGGGTTTGATCTTGAAGGTGATCGCGGTGCGTGCGTCGTCCCACGAATAGTCACCATCTGCCAGCAGCGGATACTGCTTACCGTCGAGCATGTTGTAGAGGTACGGCGTTTCGAACATGATGACGCGGGCGTTGTCCTGCTGGGCAACGGCCATCGCGTTGTTATTGCTGTTGGAATACGGATTCCAGCCGACCACTGGACTCCACTGTTGGCCATTGAAGTACAAGGTTTCATTGCGCGGCAGTGTGCCCGCATCGGCCGGTGCTTCGGTCGCTTCTGGCGCCGTGGTGGGTTC
>CAZXQZ010000111.1:6308-15043 GCA_964642445.1 uncultured Anaerolineae bacterium
TTCTGGCGCCGTGGTGGGTTCCGGTGCGGTGGTCGCTTCCGGTGCGGTGGTCGGTTCTTCCACGGGCGGGGCGGTGGTTGGCTGCGGGGCCGGCGTCGCGGCACCGCCACAGGCAGACAGCAGCACGCTGGCGATCAACACCAGGGCTACCAGCAAGGTGAATCGAGTTTTCATTTTCTCCTCCGAGCGTGAATGAGTGAGGGTGTGTTTTTGCAACACGATCGATCGATGCAGCAGAAACAAATGGTTTACGCCGGGTACCTCCTTCTTGAGGATCATCGTGACACGAGAGTGTGCGGGCCGACTGCGTAACGGAGCGCCTGCCCGCAGGACGCGCGCACCACCAGCTCGGTCGGCAGGACGATGTGTTGGACGTCGACCAGGTTTTGCCGGGCCGGGTCCATCTGTAGTCGTTCGATCAGCGTCGAGGCGGCCAGGTAGCCCAGCCGTTCGATGGGTTGGCGCACCGTGGTGAGGGGTGGTTCGACCGCAGAAGCCATGGGGACATCGTCGAAACCGACCAGTGCAACGTCCTCGGGCACGCGCAGGCCGGCGGAGCGGATTGCCTTGTAGGCGCCGATCGCCATGATATCGTTTGCTGCGAAGACCGCTTCCGGCCGCGGATGGGTCCGCAGAAGACGCTCCATCGCCTGGTTGCCGCTCCACTCCGACCAGTCTCCCTCTTGAACGTACGCGGCTGGCACGTCGATCGCGAGGGCCTGCAGTCCAAGCAAAAATCCCTCGCGGCGGTCGATGGCAGCAACCATATTCAGGGGGCCGGTGATGGTGGCGATGCGCCCATATCCCAGCCGTGCCAGGTACTGTGCCGCCATGCTGGCCCCACGCACATTGTCGGCATCGATCGTCGTGATTTCGGCGTGGCTGGGTGAGCGGCCGATCAGCACACAGGGGAAGTTCTCATCCAACAGGCGCTGCACGAAGTGTTCCTCGGTGAATGCGGAGCCCACGATCAACCCGTCCATGTGCCCTGCCCGGATGAGCCGTCCGAAGGTGTCGTCAGGTTTGTGCATCATCAGCGAGAGCATCAAATAATAGCCTCGCTGTTCGCTGGCTGCGGCAATGCCCTGGATGAGGGTGGGGAAATAGGGATCGGAAAAGACGGTGTGCAGCGCTTGCGGAATGACCAGACCGATGATGTGGCTGCGCCGGCTGGCCAGGGCACGCGCCGCCGTGTTGGGATGGAAGTCGTGTTCGCGAATGACCTGCCATACTCGCTCGCGCGTGGCCGCATTGACGTTTGGATCGTCGTTGACGACACGCGACACGGTCGAACGTGAGACGCCCGCCAGTTCAGCGATGTGTTCGAGTGTCATCCCTGCTCCCGTTTTTTTGGGAGCGCTCTTTGTCGAGTTCACGGGCGCCGGCCTCTTTCAAGTCGTCGTTGAGCCGTTTTGCCTCTGCAAAGCCCAATTGTGCCGTTCTTCGCGGCGTCAGTGCCACCTGATTGGGACCGCACACTGAACGCCCAATGTGAAATTGGGAGCGCTCCCAACTTGTCTGACTATAACATACGTTTGTCGTGTTGTCAATACCCAAATGAGGGGGTGATGACCACGAATGATTGGCCACCGCGAATTGACGCTGATTTGCGCGAAATTTTGGTTTGTGGAGGAGGGGGGGGCGTGGGCAGGCAGGGCAAGGTCGATCGCAGTGGGTGTGGGTGGGTATCGTGGTGCGAGCCTCGGGGATGATTTGACAGCTGGGGGATTTCGGGGACATAATGGAATGAGTGCCACCCTCCTTGATCGCTGATGTGATGAAAGGAGTCCTCCAAATGGACATTGTCATGTCTGAACAGCGGCGTCGCCCATGCGTCGCCCATCCCCTTTTTCTGTTGGCCATTGCTGCGGTTACCATCCTGGTTGGTGCTTGCCAACCTTTTGTCACACCTTCGGATCAGGCTACCGATACGGTGGTTCCGGCAACATCGTCTCCTGCCAATACCACTTTGTTGGAGACGCCACCGGCCACTGCCTTACCGGATAGCACGGACGATCGAGTTGCGACCGAAGAACCGGTCGTCATCACACCTACGGTGATTCCTTCAGCAACGGTCCGGTCTCTTGATTGGGTGCAGGCGTTTGTCGGCAAATGGGCATCAGGCAGGTCGTCAGCCTCGGGACGCCCACCGGAGTTCGATCCGACAGTTCCCACGTTGGAGATTCTGGAAGACGGCGGGTATTCACTGGCGTACTACTTTGGCAGGGAAACGCCGATCGAACGTGCAACCGGAACCTTGACGTTACGGGATGATGGTAACATTGAGCTTTCTGATGACTATGTTGCGGTGCCGCATGCCGAGCTCTTGCTCGTGCAGTACGGTAACGGGGAAACGGCGTACGTTCTCCAAAGAATCGAAGAAGATGGCACACTGCGTCCGTACGCTCCCGCCGGCTCAATAACGCCGCCGGCGCTCGAAGCTTCGACCGTGATTACCCTGAGTATTCTCGATGCCTGGACCGGATTGTCGCCGGCTGCCCCTATCGAGGCGTATTTCGAGCTCAAACCGGACGCAACCGCTTTTTTGGGTCGTGCCGAACTCAGCGTTGCCGGGTACACAACCCCAATCACCAAAACGGTGGCTATCAGTGTGCCTGTGTCGATTGTCGACGAGTTCCTGACACTGATTGCCAACACACCGCTTGAGGAGGGTGATTATCAGCCGGTCATGAGTCACACGGATGACTACCCGACGATCGCCATTGCCATCGAGACCGCCAGCGATGAGGTTATTTTCCTTTCCCGGTCGCAAGGACTCTCCCACGTACCGTGGGGAGCGCTCATCGACCAGGAGCGATACATCACCTACGCTGACACGCTTGCCCAGGCGATGGCACTACTCGATCCCTATCTTGCTCGCGCCGAAAGGGACGAACTCGTCGAGCAGGCAATGCAGCGGGACACCGAAGAATGACCTTGGTGTTCGGGGCAGAAGTGAAATCCTCACCGGTTTTGGAAACCGGTGAGGATCCGTATTTTCAACTGCTGCGGCCCAGCCCAGCAAAATTGTCCATTTCACCCAGCGGGGAATACCTGGCTTATGTGACGTTGACCATGACCGGGGACACGGAGACGGCCGCCCAGGTCGAAGTGGTCAAGCTCATGCAGCGTGGGACGACGGAAGGTTATCCGACCCCACTGGCTCCCTGGGCTGACATGATTGCGCCCACGCCTCACTGACTTCGATCGGCCTTCATGTGACAGTGTTTGTCCTTCTTCCCACTGCCGGACCAGCACGGATCGTTACGTCAATGCAGTCTGCTGCCACCGCAGCCGCTCCTGTCCGGCGAAGGTATCGACAGCGGCGAGGACTGCCGCGGCCTGGTCGGGTGAGATCAGGTGGAGGACCGCCTCACTCAGGGCGGCGATGTTCGCGCCGTGCGGCTGTTGTCATCGTAGAACGGTTGGATGGTGATAACCTGGCGGTGGATCAGTCGGCCTCGTTCGTAGCAGTTGACATTTCAATGTCAATTACGTAAAATTCACTTAGGACGTGACGCAGAATCCGAATTGGCCCGTATGGAAACGCAATCGAAATTGATCTAATCCCCTGGACAAATTGCAGAGAGGCCCTGTGACGCCAGGGGAGTTCTGAAGGTGAACTTAGGAGACGACTGTGGTCGAAACCTTTTCACACGGCTATGCTTTCTTGGTTGGCGTCGGACAGTGCAGTTACCCTCAATGGTCACTCCCTGTTACTGTCAAAGACATGCTTGCTCTTCGCGCTGTGTTAGGTGATCCAAACCTCTGTAGTTATCCCAATAGCAACGTTCGATATTGTCATGATACGGGTGCAACTCGCGATAACATCATGGAGGGACTTGCGTGGTTGAGGACGCAGACGGTTGATGATCCTGAGGCGACAGCGGTCTTCTACTTCTCCGGGCACGGTTGGTTGCAGCCATCTGCTAATCGGTTCTATCTCATCCCCTACGATGTAACTCCATTCGACATTCCCGGGTCTGCGTTGTCTGCTGAAAGACTCACCGATGCACTGCGGCAAATTCAAGCACGTAGACTCCTGGTCATTATCGATAGTTGCCATGCAGAAGGCATGGCAACTGCCAAGAACTCATCGTCGCTGCCACTGCCACCCGACCTGACCCAGATTTCCATGCCAAAGGGTATTACCGATGAGTTGAAACACGGAGAAGGTCGCGCAGTCTTTACGTCTTCACGTGGGCAACAGCGATCGTGGATTTGGCCAGATGGCACCATGAGCATTTTCACGTTCCACCTGATCGAAGCGTTACAGGGTGCAGGCAACGTTCCTGATGACAATCTCGTGCGCGTCTCCAATTTGATGAACCATTTGGGTAAGGCGGTTCCAACCACCGCCCGAAGAGTGTGTCAGGCCGAGCAAACTCCATTCTTTGATACTGCCACTGAGGATTTTCCTGTGGCAATGCTGCGCGGCGGCAAAGGCCTGCCTGCTGGAGGCTGGCAAGCAGTCCAGCAAGAGGCGGGTGAAACCATACGTCTGATGGCCAGGTTCACAGGAACCAGCGCAGTTGCTCAAGGACCAGGTGCCGTGGCTGTTGCCGGCAATGTTTACGGAGGCATTCACACCGGTCATGGCGACATCACTCGCAGCGACTAGCTACAGGTGTTGAGTTCACCTTACGAGATGCGAGACCAAAATGGCAGACATCGACGAAATACTCTCGCAGCTGGGGCAACAATCTCACGAAAATGCTGTGCCGACGGACGGCAATGCTACAGCGAATGCACAGCCGACTCCCTACAATACTGATCCTCATGATGAATTGACATGGCATGGCGCGATCGCGCAGGGGTCGGGTAGCGTGGCCGTTGCTGGCGACGTTCATGGTCCGATTCACACCGGTTCTGGTGACAACGTACAAAACATCACGCAGTATGTCACGAACCCTCTGCCCATAGGGACTTTGCTCCGAGACATCGGAACATTGTTACTCCGCAATCGATTGCTGATCATCCTAACCCTGGCTCTTCAAATCCCCTTAGCTGCTCTATTCTTTGCCTTTCGAGACCGGCTATTACTTTCCGATTGGACGTACGTACTGGTGGCGATTCTGATGGCTGTGGCAACCTGGCGCTGGCTCAAACTGACCCACGAGCGACGCATAGGACGGTCATTTTTGCTGGTTGGTTTGGTTACCGTCGGCTGGGTGGTCCTTCTGGGTCATCAAACCTGGAAAGCCATCCATCCCGCTAGATTCTCGGATGAGCAGTTTGGGATCGCAGTAGCCACCTTTGGTGAAGGAGCCAACAACACGTCAAGCGCACTGGGTCGAGAAATCACTCACCAACTCGTGGATGGTTTGGAGGAAGCCATCAATCAGGGGACCAGAGAGGTGGCGGCCCGTGATGTAGCAACTAAGCGTATTGGTCTGGTGCAGAACGAAATACAGGCAACCGAAGAGGGAAAACGCGTTGGAGCGGAACTGGTGTTGTGGGGAAAAGTCCTTGAGGAAAAGACCGGTTCCGAAATACACTTCCAGGTCCTGGAGGCGCCAGACATCACCGACAACCCGGATTTTCCACAGACATTGTTGGTCGAAGCCAACATGAGAAGTCAGGTGGTCTTCACAAGCACAAATCCGGTGGAAGTTAGGAAGGCTGTCAGTGCACAGAATGCCGCTGTCGTGCGGTACAGCCTTGGCTTGTATTACTACCTCAATTTGGATTTCGGGTCTGCTGTTGACCAATTCGAGCGAGCGCTGGGGTTCGCTGCTCCGGTGACTGGGACGACTGCCCTGATCGATGCAGCCATTGTGTACTACTATCTGGGTAAGAGTTATCAATTCCTTGAGAGATACGAAAAGGCCGAAAGCACGCTGGCAGAGGCTGCGCGACTTAATCCCGAAGAGCCAGCAATTGCCCTGGCACAAGCTTACAACTATCGCGTGATGGGCCTTGAGGTGCAGCGGCAGCAAAAGATACAGCGCGCCATCGATTTGTGTAACGAGCTTCCACCCAATTTGCTGCCAGCCATCTATGACCGTGCATTGGCCTATGAACAGCAGAATAATTCGGAGGCAGCCCTACGTGAATACGAGGCCATCCTTAGAGTGCAACCGGACTTCTTCATTGCATATCTTGGCTCAGCACGCCTGTTGGCGCGCCTTGGTCGTTTCGAAGAGGCAATGGCGAGGTACCAGCAAGCTCAGCCCTTAATCGAAGGGCAAATCAGAAAACAAGTGTGGCTCAATTTGGACATGGGCTCGTTGTACGAGCAGCAGGAGAAGGCAGAGGACGCCTTGGTGATGTACAGTCGGGCGATTGCGCTGGACCCTGCCCTCAGTAGGCCTCATTATCTCCGGGCACAGTTGTACGAAAAGTTGGGAATGAGCGACGATGCTTTGCAGGACTATCGCGCATTGGCTGAAGTAAGCACACAACCTCACTGGGCTCATGAGACTTACGCTGAATATCTGCGCCGGACGAAGAACTATCCCGAATCTATCGAACAATACCTGGAGGCGTTGCGTTACCCCGTGTATGACGACGCAATCACACGCACCAGGCTTGGGATGGCCTATGCAGCTTCGAACGAACAGGATTTTCCACGCAAAGAGCAGCAAGCACAAGCGGCGTTTGAAGAAGCACTACTGTCGCCGGGCCCAAACGAACCCTATATTCGCCGCGAGTACGGTCTGGTTTTGGAGGGGTTTGGCCGAACCGTGGAAGCTATCGAACAATTCGAGCGCTCTCTGCAATTGGACGGATACACCGACCCAGCCACCATGCTCAATCTTGGACAACTCTACGAAAGTGAAGGAAACCCAACGGCAGCCATAGATATGTATGAGAAGGTCCTCACGCAAGAGGACCAGATTAGCGACGACTTGATCCAGACGGCTCTGGAGCGATTAGCGAATTTGTTGGAAATGGAAGGTCTTTACGATGAGGAACAATCATCCCCGTAGGAGGACTACGGTGCTATTTCATTTCGGCCTGGCACTCCTCATAATGCTGGGCTGGTTGATTGCGCTTTCCATAGGCAATCGAACATATGCCCATGTTGTTGCGATTACTCCTGTGATATCAGGCAGTTCAACTCCTGCAGCCACATTCAATCCAGCAACAAACCCAGCCGCTGGTTCCGCGCAACACTCAAAGGCCGTCGTTGCGGTGGGAGCTGCGAATATTCGGAGTGGGCCGGGCACCAACTATTCTCGACTTGGCGTGGTGCGCCGTTCAGAGGAGTTGACGGTAACGGGCCAGAGATCCAACTGTAGATGGTTACGGGTGATAACGCGAAAAGGGCAGTCAGGATGGATTCTTGGAAGCCTGACCAGGCTGAATACCTCGTGCCGCCTGATCCCGACAGTCGTGCCGTCACCGATTCAGACCACACCTGCCGCGCCTGTCGTTCCGACTCTCGTGAAACCTGATGACGGTGCCTCGGTCTTTGGCATGACCACGTTCATTTGGGAGTGGTCGGGACCGGCCCTGACCGCAAACCAGGCGTTCGAAGTGCGCATTTGGGCCGAAGGACAACGGTACCACTACGGTGCCGCTGATCCCGTACGCGGCACTCGTGCGACATTCGATGTCGCCGGTGCATTCGGTGTGCAGCAGGGAGGCGTGGGTCGGAGCTATTACTGGACTGTCGCATTGATAGAAACGGATCCGTACACCCAGAATGGTCAGGAAGCACCACGGCGCGCGATCTTGGTGAACATGAGTCAAATATCCCCTAACACGCCAACGCCAACACCTGCTGCTACGCCATCGCCAACTCTCATACCCGTTGACACGCCATCGCCAACTCCCATACCCGTTGACACGCCATCGCCAACACCTCCTGCCACGCCATCCCCGACACCATCGGCAACTCTGATTCCCCCTTTTACACCAACACCAACAGCTAGTGGGACGATGACACCAACTCCTACCCTCACTCCCACGCGCTACTACCAAGATCGTCGGGATAGAGCAGTAGGTCGAAAATGAAGAACTCGAATAGCCAAAGCAACATCTCCGGATTGACAATATGGTTGTAGGCAAATTTCGCATCCCGCTTCTTTCCGGGTACTCGCCCATAACCACCTGGGCCATCGTATTCGCCCAACCAGCCGAGCCAGTGCTCCTTTTGCGTTGTGTACCACACCCGGGGATCGTGGACGGTTGGATGCGACGGTAATCGTTTGATCACGTTGATGAATTCTGCAATACTAATCCTTCCTTCCATCTGCTGGTTGAGGAACTCCACAATTCGCCGCAGTTGGGGTGGAATCTCATCGGCAACAAAAAGTAGGCGAAGGCGGCCAGCATGGAGGTTAGATCCTACCTGCTGCCAGAATGTCTCCACTGCGGTTTCGTCCAAGAGATCGCACTCGATAAGGTTGGCGATGGTCCGGTGTCGGAATGCCATCCTGGTCCAGAAACAGGTGGTCAAGCGCCATCTGGTCGGGATCACCCTCTTCCCACGGCACACCCATCTCACGCGAAACCAAGACCCAGCGTTGCGGGTCAGCCTCGTCGATCTGCTCGCCGGCGAGCAGCTTGGGATAACGGGCAAGCAGGTCCGGGAGCGAGGCCTCCGAGTCGTAACAATGCTCGGTCATTTCCACGAGACGACCTTCATCTTGGACGATGTAAATGGTGCCGGACATCGTTACGCGCCTTTCTTCAATATGCGGCTTCATAGAGCTGCCGTCGCTCTTTGCGTGCCCGGTAGCCGGCCCGTGGCTGCGTCGCTGGTATTCCGCTGCTGTTGCTGGTGG
>CAZXQZ010000112.1:0-13726 GCA_964642445.1 uncultured Anaerolineae bacterium
GACACACCGGTGATTACCCGGCACCGACCAGGACGAACGGCGCCCAGAAGAAGGGATCGGCAAAGGGGCGAGCAGTCTGGTCAGCGTCCAGCGCTGCGCCAGGTAGATCACCAGTGAGGGGCATAGATGGAAGGTCAGCCGGACTCGATGGCGGGTTGGGGATTCCCGCGTCGGTGGCCAGCAGACGTTGGATTTCGCCGGCCGTGAGCTCACGCAGGAAGAGCTGCGCCTGCTGTAGGGCCCGGGCAAAACCCGCGCCGGCCGCAACGTCACGATAGAATCGTTCCATCAGCAGACGTGTCGAGCGCTCGTCGACCCGCCACAGGGTGGCGATCACCGCCGGTGCACCGGCCACCATGAAAGCCCGCACGAGACCCATCAGCTCGTCCCCGCGGCGCACGCGGCTGAGGCCGCTTTCACAGGCGCTGAGCACGACCAGGTCACCGGCGAAATGCCAACCGTCCAGCACCGCCTGTGCGGTGAGCGTCTCGCCGGCACCCAGGTGCAGCTGCGAGGCCAGTGGGTCCTCTGGGTCGAACTCGCCGTGGCAGGAGATGTGCAGGTAACGAACCTGACCGCCGTGCGCAAACAACGTCTCTCGTTTGAGCGCTGGACCGAGCAGCGCTTTACCAGCACACAGGGTGGCCACGCGGCCCGCCTCTTCTTCGGCGTAACGCAGGCGAAATGGTCCGCTGCCATTGTAACCGAGGGCCAGGCAAGGCAACGAGACCCTTCGGGTTTTGGAAAATCCGAAGGGTCTGCGCAACAGCACGCTGGCGCTGGGACCATAGACCAGCACGGGACCCCCAGGCCGCAGCAGGGTCTCGCCGTCGGGGGCCGTCAGTGCCTGGAAGGGCACGTAATGCAGGGGGCCGTGCGGTACGATCAACAGCCGAAGAACGTCGGGCAGCAGGTGTGCGATGGGTCCCAGCAGCCGGTCGAAGAGTGTCCGGCGTATGGCCGGCTCCAGGAAATGACGCTCGGCGGCGGCGTGCAAGTGGCGCGGCAGGAGATCGTTGGGTGACAGACCGGTGTCGTGCGCGGTGACCTGGTCGTGCGTGACGGCAAACAGCAGCGTGTGCGGCGGCGGGAAGCGATGGCGCTGAACAGCGGCCTGGCGCAGACCACGCGCGGCGGGATCGATGATGCCGGTGGTGTAGAACGCGAGCATCAGCGTGCCAGGCGCCAGCCAGCGCTGCACGTCGGCCAGGGGCACGATGTTGGCCTCGTGCTGGGGCAGCAGTTCGACCTGTCCGGCGGCCAGTGTGTCCAGAAAGGCACGCGCGCGGCTGCGTTCGGCCAGGTCGAAGGCCTGGGCGATCTCACCCAGCTCCAGTGCCAGCAGCACGGCCTGGGCGTACGCCGTCGCGATGCTGGCCGCAAAGCCGGCCCGTGCCTCGGTCGTCGTGATGCCGGCGCGCAGGTGTTCGAGCTGATCGATGGCGTGCAGGTAGTGCGCCAGGGCTGTGTCCCTTTGCCCCAGCTCGTGGAGCAGCCCGGCCCAGCTCAGACGAGTCAGGGCCTCGCGGAACGCATCCTCGCAGGTGCGATGAATACGCAGCGCCGCCTGGTAGGAAACAATCGCTGCATCGATAAAATCTACACCGAGCTGTTCGTACACCTGACCCAGGTTGTCATAAGAGATGCCGGTGCGGCATTCATAACCCGCCTCCTGGCAGATGGCCAGGTGGTGTTGGTAAGCGGCGATGGCGTCGTGCCACTGGCCGGCCTGGCTGTGCAGGCTGCCGAGGGTGTTGTAAACGGAGGCCTGCAGGCTGCTGCGCTCGCGAGTGGGTGCCATGGCGTCGAGGGCAGCCAGCGCGTTCTGACAGTATTCGATGCCCCGGGTCACGTGGGAGAGTCCAAACGCGCCGGCGGTGAAGCCGGCACTGCACGCAATGGCCATGTTCGTCCAGGCCGAAGCTGCGTCGATCGGCTTATCGAGCCCGGCCAGCGCGTCAAGGGCCTGCCGGCAGAAGGTCAAAGATTCGGCCCAACGGTCGAGGGTGTGGCAGGTGACGCCCAGGGCCAGGGCGGCGCGGGCTTCGAGCAGAGGGTCTTTTCCCTGGTTGGTGGCCAGGGCGGCGCGGAACAGGCGCTCGCCAGCGCCCCAATCGCGGGCGCGTTCATTGGCCAGGATGCCGGCGAACAACAGGCTCCAGGCGTGGTACGTCGTATGCACCCGGGCGCACGCGCGCACGGCGTCCAGGATCGCCTCGCAGCGGGCCAGGCGGTCCTGCTGCGAGCCGGTGGTATCGTTGTAGGCCTGGTAGAAGGACTCCACCAGGTCGGGCGGGCAGGGTAGGTCGATCGAATTCGTCATGGGTGATGACTATTGTCGCCAGACAGGCGCAGATCGCAAATTTTGGGAGCAGAGTTGCCAACTCTTGGAGAGTTGGCAACTCTTGGAGGAGGTGTCGTATGCCGCAGCATGATCCGCCCTATGGGGGTCGCATTCGGGTGCAGCAGGACGGTTCGGTACGCTGGTTGATTCGTGAGCGCGTCTTTCCCAGCGACCGCGACGCCGATGGCACGCTCGAATACGCCATTCGCGTCGTCGATGAAAACCGCAACGTCTTTGGTTCGGCTGACGGGAAGTGCACGCTGGTGGTGCATCCGACGCTGGACAACCTGAAGGGACGGGCCAAATTCCTGATCGTGTCGGGTTACGAAACGCTGCCGGCGCCGGCGGACGCTGTGATTCTGGGTAAGTCCTATTTCATCACCGCCGATCGTTTTGGTCCCGAAGACATCGTGGACCTGGACAGCGCGCCGGTGCTGCCGCTCTTCGATCTCATCCTGCGTTACGATGACTACGATCTGGCCACCGCCGGTCTGGCAGGTTTCGATCCGGCGCAGCTGGAGGTCTGTTACCTGGCCTGGTCGTCGGCGCGGGCGCTGTTGGGCCTGCCGCCGCTGCCCGACGTCAGCGCAGCGAGCGGGGCCGGGTCAACGAGTGCACTGGATAACGCCGAGCTGGGGAAGCGCTTGGGACTGGATCAGGCCGGAATCGAACGCCTGCGCCAGCAGCTGGCCGACCATGCCACCGACGTCTGGGTGGCCGATTGGCGGCGGGTGGACGAGATTGGCACGCTGGTTGCGCCGATCGCCGGCGCGCAGTCGATGATGGTCAGGGGGCTGACGCAGCCGGGGAGTTATGCACTGATGGTGCACGGCGTGCACAGTGGACACGTGAGGTGATCGGCGCCGTGGTCTGGCGGAGGATAGGTTGCTGGGCCGAGGCAATGCCAAATGAATCTTCTACGCCGGCACCAATTCCGGTGTGAGATCGATCCCTTCGACAGCGACCGACCGGAACAACGGGTGGTGAATTTGGCCCATCCATGTCCAGCGCGCCCAACCCACCACCACCAGGTTGAAGAGTACGTCGTACTCCAAAGACAGGCGCGCGCTCATAGTGAGAATGTCATCTTTGATGGGCCAGCGCTCGTCGGCCACGACCACCAGGAGGTCGATATCAGATTCGGGCGTATCGTTCTGGCGGGCCTTGGAGCCAAACAGAATGATGCGTTGCACCTGCAGAGATGGATCGTTCGTCAGGCGCTGCACGAGTTTCTCGATCGCTTCACGGTCATGCGGTGCCAACAGATCCGTTGTCTGTGTCATTGGTAGCCCTCCTGCCGGAGGTACTGAGTCACTCGCGTGACAAAGTTGCGGGCATCCTTCAGTCTTGCATTGGCCTCTGGCTCGTCAACGTTGCCCACCATATCATAGTCAGCAATCTGTCTGGTATCGAAGGCTCTACCCACGCTTTCACTGTACTCTGCCTCGATCAAGCCCGGTTTTACGAAGTACTGGCGAAACGCAGCCAGCACCGCACTGTGTTTGCTTCGACTGATATCCTTGGTAAGAAGCAATGCACTGACCGCATAGAGGCAGGCGTAATAGGCGCGCGAGGCAGCAACTGCCCAGTATTCGCCATCGAAGTTGTACTGCGCGGCCGCAAGTGCCTCGCGTGCAGCATCCATGTAGAGCTGGATCATTGCCTGGTTGGAATTGCTCATGCTGACGACCTATTGCGTGTTTGGTGTGTCCGGTTTCCTGTCTGGATTGTACCATCGACGTGCCTACCTGACAAGGAGATGATTGCAGGGTATGGATCTCAGGTTGGACGCGCCATTGTCGATCGCCGCCTGTGCGAAGTGACCGGCACCGTGGTCTGGTAAAGGTTGGTTCGCGGCGTACCGGTGTTGCGTGGTGCGCAGGTGCCGGTCACCTGGCCGGCGACGCGCGCAGCAGCGCTTCTGCCCAGGCTGCATCCTCAGCCGGCAGCGGCGGGTCGGGCGGCTGGCCGTAGTCGATGCGCAGGTCGAAACCGGCGCGGTCGTAGAGGTCGTGCAGCAGGCGGTTGAGTTCGACGGTGGGTTCGTCGTTGCCGCGCAGCAGCGGCAGCGCAAATGCCGGAATGGGGTCACGTACACCGAAGACGAGCAGATCGGCCTGGGGACGGCGTTCGGCGCGGCTGACCAGGATGCGGTAGGCGACGTCGGGTGGGCAGCCGTCCATGGGCAGCGGTTCGCCGGCACGCAGCAGGTCGATTTCGACCAGGTGGGTGCGCGAGCCAAAGATGGCCAGCCGTTTTTCTTCGTAGCGGCGGCGGCTTTCACCGGGGCGTTTGTTGGTGGGTGACAGCAGCTCGACCACGGTGACGACGCGGTCTTCGGCGACGCTGCGGATTTCCAGGTAGGTCTCGCGAATCTCGTCGGGCAGCGGGACGAGAACGGTGCGGCGGTGGGTGACAGCCTCATAGACCGCGACCGCCTCGTGCAGCGGCTTCGGCTCGATCACGGCGGCATCCGGGCGCAGGGTGAACGTCACGTCGCCGGGACCGCTGAGGAGGGTGCGTTCCTCGACGGCGATGTAGTAGCGAGGACGCAGGCGCGGGGCCAGGTCGTCGCGCAGGGCCACGATCAGGCTGCTGTGGACGTTGGGCCACAGGGCGTGGTGTTCGAGGTACGGGTCCATGCCCGGAAAGGGAGTTGGCATCGCTGCACCTGCTGGCAGAGAGAATCAGATGGGCGTATGGTACTATCGACCGTTACCAAGGTGGGATTTGTCAGAACTGATCGATTATGGGTTTCAATGCTGATACTATGTCCGACGGTCTAGGCAGGCACCCATGTGGGCGTCAGATCGATTCCTTCGACAGCCACCGACCGGTACAAGGGGTGACGAATCTGGCCCATCCATTCCCAGCGCGCCCAACTCACCACCACCAGGTTGAAGAGTACGTCGAACTCCAGCGAGAGTCGTGCACCGATGGTGAGGATGTCGTCCTTGATGGGCTATCGCTCGTCTGCCACGATTACCAGGAGGTCGATATCTGATTCGTCCGTATCGTCCTGGCGGGCCTTGGAGCCGAACAGGATCATGCGCTGAAACTGCAGAGAAGGCTCGTTCGCCAGGCGTTGCACCAGCATCTCGATCGCGTCACGGTCGCGAGGTGCCAACAGATCCGTTGTCTGTGTCATGGGTGGCCTTCCTTGGTGGGCCCGGCTTCCTGTCTGGATTGTAGGTGCCGGTCACCTTCACCGCGCGCACCAAGGATCACAGGTTGGCGCGAGCCTAATGGGATCGTCCCAAGCCGAGTGCATCGTAGAGATCGTCAGACTTTGGTCCTACGTACAAAACGTCGACCAATTGCGCTTCATCGTCTACTTGCCACACCAGCCGAAAATCGCGATCCAACCAGATACGAAAGAAATCAGGATGCCCCGCCAGTTCTTTGGCATCCTGTGGGCGCGGACGGTCGCGCAGTGTAATGATGCGGTCTTTGGCTTGATTACGAATGCTTCCCGGCAATCGAGCAATCTGGCGCTGAATCTGTTTGCTCAATCGGACTTTGTACTTCATGCCAATGCATCCAGCGCCGCCCGCAGCCCTTCGTCCGAGTCAAACTCCAATACGTCGTCTGGGTGGTTGGCTCTGTATGTTTGTTCGCGCTCGACAAAGGACCAAAGCACTTCATCTTCACCTGCTGCTGCCCGCTCTCGCACGAATTCGGTGAAAGTCAAGACCATCTCCAGCTGGGGTAAAGGCAACTGGGGTAGGATCTCTTCGATGCGCTGCAGCGTACTCTGTGTCTGCGTCATACCGTCCTCCCGCGTGCATAGGATTTCGCGGCTGGATTGTACCACTGACCTGGCTACCTGACAAGGATTTGGCTGTGTACGCGAAGTGACCGGCACCATTGCCTGGTGGAGGGTGCATCGCCGCGCGGCGGTGCTGCCAGGCAGGCAGGTGCCGGTCACCTTGCCGGCGATGCGCGCAGCAGCTCTGCGGCCCAGGCTGCATCCTCAGCCGGCAGCGGCGGATCGGGCGGTTGGGAATAGTCGATACGCAGATCGAACCCAGCGCGGTCGTAGAGGTCGTGCAGCAGGCGGTTGAGATCCACGGTGGGTTCGTCGTCGCCAAGCAGCAGCGGCAGTTGGAACGCCGGGATAGGCTCACGTATGTCGAAAACCAGCAGATCGGCCTGGGGGCGGCGTTCGGCGCGGCTGATCAGGATGCGGTAGGCGACGTCGGGTGGGCAGCCGTCCATGGGCAGCGGTTCGCCGGCACGCAGCAGGTCGATTTCGACCAGGTGGGTGCGCGAGCCAAAGATGGCCAGCCGTTTTTCTTCGTAGCGGCGGCGGCTTTCACCGGGGCGTTTGTTGGTGGGTGACAGCAGCTCGACCACGGTGACGACGCGGTCTTCGGCGACGCTGCGGATTTCCAGGTAGGTCTCGCGAATCTCGTCGGGCAGCGGGACGAGAACGGTGCGGCGGTGGGTGACAGCCTCATAGACCGCGACCGCCTCGTGCAGCGGCTTCGGCTCGATCACGGCGGCATCCGGGCGCAGGGTGAACGTCACGTCGCCGGGACCGCTGAGGAGGGTGCGTTCCTCGACGGCGATGTAGTAGCGAGGACGCAGGCGCGGGGCCAGGTCGTCGGCCAGCGCGACGATGAGCCGGCTGTGGACATTGGGCCACTGCGCGTGGTGTTCCAGGTAAGGGTCCATGCCCGGAAAGGGAGTTGGCATCGCTGCACCTTCTTCAGCATCGCCACACGCAACCGCCACGCGTCGCCGCAACGCACGTGGTTGATCCAACTGAGTAACGACTCGCCAAGCTTCTCCTGAGATATTTTACCTTGAACATAGCCCTCGAGCAAACCCTGCAGCTTCCGTTGGTAGTTGATCTCCTTGCGCCGCTTGAGCAGGCGGTGCGTCGGGTAGACCACGAAACCCAAGCATGGAATTCCATGCGTTGTGGGGCGCACGAGGGCTTGTGGGACATGAATCGTCAGCCGCAGGTCCGCCAGCCGCGCAACCAGGGCTGGTGAGATTGCCAATGGGCAGTCCGCGCGGGCGGTTGATGGCAAACGGTCATCACCGGGCACGTCCCCGGCACGGTCCGTTGGGCCGTTCTTCATGCAGGCAGTTTGCGGACCGTGCCGGGGACGTGAGGCAGACGTCGAGCGCACGGTGGGTACCTTTTCCGATTCGGTTGGCGTAGGAGTGATAGATGAAGCTGCGCTCGAAGGCCGGCTCGATGATGTTGCACAGGGCGTGATGGACCACCCGATCCCGAAACGGGGCCGCGCTGATCAACCGCTGTTTCGGTTCGTGAATGGTGAAGTGCTGGTATGGGCCGGGCCGGTAGGTTTCGCCCGCCAGTTCGTCCTGCAGCTGGATCAGGTTGTCTTCCAGGTAGTATTCAAACGCCGCGGTGGTGGCGCGCCCGCGTTTGCCCCGGGCCGCCTGGCGATAGGCGAGATAGAGATTGTCCCACGCGTACAGGTCGGCATAGCGCCCGGTGACCTGACTGACCATCGATTGTCCTCATCGGGTATCTGGCTGGTGGCGGCGGTGCGGACCGGGCTGGACGCGTGGCGCACCAACTGCCAGAAAGAAATTTCGACCGCCTTCGGCGGTAAAACGCGGCAGGGGGCACGCCCCCTGCACCCCCAACAGAACTCGTTACACGCAAATCTCTCCGTCGACACTGTTTTCAGAGAAATCAGAGCATCATCAGAGTTTCAGAGAACAGATTTTTCAGAGATCAAAAGCCGAGGGACGCTAACACCACCCGAAACCCCACTAAGACGAACTCCTTGATCGAGACGCCGTAGCTGCTGCGGTCGGCACAGCGGACGTAGTGCTTGGAGTTGTCCCACGCCCCGCCACGCAACGTGCGGCTGACCCCGCTGGTCGGGCCGGTGGGGTTTTCTGGCGGCGAACTGGCATAATAGTCCGCCCCATACCAATCCGCCGTCCACTCCCACACATTGCCGGCCATGTCGTACAGCCCATGTTCTCCCACCGGGTAGGTACCGATATCGGTCCAGGTGCCCAGCCTGCTGAAGTAGTAGTTCAACCGCTCGGCGTCGGGTGGCTCGCTGCCCCAGGGGTAGATATGCCCATCGGTGCCGCGGCACGCTTTCTCCCATTCGGCCTCTGTGGGCAGGCGGCCGCCGACCCATTCGGCATAGGCCTGGGCCTGGGACCAATCGACATTTGACACGGGATGCCTCGCAAACTGCGGGTTGTCCCAGCGGTGGTTGTTGGGTGGCTCACAAGCACCCGCCGCCACGCAGCGTGCGTACTGTGCGTTGCTCACTTCGGTGCGCCCGATCCAGTACTCCGCCAGGTCGACGGGATGGGGCGGTTTCTCATTATCTTCTGCCAACTCATCCGCATCGTCCGATCCCATGCGAAACGGGCCGGCTGGGATTCTGACATAAAGCGGCGTGTCGGACGGTGGTTCGAGCGCCAGGGCTGCTTCGAAGTTGGCAAAAGCGGCGGTGTAGTTGCCTGTCGCCGCCAGCTGCTCACCGGTCTGCACCAGCCCGGTGGCCACCTGGCGCCGTACATCGGCGATCTCGTTTTGCAGCCCCGCGGCCAGCGAGGGATCCTTGGCCGCAGCTTCCTGCAGAGCGGCAATGGCGCCTTCGACATCACCCTGTACCTTGAAATCCCGCGCCTGTTGGAGCAGTTGTTCCACCTCGAGCTGTGCCAGTTGCTGATTGGCCAGTCCCGTTTGCCGGATGGCGAAGATCAGCGCAACCACGGCCAGGACCGCCACCCCCACCGCCACGGCTGCCAGGATACGGATACGCCTGGCGTCGCGCTGCTCTCGCTCGGCGGTCGCACGCTCCGCCTGACAGGCGGTCAGGAACTCCTGCTCGTGCGCCTCCAACCCCGCCGCCTGCTCCGCGGCCCAGTGTTCGGCGTCGACCAGCGCCTCGCCGCGCAGCAGCAGCCCGTCCGGCCGGCCCTGGCTGTGCCACAAATCGGCCTGGCGCTGCAGGGTGCTGAGGTTTGCCGGGAACCAGGCCGCGTTGCTGGTCCGGATCGGCTCCACGAAGCGGTCGTGCACCAGCTCCACCCAGGTGCCGCCGCCGCGCAGCTCGCTGCGCAGCAGGAAGCGCCGCGCCAGCGCATCCACCGCCGCATTGGGCAGGCTGCCCGTCCGGCCCGTGGCCTCGTTGCGCAGCACCGTGCTGCGGATGCCGCCCTCGGTCAGCAGCTCCCTGTCGAACCACGTCCGCAGCGCACGCTCGCTTACGCCGGCTCGTTGTACGACCGGTTCCGCCAGCACCGCGACCAACGTGTCGGTGTAGAATTGCTCCAGCGCCTGGTTCACGTCACCCGCAGCCGCCAGATCGGCCTCGGTGATCCCCGCCCCGCCGGCAGCTTCATTCTCGCCAGATGGCTCGCCCTCTCCCTGAACCCCAACCCCCAACCCCTGAACCCCAACCCCTGACCCCTGACCCCCAACCCCTGCTTTTTCCAGCCGCTCCCACATCTGAAAACACACCACCTGCAGCTGCACCGGCTCCACGTACTGGCCCGGCACGGTGGCGTCGTGACCCGGCACGCGCACCTGGCGCAGGTCGTCGACCAGCTTCTCGGCCACACCCGGCGCAAAGGGCCGGCCCCCCAGATCGGCCGGCCGGCGGACGGCATCCAGGGCCGCGTCCACGCCCATACGTTCCATGTAATAGCGGGCGCGCAGTTTGTCGGTCAGCAGCGGCGCATAGGGATCGAGCGCGGCGACGTAGTCTTCACGCAGGGTCAGCACCACCCACAGGTGCGGATCCGCTTGCAGGGCGCGGTCGAGCTGGGTGAAGAACGCCGCGCGCTCCGGCCAGCGGTCGGCATGCGTGGTTAAAATCTCTTCGAACTGGTCGATGATCAGGACCGTGTTGGGCACGACATACGCCGCGCCATCGCCCGCGGCTGCCGTCCCGGCTAAGCTGTCGTAGTGCCAGTTTTCGCCATCATCGCTGGTCAGCCCGGCCAGAAAGCCGGCCAGTTCCAGCCTGCCTAGGCGGGCGGGATCGCCCCCGCCCCGATCGAGGCTCAGCAGCAGGCTGAACAGGTAGGCGTTGGCCACCCCGCCGGTGTCCGCCGGCAGCGCGCCGCCGACGCGGCCCACCGGCAGCACGACGAAGCCCGCGGCTTCGAGCTGCGGCGCCAGGCGGGTGTTGAGCAGCGAGCTCTTGCCGGCGCCGGATTGGGCGTAGAACAGCACCAGCCGCTGCGAGATCACCAGCGACAGCAGCTCGCGCGCCTCGCGCTCGCGGCCGAAGAACCGGCTGCTTTCGGCACGGGTAAAGGTGCGGGGACCGACGTAGGGGTTACCTCCGGGCTGCAGGTCATCAGGCATGGTGCACCGCCCTGTCCAGCTCCTGGACGGTCTCGCGCAGACCGCTCCAGGCCACCTTGAAGTCATAACCGGCGAGATACTTTTGCAGGTAGAGCTTCTCGATCTCGCCGGGTTCGAGCTGGATCGACACGACGCTGGTCAGGGCACGGGTGCGCGGCACGATGGTGCCCCAGAAGAGCGAACGGAAGTCCCAACCCTGCAGCTCGTAGCCCAGCAGCAGCAGCGACGAGTCGCACAAGGCCTGGCGTACGCGCCCGTGCACCGGGTCGGTCGTTTTGCCGATGTTCTGCGAGCAGGCAACCAGGAAGGTCAGGTAGTCGTCCTCGGTCAGCACCAGCGAGTCGGCGATGCGGTCCAGGCCGTGCAGGTGGTACACCAGCGGGTGTTCGGCGCTCGGTTCGTAGCTCCCGTCGAAGACAGATGGGTGGTGCTCGACCTCCTTGTGCCAGCGGCAGAACTCGCTGCGTGGTGTTTTGCCGGCGCGGACCAGGGCGGCCTCCAGGAGCTCGTGGTAACCGGTGGTGACGTAGATCGGCAGGTTCATGTTGGCCAGCAGCAGCAGGGGATGGCTGCGCTCGTCGCCGTAGACCGGGTAATCGAGCTGGGCGCAGATGTCGGTGAAGGTCAGGCGGTCGAACTGGTGCTCGACCTGGTCGAGGATCTCGCGCCCGACGCCGCCGGTCTCGGCGACATCGAGCAGCCGGCTTTTGGCAAAATTGACGTAGTCTTCTTTGAGCGCCAGGGCGTCGCCGATCGCGTCATCGGTGATACCTTTGAACTGGGCCATTTCGGCCAGGCCGCGCTCGTGCAGGGGGTAGCGGGTGTAGGCGGCGTAGGCTTCGGCCAGGGCGGTGTGACCGCCCAATGCCAGGTCATCGCCCGCAGCGCCGCTGACGATGGGCACCAGCTTGCCGGCACGGATACGGTCGACGATGACCTGCTGCCAGGTGGTGGGGCCGCGTGGCTCAGGTTGGGTGGTGCGGATTCGGGGCATGGTGGGCCTCGCATGATGGACGGTGGGTGAAGATGATAAGATTATAATGCGAGATGGCTGGCGCGCCAAACGAGGCAGCAGGGTGACGCGCATGCCAGTACATCGTGCCCTTTCGGCGGTTCGTTTTGAGTTTTGCTGGCCGCGCGTTATGATTCCTGTGCGACTTGTCCAGGCCTGGGCAGAACTACACATCGATGAATTGTGGGGCAATTGGCGATTGGCGATGATCGGCAAAGCCGGCGCCGGCGCAGGTGTGTGCGCCAAAGCCGTAGGGCGCAAAGGCCCCGGGCTGACGCTGCTCCAGCCGCGGCGGCAGGCAGCGGTCGATGTCGAAGCGGTTGGGATCGGTGTACAGCCACGGATCGAAGTGGGCCACGCCGGTCGCAGCCATCACCGGTTCCATGGCCGGCAGCTGGTAGCCGTCAAAACTGAACGGCTCGACCACGGTGCGCGGCACCATCATGGCAACCGGGTACATACGCAGGGTCTCCTGTGCCACCGCGTGCAGGACCGGCATCTTACGCAGCTTGTCGGCCGTCAAGGGGCCAGCGGCGAATGTGGCATCGACCTCGTCTTGCAGCCGGGCCAGGGTGGCCGGCTGTTTGAGCAGTGCGTAGATCAGGAAGGAGGTCGTGCCGGCCGCGGTATCGATACCGGCCAGGTAGGGACCCAGTGCACCGATCAACAGCCGATTTCCATTACCACGCGCAGCCCGCGCCAACCAATCGCGCTGGCCGGTGAAAAGTTGGCCCGCGCCGTGCCGCGCAGCTCGGCGGGCAGCGACTTGAACGAGCCGCCGCGATGGACCATGCGGCCCTGGGCGGGCAGGTCTGCGCGACGCAGCACCTGGCGTCCGTCTTCGGGATCGTAGGGATAACCGTACTCGGGCGCCGTAGGCTGGCTGCCCCACAGCGTACAGGTCCATTCCTGGACGTGGCCCAGCAGGTCGTGGCAGCCGTAGGGGCTGGCCCCGCCTGGGCGCGCGGGCACCGTGCCGCCCGCCGCATCGTTGGCCGGCAGGAACAGGGCGGTCGTGCCCTCGCCGAGATGGACGTTGGCGGCATCCCAGGTTTCACCCCACGGATAACGGCGACCCTCCTGACCGCGGGCGGCCTTTTCCCATTCGGCCTCGCTGGGCAGCCGGTAGCGACGGCCCGTGTAGCCACTCAGCCATTCACAGTAGGCCATCGCATCGTACCAATTGACGTGGGTGACGGGGTGGTCGAGCCGGTCGGGGGGTGGCTGGCGGTTGAACCAGCCCGCATCCTGGGGCACGGGCTGGGACTTGACCTGTTTGATGAAAGCCGCGTACTGGCGTACGCTGACCGGGTAGGTGCCGATGCGGTAGGCGGGCAGAACGACCGTGTGCTGCGGTGTTTCGTAGTCGGGGATACCGGGGCCGGGTTGGCTGCCCATGAGGAAAGGGCCGGCGGGGATGAAGACGGTTTCCGGTTCGTACGGTTTGCGTACGAAATCGTGGTCTGCACCGGCTTCAGGCAACGCAATGGCACTGGGCCGACCTGCATTCACCCAATCCCCGTACGCCTGGCGCGCGGCGGTCAGTTCAGGCCAGTTGGGGTACTCGCTGCTGGCTTGATCCAGCAGGGTTTGCGTGTGGCCCTCGAACTCGGCCTCGGTCAGGATCGCTGTCCAGGTGTTGATGGCCCTGGCGTCGAAGGCGATGTGGGCCAGGTCCAGGCCGGCCGTTCGAGCCAGCGTGCGGGCGCTGGCCTGGTCACTGTACAGATGGGCCAGGACATTCGTGAGCTGAGACAAGATATCGGCGCGGATCGGCATTTGTTTCCTCGATAGGCTGCAACGCCGCCGGTGGGTCACACGTCCGGTCCTGTGACTCGTCAGGAGGCAGGGAATGTGAATTATATCGCCAGGCAGGCGGTGGGGCAAATGAGTGCATGGTCGGCATTTGACCTGATGGATCAGCTGTGTTACACTTCACTAACCGACCGGTAAGTAAGGAATTAACACGGAGACATCATGCTCATCACCGATAGCCGGACCCGCAACCGGGTTCTTCTGGTCCTGTTCCTGGGCGTGCTCA
>CAZXQZ010000112.1:13826-15028 GCA_964642445.1 uncultured Anaerolineae bacterium
ACCGATAGCCGGACCCGCAACCGGGTTCTTCTGGTCCTGTTCCTGGGCGTGCTCATGGGAGCGCTCGACATTGCGATCGTCGGGCCGGCGCTGTCTTCGATCAAAGCGACCTTTGGTGTCGATGATCGACTGCTCGCCTGGACGTTTACGATCTACGTGCTGTTCAACCTGATCGGCACCCCGTTGATGGCCAAGCTGTCCGATAACTTCGGCCGGCGTACCATCTACGTAGCCGACGTCGCACTCTTTGCCATCGGCTCGCTGGTGGTGGCGCTGTCGCCGACGTTTCCGATCCTGCTGGCGGGCCGTGCCCTGCAGGGCTTTGGTGCGGGCGGCATCTTCCCCGTTGCCAGTGCGGTCATCGGTGATTCCTTTCCAGCGGAAAAGCGGGGCAGCGCGCTGGGGCTCATCGGTGCTGTATTCGGGCTGGCCTTCATCATCGGCCCGATCCTGGGCGGTGTCCTGCTCATGGCCGGCTGGCAGTGGTTGTTTCTGATCAACCTGCCCGTGGCGCTGCTGGTGATTGTCATGAGCCTGCGCCTGCTGCCCACGACACGCGCCGCGCAGCGCAAGCCGTTCGACTGGTTGGGCATGGTCGTGCTCAGCCTGCTGTTGGTGGCACTCACCTACGGCATCAACCAGGTCGATACGTCTAACTTTGGTGCCAGCCTGACGTCGTTGAGCGTGTGGCCCTTCCTGCTGTTGGCCGCGGTGCTGGTGCCGGTCTTTCGCTATGTCGAGCTGCGTGCGGCCGACCCGATCCTGCGCATGAGCCTGTTTGGCAGCCGCCAGGCGGTGCTCGCCAATCTTCTCTCGGCCGGCGCCGGGCTCGGTGAGGCGGGGCTGGTCTTCCTGCCGGCCCTGGCCATTGCCGCGCTCGGTCTGGCCAGCTCGACGGCCAGCTTCATGCTGATGCCGGTGGTGCTGGCGTTGTCGGTCGGCGCACCGATGGCCGGGCGCTACCTGGATCGTTACGGCTCGAAAGCGGTGGTGGTGGTGGGCACGGCGCTGCTGGCCATGGGCATGGCGTTGCTCGGCATGGGTGCAACCAGCCTGGCACTGTTCATCGTGGCTGGTGCCCTGATTGGGCTGGGGCTGTCGGCTCTGCTCGGTGCGCCGGTGCGTTACATCATGCTCAACGAGGCGCCGGCCGCCGACCGCGCCGCGGCGCAGGGGGCCGTCACCCTGTTTGCCAGCGTGGG
>CAZXQZ010000113.1:0-14464 GCA_964642445.1 uncultured Anaerolineae bacterium
CTGGAACTGTCATCGCCGTCACCCACGACCGTTACTTCCTGGACAACGTTGCAGGCTGGATCCTGGAGCTCGATCGCGGCTATGGCATTCCGTGGAAGGGCAACTATTCGTCCTGGCTGGAACAAAAACAGCGTCGCCTCGCCCAAGAGGAGAAGACGGCTTCGCAACGCCAGAAGACCCTGCAGCGTGAGCTGGAGTGGCTGCACATGAGTCCTCGTGCGCGCCAGGCCAAGGCGCAGGCACGCGTCAACCGCTACAACGAGCTGCTGGGCCAGGAGTCAGAGCGCGCCCGCGAAGAACGGGAGATTTACATCCCGCCTGGTCCCCACCTGGGTGACGTCGTCGTGCGCGCCGGCGGTGCCAGCAAGAGCTTCGACGACCGCATCCTGTTCGAGGACATGAGCTTCGATATCCCACCCGGTGCCATCGTTGGCATCGTCGGCCCCAACGGCGCCGGCAAAACCACCCTGTTTCGCATCATCGCCGGGCAGGAAACGCTGGACCGCGGCTCGTTGACCGTTGGCCGATCGGTCAAACTGGCGTACGTCGACCAGGCCCACGAAGGCCTGTCCCCCCACAAGACAGTGTGGGAGGAAATCACCGGCGGCCAGGACCAGATTCAGCTCGGCGATCGCCTCATGAACTCGCGCGCCTACGTCGCCCGTTTCAGCCTGTCAGGCTCCGACCAACAAAAGCGCGTGGTCGATCTGTCGGGCGGTGAGCGCAACCGGGTGCACCTGGCCAAACTGCTGCGCACCGGGGCCAACGTACTGCTGTTGGACGAGCCAAGCAATGACCTGGACGTCAATACGTTGCGTGCGCTGGAAGATGCACTCGATAGTTTTGCCGGCTGCGCCCTGGTCATCTCGCACGACCGCTGGTTCCTGGACCGCATCGCCACCCACATCCTGGCCTTCGAGGGTGACAGCAAGGTCTTCTGGTATCCTGGTAATTACAGCGAGTACGCAGCCGACCGGCATCGCCGGCTGGGAACGGCGGCCGATCGACCGCACCGCATCACCTATCGTAAACTCACGCGCGCCTGACGACGCGCGACCCTGACGGTTTGAGTGGCGTGTTGCCCCCACCACTTCACCAAAGAGGAGGGCTGCACGCCCACGTGCGGCACGACCCCATGAGGGACCGGCTCCGCCGTGGGGCCAGCGTCTTCTATGCTGGGGTTAGCAGCACCTCCTGCGCGGCGGCCAGACCGGCGCCGGCGGCAAACACATACCCGGCGGCGCTCAGGCCCTGCTCGATGGCTCCCACGGTGCTCAAGACATCGGCGGCGTTCACGGCACCCATGTGCCCGATGCGGAAGTAGCGCGCCCGAATCTCGGGGTGCAGGCCACCGGCCAGGATAGCGCCGGCCGCCGCCGTTTTGGCCAGCAGCGTGGGGCCATCGACCCTCTCCGGGTAATAGGCAGCCGTCAGCGTATGGGCCGCCAGTTCGGGCACCACGGGTACCTGGCTGAGACCCAGGGCCTGCAAGGCTGCTTTGACGGCGGCGCTGATGCGGTGATGGCGTGCCACCCGCGCATCATGCCCCTCGGCCACGATGTGGGCGGCGGCAACGTCCAGGGCCAGGACCAGGTTGACGGGTGGCGTGCCAAAATAGGCAGGACGTCGCGCCTGGTAAGCTTCCATGATCGGCAGCCAGTTGGTCCAGTCGGCATAGTAGCTGGCCACCGGTGTCTGCCGTCGCCGAAATGTCTCGAGTGCGGACGGTCGCGCAACTACCAGCGCGAGCCCCGGCGGCACACCCACCGCCTTCTGCGATGCGGTCAGCGCCACGTCGACACCCCAGTCGGTCATCCGCAGTGCTTCACCGGCGATCGAGCAGACACCGTCGACGACGGTCAGCACGCCGGCGGCCTGGGCCAGCCTGGCCAACCCGGCGACATCGGTCAACACGCCGGTCGACGTATCGACGTGGGTGATGGTCATCAGCTTGAAGGTTCCGGCTTGCAGCGCCTGGCCAACCTCCTCCAGACCCGGTGCATCGCCGACACGCCCGGCCCGCACGTGGCTCACCACAGCGCCGGCGCGCACACAAATGGCCGCCATCCGATCGCTGAAGTAGCCGGTATTGACAACCAGCACCGAATCACCCGGCTCCAGCAGATTAGCCACCGCCAACTCCATGGCCAGCGTGCCCGAGCCAGCCACCACAAAGGGCTGGCCGTCAGGCGCGGCAAACACCGCACGCAGCTGGTCAAGGGCGTGCCCGAAAACTTCGATAAAGTCGGGCGCGACGTGGCTGGGTGTCGGCTCAGCCATTGCAGCCAACACGTCCGGCTCGAACTCGATCGGGCCGGGGATCATGAGCAACTTACGTCCCTTGTTCGACCGCATTACGCTTTCCTTTCACTTCTCGGTCCAAATTTGCGCCATGCCAGGGGTGCCAGCGCCAGGGCCGCCCCACCCGCCGCCACCGCCACGTCTCGCAGGGTAAATGCCGGTCGGGCCATGGCCAGGTAGCTGTTGTTGCGCGTAAAATAGGTGCGCGCAACCCGCTGCACGTCGGCCAGCGTGACCGATTCGATTTCGGCAAAAAAGTCGGGCACCGATTCGCCCGGTGCCAGGGTCAGTGCCGGCCCGGTGAAGACCTCGGCCAGGCGATCGTTGCTGTCCATGGCCAGGACATTACGGCCACGCAGCGCCTGTTTGGCGTAGGCCAGGGTATCGGCCGGCAGCACCCCTGCCTTGATTTCGTCCATCACCTCTTCGATGTAGTCAAGGATGTCCTGCACGTGGCGGCCGTCGGAGTCGGTTTCGATGCTGAAGTAACCGACATCAGTCATGGTATTGTTGGAGGCGCCCAGCCAATATACCAGGCCGCGTCGCTCACGCATCTCCTCGCGCAGTCGGTCACCCAAGATCCAGCTCAACACGGCAATCGCAGCCTGGTCGGGGTGACCGGCACCGACCGTGCGTGCACCGTACCAGAGGTAGGCACGGTCGATCCAATCGGGCCAGCGGGTATTGATACGTACGAAGCGTCCGGGCGGTGCACCCGATACGGGCAGCGTGGGCGGTACCGGTCCGGGCAAAAAACCGCCGAACCAATGCTGCGCTGCCGCCACCGCCTGCGCAGTGGTCACATCACCCACGATGAGAAGGACCATGTTGTTGGGTAGGTAGAAGCGCCGGTAGAACGCCAGCAGGTCGGCCTGCGTGATGTGCTGGAGGCTCTGTTCGTGCCCGATGATCTCGCGTTCCAGCGCGGCACCCGGGAACAACTGGCGCATCAGGCTCTTGTACAGGTCATAGTCGATGTGCAGCCGGTCGGCCAACGTCTCGAGTGTACTCAAGAAGGCCCCCAGGCGGCCACCCCGTTCGCGGAAGATGACACCGCGTTCCTTCTCGACCTGGTCTTCAGACAGGGTCGAACGAAAGACGATTTCGGCCAGCCAATCCAGGGCCACATCGAGGTGGTCGGCCAGGACCTCGGCCTCATAGACTGTGCCTTCGTGGCCGGTCCAGCCGTTGAAACTGCCGCCCACGCGCTCGATGACGTGCCGAATGTCCTGCTCGGACCAACGCGGTGTACCGTCAAAAATCAGATGTTCGAGAAAATGGGCAATACCATTCTGGCCATCGACCTCATAACGCGCGCCAACCCGCACGACCAGCCGAATGACGACTGAACCGGTGCCTGGCCGCGGCTTGCACCACACCTGGAGGCCATTGTCCAGGGTTGCTTGATCGATCTGAAGTAATGGATGGATCGAATTCATCATGTCTGTTCTCTACTCGTCTCTTGCCAAAGTGTGCTCAACCAGAACCACCCGTGATTATATCGCAACGTCGCCTTGCTGTCTATTGCCCGACCGTGTTATAATGCCAGAAGCCGGCTGTGGCATTGGAGCGGGAGTCACCATCCAACGATCGAGCGCCCAGGCAGTCCTGGCAAAGCACCGATCAGCATCCGCCGCAGCCTGGCCTCTGGTCTTCTTCATCGCCACTGCGTGTGCTGCACCGGGCCGCCGCGTGGTTGTGTTTGTCCAAGGGAGTGTGTACGCATGATCAGGCCGCTGCGCGTTTTCTGGCAGGGAATACGGGCCACCTGGGATGATCTGCTGTTGCTGGCGCTGCTAAGTTTTGCCTGGTGGCTCTGTATGTTGTTCATCATCCCAGGTCCGCCGGCAACGGCAGGTCTCTACCAGGTTGCCAACCGGATTGCCAAGGGCGAACGGGCGGGGTTCGACGTTTTCAAAGACGGGTTTGTCACTTACTTCTGGCGCAGCCTGGTGGTAGGCCTGATTGCGGCGGGGCTGCTGTTCATCTTCATCACCGGTTTTCTGTTTTACCTCGACCCGCCACCGGAATTCCCAGACTTTCTTTCCCTGCTGTCGGTCGTGATGCTGTACCTCATCCTGACCTGGCTGGCGATGCAGCTCTATCTGTTTCCTGTGCTGGTCGAGCAAAACGTGCCGCTGAGGACCATCTTCCGTAACGCGCTGTTCATTGCCTTTGCCAGCCCGCTGTACACGCTGGTGTTGCTGTTGCTGCTGGGGGTGTGCACGGTGGCGAGTGTCCTGTTCCCCATTCTGCTCGTGCTGGTCCTACCGGGCCTGGGCGCGGTCGTCAGCAGCATCGCCCTGCAGGATCGTCTGGCCCAGATTCGTGAGCGCATGAGCCGGCAGGCGCCGGTGGATTGAGAGAAGGGAGGAGGGGCACGGATTGGAACGGATTACTGTCAACGGATTCGGGAAACGGATTGAACGGAATCTGAGATTGATTCTCCGTACTCCGTACTCCCTACTCCGTACTCCCTACTCCGTACTCCCTCCTCCCTACCTCACCAATGCTGCGTCGATCGCTTCGTTGATGGTGCGCACGCCGATGATGTCGATGCCGGTGGGTAGTCCGTCGAGTTTGCGCTGTGAGCCGCGGGGGACGAGGACGCGTTTGAAGCCGAGTTTGGCCGCCTCGTTGAGCCGTCGCGCGACCTGGCTGACCGCACGCAGCTCGCCGGAGAGGCCAATTTCGCCGACGATGGCCAGGTCGGCGGCGACGGGGATGTTTTTGTAGCTGGAAGCCACTGCAATAGCCACCGGCAGGTCGGCCGCCGGTTCTTCGACGCGCAGCCCACCGACGACGTTGACGAAGATGTCCTGGTCCGACAGGCTGAAGCCGACCCGTTTGCTCAACACAGCCACCAGGAGCAGCAAGCGGTTGAAGTCGATGCCGTTGGTGGTACGCCGCGGCATCGAGAAGCTGGTCGTGCTGGCCAGGGCCTGCACCTCCACGAGCAGCGGGCGCGTGCCTTCCATGGTAACCGCAATCGCCGAACCGGACGCATTCGGAAGACGTTCGGCCAGGAAGACCTCTGAAGGGTTACTGACCTCCGCCAACCCCGCAGCCCCCATTTCGAACACCCCCACCTCGTCGGTGGCCCCAAAACGGTTCTTGACGGCGCGCAGCAGGCGGTAGGTGTGGAACCGCTCCCCCTCCAGGTAAAGCACCACGTCGACCATGTGCTCCAACACGCGGGGGCCGGCAATGGCGCCTTCTTTGGTGACGTGCCCCACCAGGAACAGGGGTATGTTCTGAGCTTTGGCCAGGCGCAGCAGAATGGCGGCACTCTCACGGACCTGGCTGACACTGCCCGCCGCCGAGGTGATGTTGTCGGTGTAGATAGCCTGAATGGAGTCGACCACGATTAGCGCCGGCTGCAGGGCCTCGATGTGCTGGACGATCTGCTCGACGTGGATATCGGCCAGCACCAGCAAGGTGGGGTCGGCAATGCCCAGCCGCGAGGCACGCAGTTTGATCTGGGCGGCCGATTCTTCACCCGACACGTACAAAACCTTCCCCACCTGCTGCGCCAGCATCGAGCACATCTGCAGCAGCAAGGTGCTTTTGCCAATTCCCGGATCGCCCCCGATGAGCACCGCCGAACCGGGCACGATCCCGCCGCCCAGCACACGGCTCAATTCGCCAATCGCCACCGGAATGCGCACGTAACCGTCGGCCGGGATGTCCGGCAGGGCCTGGGGCGCGGTACCCGGCGGCGCAATGCCCCCGCGGCGCGCAGTGGACACGTCGGGCTCTGCGACTGTCTCGACCAGGCTGTTCCACTCGCCACAGTCTGGACAACGGCCCATCCACTTGGGCGACGTGTTGCCGCACTGCTGGCAAATGAAGATGGTTCGGTTTTTGGATTTGGAGGTGGTGGCCATGGTTGTTATGATAGCACACATGTTCTGTAGGTGCAAATACTGGCTTGCGCCAGCACCGAATGCATCATGCGGGTCGGGCACCACGAATTCGTTTCTCGGTGCCAACGCAGTACGATGCCGGCTTTCCCAGGCTCGTCTGCGTTGGCACCGAGATCTGAACGCTCACTCAAGCAGGCTCATGATGGCGTCGACGATATCGTTGGTGGCGTGTGGTTTGGCCATGTCCCTGGCCCGCATCGCCATCTCTGCCAGCTTCGGATTACCGGGCCGCAGCCAATCGGCCACGATACGCCCAATCTCCGCCGGCTGCGGGCTGTAGGCGCCGATGCCATTCTCCACCACGTAGGTTACATTGCCGGCTTCCTGGCCCACGACGAAGCCGCTCAGCATGATCGGGCGCCCCACGATGCAGGCCTCGACAATGGTGCCGGGGCCGGCCTTGGTCACCACACAGTCGCTGGCCAGCATCCACTCCGACATGTTGCGCACGAACCCTTGTATCGACACCGGCACCGGCCAGCTTTCGGCCTGCAGGTCGGTGCGCAGCCGTTCGTTGCGCCCACAGATGACGGCGAGCTGGCCGTTGACGTCATGCAACGCAAGCGCCAGCGCGCACGCAATCTCGTGCAGCGGCCCCATGCCTTCACCGCCACCGATCAATAGTGCCAGTGGGCGATCGGGCGCCAGGCCCAGGTCCTGGCGTACCACGGCCTGATCCTGGGCCGGCACGATGAACCGCGGGCTGACCGGCAGGCCGAGCGGCTTGATTCGGGCGGCCGAAATGCCGCGCGAACGCGCCACCTCGTAGAGTGCCTGGCTGCCGACCGTGATCAGATCGGCGTGCGGGCTGAACCAGGTCGGGTGGCCGCTGCCGAGATCGGTCACGACCACGGCGATCGGGCAGTTGTTCCCCGCCTTACGCAGCAGATCGTGCGGGATGTCAGTCAACAGAGAGTGCACCGAAATATACAGGTCAGGTTCGACTTGCTGCAAAAATTGACTCATACGCTCGCGCAGCAGCGGTGTGATGGCCTGGCGCATCAGCCACCAGCGCACCGGTGCCTTGGGCAGCCAGTAGCTGAAGCGGTACAACGGCTCGGCGTTGTGGACGACGGGGGCATAGGCATGGCGCAGCTGGCTCAGTGGCCAAAAGGTATAGTCCGAAATCAGGTCGGCTATGGTGACCTGGAAGGCATCCCCGTAGCGGTGGGTGATCACCGCAGCCAGGGCTTCGGCGGCACTGCGGTGGCCACCCCCCGTATCTGACATCGCAATCAGGATCTTACGCACCTTCAATACGCACCTTCTCCCAGGAGTACGCGAGGAATCGTTTTCAAGAGAATCTTCAAATCCAAACCGAATGACCAGTTTTCGCAGTAGAATGTGTCGAGCAGCACCATTTCGTCGAAGCCCAGCGTGCTGCGGCCTGAAACCTGCCACAGGCCGGTCATGCCCGGTGAGGCATCGAGGCGTCGTTTGTGCCACTCTTCATACTGCGCCACCTCTTCGGGCAGCGCCGGTCGCGGTCCCACCAGACTCATGTCACCCTTGAGCACATTCCACACCTGTGGCAGCTCGTCCAGGCTGATGCGCCGCAGCACGCGGCCCACACGCGTCATCCGCGGGTCGTTGCGCATCTTGAACATCGGCCCGTCGGCCTCGTTGAGAGCCAGGAGCTGACCCTTTTGGGCTTCGGCATCGACCACCATCGAACGGAATTTGTGAACGACGAATGGCGCGCCCTTGCGGCCGATACGGACCTGGTTGAACAGCACCGGACCCGGCGAATCGAGCTTGATCGCAAGCGGCACGATCAGCCAGATGGGTGTGGTCACGAGCAGGATGATGAGGGCCACGGTGACATCGACCAGGCGTTTGATCGTCTGGTTCAAGCCAGTGATCGCCACCGGCTGCATACCGATGAGCGGCACGCCGTTGAGTTGGTCGAGTTGAACCTGGCCCAGGGTCAGGGCAAAGACGTCCGGCACGATGCGCGGGCGCACGCCGGCCGCCTGCGCTTCATTGACCGCCTGTACGATCTTCTGATGGGCCTGCCAGGGCAGGGCAATGATCACCTCATCCACCGGCAGCGTTTGCAGGACCTGGGGCAGCTGGTCGAGCGGGCCCAGGCCACGAAAGCGCCCAATGTCGGTCGTGCCGCGGTCTGGATTATCGTCGAGAAAGCCCAGGATATGATAACCCAATTCGGGCTGCGCGGCCACGTTGCGCATCACCATGCGCCCAACCTCACCCGCGCCCACGATGACGATGCGATCGACGCCAATGCCACGCCGCCGCATGCGTGCCAGGTAAGCCCGAACGACAATCCGTGATATGATCAGAAAGGTGGGAATGAGGACTGCCGCATAGACAAAAATCAACCGCGAATTGAGGTTGGGGCGGGCAAAAAACGAAAAAGCCACCATGATGACGATAGCCGTCGCCGTGCCCGTGGTGATGCGGTAGGCTTCCTCCAGCAGGCTGCTGCCACGACGGATGTCGTACGCACCATCCAGGCGGTAGGCAAAGATGAGCAGAATCGTCATGGCGACGGTAAACGGCACGTAGGCGTCGAAGCTGTAATAGGTGGATGGATCGAGGGCACGAAACCACTGCCGATCGTAGCGCAGCCAATAGGCGACGGCAAACGCGACATTGATCAAGACGATATCGGTGATCATCAAGACCAGTGCCAGGCGGCGCCGCAGTTGTGGGGTCATGGCAATTCCTCGGCACGTTGCGCTGGCCGGCCCAGAACTGCACGGTACACGGCAGCTGTCTCCGCAGCGCAGCGACGCCACGAAAACCGGGCAGCCTGGCGTACACCCGCCGCAGCCAGGGTCTGGCGCAGGTCATCATCGTTCACCAGCTGCGCAAGAGCATCGGCCAGGGCTTCGACGTCGTTGGGATCGATGAGCATGGCGGCATCACCGGCTACTTCGGGCAACGAAGACGTATTCGATGTAATGACGGCTGTTCCACTGGCCATAGCTTCCAATACCGGTAGTCCAAATCCTTCATACAATGATGGATACACGAAGACATCGGCCGCCCGGTACCACCAGGGCAGTTCGGCTGCCGGCACGAAGCCGGGAAACAGCACGACGTCGTGCAGGTTGCGGGCACGCACCCGTGCATATATTTCGTCGTAATACCAGCCAGGGCTGCCGGCAATCACCAACGGCAGATCGTACAACAAACGCTCGCGGCAGGCCGCGTACGCATCCACCAGCCGCACCAGGTTCTTGCGCGGCTCCAACGTGCCCAGAAACAGCACGAAACGCGGCGGCAGGCCGCGCCGGTGACGAAATGCTTCGACGGACAGTGGATCGGCCGGCACAAACCGCCGATCCGCAGCAATCGGGACGGTGACCACCCGGTCTGCCGGCAGTTCGAGCCATGCCAGCAGCTCGCGTCGGGTGCTTTCCGAGTCGGCAATGACACGCGCCGCCCGGCGGGCCGCCTGGCGCGTTACCGCCCACAGATACCAGCGATTGAACCGTCGTACGGTTGCCGGATAATGCACAAACGACAAATCGTGCACGGTGACCACCGTCGGGCAGGGGGCAGACAGCGGATTGGCATACACCGTTCCGTGCAGCAAATCGAGCCGGCGCGCCGCCCACGCCAACCCGGTCTGTTCCCAGGCAATGCGCGCCCACGGACGGTCGGTAGACCAACGCGGGCACAGCGTGACCACACCGCGGAGCGTGTGGTCGAACGCTCGATTCACAAAGGCCACCAGGTCGAGATCACCTGCCGCCGCGGGCAGCTCTTGCAGCAGTTGGCCGATGTAGGTCGACACCCCGGCACTGCGGTACGTGTCATCCGCCGCCAGGAGTAAACCGTTGATACCCACTCGTGCCCTGGTTGTCATGGGTCGCGCAACGTTCCCATGGACTTAACAATCCCAGGCCACCCGCACCGGCTGACCGGCAAATCGGGGGCACGTGCGGTTGTCCCGGACATCGTACACCACTTTCAACCGGTGAGCGGCAGGGGGCCGCGACCCGTGCGCCACGCCGTGCCAGTTGCCGTGGAAGCCTGGTACGCGGCCACCGTCAGCGCGGCAATACGGGCCTGGGTATAGTGGGCCAGTACGCGCGCACGGCCGCGGGCTGCCAGTTCGCACCACAACGCCTCATCCTGCGCCAGCCGCTGCAGCTGCGCCTGCAAAGCCGCAGCGTCCCCTTCGGGAAACGTTAGCCCGGCATTGCCAATCACCTGAGGGATCTCACCACTCGCCGCACCGATCACCGGTACGCCACAGGCCATCGCCTCGATCAGCACCCGGCCAAACTGCTCCTTCCAGTTGGGCACGGCACGCGACGGCAGAACCAGCACATCGAGCCCCTGATAGAAGTGCGCCATGGCGGTGGACGGCAGGCGGGTGATGAACTCGACCCGGGCATCCATCCCCAAATCATGGGCCAACCCGGCCAACCGCGACCGGTCACGACCATCGCCGGCCAGGCGAACGTGGCTGTTGGGAAGCCGGGCGGCCGCGCGCAGCAGGAGATCGAGCCCCTTTTCGGGCACCAGCCCGCCTGCATAACCAATCACCATCGACCGGCCCGTCCTCGCGGGTGGATCGACCGGCCGCGGCGTAAACATGTCCGGATCGACGCCAAATTGGGGAACCAGCGCAGCCGGCCCGTGATAACCTTTGGCGCGCAGCACCGCAATGGCTTCTTGATTGCCGGCCAGGGCCAGGGCAGCATGGCGGTAGGTGTAGTGTTCCATCCAGCTGAAAGGGGGTGGATAGCGCCGGTACAGGTTTTGCCAGGTATAGAAACAGGCGGGGATGTTCAACTGGCTGGCCAGCCAGAAACCATGAAACGTGGCCACGTTCAGGGGCTCTTCGTCCATGTGCAATAGGTCGGGCTGCAGCGTGCGCAGCCAGCGGCGCAGCTGGGGATAGTAATGCAGATGAAAGTGCCCATTCCACACCATCGGGGTCTCGATCAGCTGGTAACCACGCGTGTACGCGCGATCCAACGGGGTGACGCCACGGCTGTCGCGCCAGGAGGGTGGCACCAGCACAGTCAGTTGGATCCCAGGCAGCTCGGCCATTTCTTCCAATTTGCGCTGGTAGGCACCGTTGACAACAGCTTTGGACACCATGACCACGTGCATGACCGGATCACCTTCCAATGGTAACGTGTCCCTCACCGCAGAGGACCCGCTGATCACACCCGGCAGGTGGAAAAAAATCCCCCGCCGTCACAGAGCGGAGGATGGGGGTCTGAAAGGCTGCGCACCGTGTCACTGGGCCTCGAGGCGCTTGCGCAGCACCAGGAACTTGTTCTCCAACTCTTCCCATTCCACCATATCACGCCACATGGGTTCTGTCAAAGACGAGTCGGCGTGGGCATTGACGAGCAAACACAGTCGGGCCGCCAGCTCCGCCGCATGCTGGGCCTGGTACTGCAGGCGCAAACTGGCCAGACGCCAGCGGGCCAGCTGAAACTCAGGCGAAAGTAGGACGGGGGGTGTGCGCGCAGGTTGGGGGCGCTCCAGGCCAACGGCTGCAAACAGTTCTTGTATTTCCAACGAGGTCATGATCGATTCAGATCGGCAAGAAATTCCTTATAGACGTGGCGTGATTATAGCCGAGATTCAGAGAGTGGTCAACAAAACCAACCGTTCGGGTCTCACTGGCCGACTGGGCCTCATAACCCTGTTGGATGATCGATCCACAAGGTCGCCAGGCCGAAGCGTTCTCCGAGGTGCTGCGCCAGGGCGCGCACGCCCGCCGTCTCGGTGGCATAATGCCCACCGTACACGACGTTGAGCCCCAATTCCTGGGCCTGATAGTAGGTGGCATGGGACGTCTCACCGGTGATGTAGGTATCGGCCCCCAAGGCCTGCGCCTGCGCCACAAGATCGGCACCACCGCCCGACAAAATGGCCACCCGCCGCACCTGGGACGGGCCGTAACACTGCACCAGGGGCTCACCCGGCAGCGTGGCATGCAGCGCAGCCAGCAGATCATCGCGTGTCCAGCCCGCGGGCGCATCGGCCAGCACGCCGATCTTGGTGCCCTTGACATCAGCCCACCAATCGCTGACCTGCAAACCGAGCCAGCGGGCCAGAACAGCGTTGTTGCCCACTTCGGGGTGCGCATCGAGGGCCAGGTGCGCCGCGTACAGGGACAGGTTCGACTCGAACAGGCGGCGCACGCGGCGGCCCAAGGGACCACGCAGCGGTTCAGGGCTTTCCCAAAAGATGCCGTGATGTACGATCAGCAGCTGTGCGCCGGCGCGTACGGCGTCATCGATGACGGGCAGCGCCGAATCGGTGCTCAGCGCCACCACGTGCACGTCCTCCTCGGCCGCTTCGACCTGCAGTCCCTGCGGGCCGTAATCGGCCGTGGTGTCGATGTGCAGGTAATCATCGAGATAAGAAACCAGGTCGTGGAGTTGCATTGTCGATTCACCTCACCTGTGGTACACTCTGTGACGTTCGAGCTGGCCTGATTGTAACACAGCTGGCCGTGCGACAAAAACGTGACTGCCAACCGGCGCAGGCCCAGTGCGCTCGATGCCCGAAGGTTTGTAAAAGAGGAACTTCTGGTGAATCGCCGCGAATTCCGGTCACACTACAGGGCGTTATTGGTTTGCGCTGCCTAATTAGCGTAGAAGACACAGCGTGCGTTCCGCCATTTAGCGTAGACACACTCCCGCCGTGTATCGGATGCGCCACCAGGATATATCTGGTACAATCAACGTGATCGAAGCGTGTTGCGCCGGCAGCGCAGCAAGCTTCGAGTTTTATTTAGGGGCGATGGTTCGCCAAGGAACAAGTGCAAAATGTCCAGAACCACAGCGCTTGCCAGCCTGTTCGTGTGCGCGCTGCTGACTGCCTGCGCACCCAACACCGCGCCGGGGGTAACGCCCGGCGCATCACCGACACCCACCGCTGCCGTGATCATAACAACGGCGGAGCCACCCCCATCGCCGGCGGCAACAACGTCACCCACCCAGCCCACTCCAACCACGGCCGCGCTCTATCCAGCCGCCGTCCAGGCCGCCCAGTCTACTGCCGCGCGTGATCACCAGGTACCCCTCACCAACGTGACGGTGGTCCGTTTCACGCCGGTGGAATGGCGTAATGGCTGCCTGGAAGTCGACCGCATGGAGCGGCCCTGCACCGACGTCATCGTGCCCGGTTACCAGGTCATCCTCAGTATCGACGGGCAGTTGATCGAATACCGCACCAATCTCGATGGTTCCCAGGTCGTTTATGCCGGTCCCGTGACCTCGGCCCCGGCACCAGCGGCGGGCCAGGTGGTGTTCACCTGGCATCGCGAAGGTGGAATTGCGGGTTTCTGCGACGAACTGCGTGTTTTGGATACCGGTGAAGCCATCACCAGCCGCTGCCAACGGGGTGTCAACGATGAAGTCGGGCGCGCCGTGCTGCCACCCGCCGAGATGGACCAGCTGCAAACGTGGCTGGCGACGTATGGTCCCATCAATGCAACCATCAAGGACACGGCTGTTGCCGATGCCATGACCCAGACCCTCGCCCTGGCCGGCCGCGGGCAAGGAACCCCAACACCGGATGCCCAACAAGCCATGTTGGATTGGGCCACTACCATCGCGCAACGAATCACGAGCGATACACAGCGTTGACGGAAAACCTGCCAGGCTTGATATCCCGTGGCATTTCATATTTGACATATTCAGTATTTGTGGGTACACTTGCCGCCACTGGGCATTAGCCTGAGTACCGGCTGGCCCAGTTTACGCGTGATTCAGCCGTCGCTGGGTGAAGAAAAGAACACGGAGACGAAATTACCATGATTAGCAAACAATACGCCAAGAACAACAAGACGGCCAAGGTGACATTCGAACTGCCGGCCGATTATGCAACATCGAAAGCAGCCCTGCTGGGTGACTTCAACAACTGGGACAACACCGCAACGCCGCTCAAGCGGCGCAAAGACGGTACGCTGTACGTGACGGTGAGCCTCGAAGCCGGTCGCGAGTACCGCTTTCGCTACCTGACCGACGATGGCAACTGGGTCAACGATCCGGCGGCCGACACCTACGTTGCCAATCCCTTTGGCAGCACCGATTCGGTTGTGATCGTTTAACCTCATCGATCATCATCCCAGCAGAACACCGAAGGCTGTAGATCCCACGCGGGCGGGGCCGAATGGTTCGACCATTCGGCCCCGCCTTTTTTTGGCGTCAGCCAAATTGATGCATGCCGCGCGCGAAAAACTGCACCCAAAATTCGTTAACCCGCTTGAGGTGATCCATGAACACAGC
>CAZXQZ010000114.1:0-14405 GCA_964642445.1 uncultured Anaerolineae bacterium
AGCGCAAGCGTGGCTTGCGCACTCCAGAGCGCAAGCGTGGCTTGCGCACTCCAAATTACGCCGGGGGGCGCAGGTGGTCGACGGGCAGCGATAAATCGGACGCAAGGCGGTTGGCGAGCAGGGATCGGTGACAAGCGTCCGGCTCGCCTTCGACGCAGAACAGCACGATGACCTGCGCAGCGGGTCCCAGCGAAACCATGAATGCTGCGCTGTCGAACGTGTCCAGGCATTCGTGCTGGTACCGTTCGACGAAAGCGGGATCCAACCGTGCGCGCTGCCGTCGTGCGACGCGTGCGGCACGATCGACTGCCTGTTGGGCGGCGCGCGTCGCGTCCCCCGGCGCCAGGTCGAGGCGGTGCAGGTAGCGGATGCCCATCGCGGCCAGGCCGGCCTGCAGGCGCACCGCGTTGGCGAAGGCGTACGCCGCACCACGCACGCCGCGCCGGCGGCGGATGTCGACAAACGTATCGACGCCAGCCCGCTGCAGTGCTTCATAGAACCCGGCCTCCTGCCATCCATACACACCGATCGTCACGATCTCAGGCATCATCGTCCTCACTCTCCTCTTGAGATGCGTAACGCTTGCGCGAGGTGAAGCCGTGCGAACCAAACAGGCTCAACTGGCCGGCGGTCAGGCGGGCAATCACCGCTGCCTGATCCACCAGCCGGTCGTTTTCGTCGATGTGCATCACCGGGATACCCAGTTCGGCCAGCGTCACGCCGATCAGTTTGCTACGGTGGCAATTTTCCGGTTTACCCTCGCTGCACAGCAGGACCACGCGCAGCTGCTGGGCAAACGCCTGCTGCAGCCGTGCAATGCCCTGGTGATAAAAAGCCTTTTGCCTGATCTTGTCGTAATCCACCTTGTCATCGCGGTAGCAGTCGGGATCGTTGGGGCGGCCACCTAACGTGTCACCCATATAGGTATAACGAATTTGGTAGGCGCGAATTTCGCGTTCGAGCGCATCTTTGTTGAAATCTGGCTTGTAGCGGGAGTAAGGTGCCGAGCGGATGTCGATCACATAAGCAATCCGCCGGACCGAGAGTATCGCGATCAACTGTTCGACGGTGCGGGCCCCATAACCAATCGTGTAAATTGGGACCGTAGCAGGCGTGACAATGTGACCGGCGTCGAGCGGTGTGTCCATACGCATGGCCTCCTGGGGGCGTGGGCGATGGGTCCTGACGGACCTGCGGTAAGAGCCAAACCGAATAAACGCACCCGCGCCTTGTCGAGGCAGTGATCAGGTGATTCGGATAGGCCCGTAGTATACGCCGTGCGCGCGGTCACGTCAAAGCGGCGTGGTCACAGAAGGTCACAGATCCGGTGCCGCGAGGTGACAGACCCTGACTTCATAGCCCCCATCGGTGAAGGTGCGGAGTGGCTGGCAGTGCTGGAAGAGGTCTTCGTACAGCGCGATCTCGGCGGCATATTTGTCCGGCTCGTCGTAGAAACGACGAAACATGCGCTGGCTGAACACGAGCACGGCATAACCGTTGTCGAGGTACCAGGCGGGGGTATTGTCGATGAGTTTGTAGAAACCCTGGACGCTAAAACGCTGGGGATCGACGTAGGGCGCGTACGACTCGACCGCCACGCGGGTGCCAGGTGCCAGGTTCTGATCGAGCCAGACACGGACGGTTTCCAGGCTGTTGACCGTGGTCAGGCGGCGATTTTCGGCCAGGGTGCGGCTCACCGGCCAGGCCAGTATGAGAACGAGCAGCAGTGCGATGCCGGCAGCGCCTACGACGCGCCAGCGGCGCGTGGCGCCCACTGGCCGGTGAACCTGCGTCAACAGCACGGCCGCCAGCAGAAAGACGAACGGCAGCAGCGGCAGCGCCGTACGATCGTTGCGTACGACAAACGTACTGATGAAGCCAAAATAGACCACCGGAAACGCCGCCAGCAGCACGAGGCGCCGGTCGCGCCGGTAGATGACATACCCCAGGGCGGCCAGGGCCAGCAGAACGGTGATGCCTTCGGTGGTCCACAAAAAACTGGTATACCAGGCCAGGGCGTTCCCCTCGCCGCCCGCGTGACCGGTGCTGTAGTGCAGCGCCTCGATGCGCAGACCGGCCAAAAAGGTCGAAGCATCCAGCAGTGCATACGGCGTTGCCACCAGGAAGGCCAGCGCGCTCGCGCCGACCACCGCGAACAGCCGGCGGTCGAAAAAGCCCTTCCAGCCCACACGCAGTCCGTGGGCGAGAATCACTACCACCAGCATAATCGCGCCGTTGTATTTGGTCGCCGCAACCAGGCCCACGGCCGCCCCGGCCAGGACATAATCGCGCCAGCGCCCCTGGTCGAACACCTGCACGGCGCCCCAGAAAGCGAGCAGCAGGAAAAAGACCAGGAACACGTCGGGGGCAATATAGCGGCTGTTAGCGACGTGGGTGGCCGAAATCGCAAGCAGGAGGGCGGCCAACAGCCCCGGCAGAGCACGCCCGGTCAGGCGCCGGCCAATGGCGAACACCAGCCCCACCGACGCGACGGCAAACAGAATCGAGAGGCCGCGTCCGAGCAGGAAGGTTTCGGGCTGCAAGGTGGTGCCTGAGCCGCCGATCAGCATCGTGGGACCAGCGATGTCAGCGGTGCTGGTCAAGCCGCCGGTCAGTCGTGCAACGAGGTAGTAGGGCACGTATGCCAGGGTGTTCAGGTAGAAGAAGAGGGAGGGATAGTTGAAAAAGTGCGGGTTGAGATCGCCCGTTTTGATGATGTTCTGGGCAATGACCACGTAACCGGGCTCGTCCGGATGATACAAGTAAGGCAGGCCGAAATTCATACCCCAAGCACGCAATACGAGGGCCAGTGCCAGAATGCCGACCAGCACCCACGGCCACTGGTGCTCCACCGCGTCACGTGCAGGCAGTATCCTGCGCAGGATCCCACGTGGGTCTTCGTTCATGGCGCGTGATTAGTCCCGGGGTTCCCTGGCAGCCGGCAGCTGGAGCCGGCCGTCGACCACGTCAACCAGCACCAGTGGCATAAGCGGCACGATCCAGGCCAGATGCTGGCGGAAAAGTACGGCGTTGAAATCGACGAAACTGGCCATCACAAACGGTGCGCCGATGACAAGCCCCACCTGGCGGCACCACGCCAACCCGTACGCCAGGGCCATCATGATCAGCATAGGCGCTTTGGCTGGAATACCGATCCAGCCCAACAGGCCATCCACAGAGGGTGCGCCGAAATGATCCGCCGGAAAACGAGTCGCAGAGAAGACAATCGATTTGACCAGGCCTTCGGCGTTCCACGCCAAAAACGGCAGCGAGACGATTACAGGCACGCTGGCAATCAGGATTATGGCTTGACCGAGGTCACGCCCAGCACGTTCCGGTTTAGCCGCCTGCCACGTCCAAATCAAGTACAACGGGATGGTGAACACCGCAATCTGTTTGATGGCGAGAGAGAAGCTGAGGAGCAACAAGCTGGCGGCACGATGACGGTCGAATAGTGCCAGCGAAAACAGGAACAGGAAGATTGCAATAAAGTCCATATGTGCCACCTGGACAATGTGCAACGTCCAGCGGCTGAAGAGCCAGAAGGCAGCGCCGAACAGTGCGGCCAGAAACAGTTGACGCCGATAGAGCAGCCAGAATACGAGTACCCCAATGGCGAGGTCGAACAACGTGAATACAATTTGGGTTTCGCGCGTCGTTTGCCCTGCATTTACGATGATCGCTGCGACGAGCAATACGATCAGAAGCAGCAACGTCCAGCGCGATTTCAGGTGTAGCTTCCTGGTAGCCATCTATGCCTCATTGGCAGATCTGCGAGAAGTGAGTCCGGCGATCGCGGACGCTGATATTATAACACGATTCCATCGCCCCGCTGGATTCTGGCCTGGCAGACAATTCGACACCCTGGCCAAACATTCTTCCGCGGAATGTCCGGTCATGTTATAATGGCTCTGGCAGCGGGCAAAGCGCCAGTCAATATGCAGGTAGGGAGAACCAACCCATCGATGAGATCACCTTCAGTTATCACCCCGGCTGGGCTCGGCTTCGTACGCGTGGTTGTGATTACACCCGAACTGCGCGTGGCCGATGTGGCCTTCAACACACAAGCCATCATCGACGCACTGGCACGCGCGGCCACCCAGGGCTGCCGGCTCGCCCTCTTTCCCGAACTGTCGATCACCGGCTACTCCTGCGCCGATTTGTTCGACCAGGCGCTGCTGCTCGATGCGGCGCAGGCCGCCCTGGCCCAACTGGCCGCCGCGGCGGCTGAATACGATATCGCCGCGGTCGTCGGGCTGCCGCTGCCAGTGGCTGGCAAGCTGTACAACTGCGCCGCTTTCCTGGCCGGCGGTACGATTCAGGGCATCGTGCCCAAAACTTACCTGCCCACCACCGGCGAATTCTATGAGGCACGCTGGTTTACGCCCGCCACGCAGGTCAGCACGACGTCCGTGATGATCGGGGGTGCCAGCGTGCCCTTTGGCCGTGACCTGCTCTTTGCCGCCGGCAACCTACCCCTGGCCGTTTTCGGCATCGAAATCTGTGAAGACCTGTGGGCCGTCGATCCACCCAGCGGCGACATGGCCCTGGCCGGCGCCACCATCCTGCTCAACCTCTCGGCCAGCAACGAACTGCTGGGCAAAGAGGCCTACCGGCGCGACCTGGTGCGCCAACAGTCGGCACGCGGCCTGGCAGCGTACCTCTATGCCGGCTCGGGACCCAACGAATCGACAACCGACGTGGTGTGGGCGGGGCACTCCCTGATCGCCGAAAACGGCATCGTCCTGACCGAAACGACACGTTTCCAGTTTACGACCCAAATGGCCCTCGCCGATATCGACGTGCAGCGCCTGGTGCATGAGCGCTTGCGCAACAGCACCTATGCCGCTTCGCGAACCAAACGCACCATGCGCATCGTCGCATTCGATCTGCCAGGCCCGGAATCACCGCGTTTGAAGCATCCCACCGCCGTGAAGAACGAGGAGTCCGCACCTGGGAGTGCGGACAGACCCGACACAATGTCCCAACCCGGAAGTGAAGGATCTCCGCACAGGGATGCTCAGCATACCTCCGAGACAGGAACACCTTGGGCTAACTTCCCTACCCTCCTCCGCCCCCAGTTGAGCCGTATGCCCTTCGTGCCGGCCGACCTGGCGCGCCGCGCCGAACACGCGCGCGAGATCTTCAACATCCAGCTCACCGGGCTGGCCAAACGGCTCAAACACACGGGGATCACACGGGTGACGATTGGAGTGTCGGGCGGGCTCGATTCGACGCTGGCCCTGTTGGTGACGGCCAAGGCGTTCGATGTGCTCGGTCTGCCGCGCACGGGGATCGTCGCCATCAGCATGCCGGGCTTTGGCACGACAACGCGCACGCGCGGCAATGCGGCCCGCCTGGCAGAAGCGTTGGGGGTCACCCTACAGACGATCCCGATCAACGAGGCGGTGCGCCAGCACTTCCGCGACATTGGCCACGACGAGAACGTGCACGATGTGACCTACGAAAACGCCCAGGCGCGTGAACGCACCCAGATCCTGATGGACGTGGCCAACCAGGTGGGTGGCCTTGTGGTGGGTACCGGCGATCTGTCGGAGCTGGCGCTGGGTTGGGCCACGTACAACGGCGACCACATGAGCATGTACCACGTCAACGCCGGTGTGCCCAAGACCCTGGTGCGTTATCTGGTGGAGTGGACGGCGGAGGCCGAGTTCAGCGGCGAGACGTCGGTCGTGCTGCGCGACATCGTGGCCACGCCGATTACACCGGAGCTGCTGCCGCTCGACGCCAACGGCGCGCTGGAGCAGAAAACCGAAGAGACGATTGGCCCGTACGCGCTGCACGACTTTTTCCTCTACTACACCGTGCGCTTCCAGTTTGCACCGCGCAAGGTGTTCGTGCTGGCGCGGCAGGCATTTGCTGGCACCTATGCCGACGCCGAAATCCTGCGTTGGCTCGAGGTCTTCTACCGGCGCTTCTTCAGCCAGCAATTCAAACGCTCGGCGATGCCTGATGGGCCGAAGGTGGGCTCGGTGGCGCTGTCACCGCGCGGCGACTGGCGCATGCCGAGTGACGCCAGCAGCGCGCTGTGGCTGGCCGACGTGAAGGCTCTGCAAGCGAGCCTGGTACCGGACGCGGGAGAATCACACTAATGCCATCCTGGCTGCGCAACCTCATTCTGATCGTTATCCTGTTGTTGATCCTGGGCTGGATGCTGTGGCCGGTGGCATCGATCATGATTGCCGGCAGTATTGCCGAGGCCAACGGCTGCCAGCTCGACGAAGGCTCGATCCATCCGTGTATCGTCAACGGCACCGACATGGGCGAACAGCTCTATTCGATGGGTGTGATGGGCTGGTTCATGCTGGTGACGATCCCGACCGGCGTGATCGCGCTGGCCGTGTATGGCGCTGTTCTGCTGATTGTTTGGCTGGTGATACGAAATCGACGAAAACGTAGTGCCGGTTAGCCTGGAATGCCCGCCTGGTGCTCAAACCTGGTGAAGCCTGGTGCTCAAGCACCAGGCTAATATAGGAGACAAATGGTGCCTCTCCGGAGACAACCCGCTTTGTGCCTCAGAGAGCTCACGGCCGCTGAACTGGCCTGGGGCGGTTAATGCACTGTCTGCACGATCCGCATGGCGAGGGCCGCAGCCCCAAAACCGTTGTCGATGTTGACCACCGCAACACCCGGCGCACAGCTGTTGAGCATCGCGAGCAGGGCGGCCAGACCGCCAAAGCTCGCCCCGTAACCGACGCTGGTCGGCACCGCAATGACCGGCACGCTGATAAGGCCACCCACCACGCTGGCCAATGCACCCTCCATGCCGGCAACGACAATGACCAGCGCCGCCTCGGCCAGGGTCGACCGCTGCGCAAGCAAGCGGTGCACGCCGGCCACACCGACATCGTTGACGCGTACCACCCGCTGGCCCCACAGCTCCAGCAACAGAGCCGCTTCTTCGGCCACCGGCAGGTCCGAGGTACCCGCAGTGGCCACGCAGACGTATGGCCCCTGCGCGGGCGGCGGCGGTACCTGGCCCAGGGTCATGATGCGCGCCATGCTGAAGTAACGAGCCGCCGGCAGCTGCGCCTGCACCACTGACGCCTGGTCTGGCGTCACGCGAGTGGCAATCGCGTAACCGTTGTGTGCTGCCAGGACCTGCAGAAGCTGTGTGACCTGGTCGGCGGTTTTGCCCGCACCGTAGATCACTTCCGGCAGACCAGTCCTGAGTGCACGATGGTTGTCGATGTGCGCAAAATCGTCCACCGCTTCGTACGGCAGGTCGCGCAGGGTGGCCAGTGCCTCGTCGATCGAGGTCTCGCCGGCCTGCACGGCGGTCAGCAGCGAGGTCAGACGCTCAACTTGCATGGTTTCGTCCCGGGCGGTCTACCAGCACGTCGTTCAAGCTGCCGCTGCGGTAACCGCGCAAATCAAGCGTTGCATACAAATAACCGGCGGCCCGCACTCCCTCATCGATGCTGACTCGCTGCTCGAACGCCCGCACCAGCTCGTCCGCGGCCACTTCGATACGCGCCAGGGTGCCGTGGTGGCGCACGCGTACCTGGCGAAAACCAGCGTCGCGCATAAAACGTTCGGCGGTGTCGATCATACGTAGAGCCTCGACGGTCACCGGCGTGCCGTAAGGGATACGCGACGACAGGCAGGCCAGGGCTGGTTTATCCCACACGTCGAGTCCGAGCTGCTGCGCCCATGCCCGGACTTCGGCTTTGCCAATGCCGGCATCCTTGAGGGGACTCAGAATCCCACGTTCGACACCGGCGCGCGCCCCGGGCCGGTATTCGCCCAGGTCATCCCAGTTCAAGCCGTTCAAGACGACGTTTAGCCCACGCGCCGCAGCCAGCGGCACCAGCAGATCGTACAGCTCGGTTTTGCAAAAATAGCAGCGGTCAGGTGCATTGCGCGCGTAGTTGGGATCTTCGATCTCGTGCGTATGGACCAGCTCGTGATCGACGCCAATCTCTTGCGCACAGCGTTGGCTGGCCTCCAACTCCCACGACGGGAGAGACGGTGACACAGCGGTGGCCGCCAGCACCCGTCCGCGGCCCAAGACCTGTACCGCCACCGCCAGCACCAACGCACTGTCGACCCCGCCCGAAAACGCCACCAGGGCCGAACCCGCATCTCGCAGCTGCGCGACCATACGCGCCTGTTTTTCAGCGAAAGGAAGCTCAGGCAGCTGCGACTGTGCCACCCGCAGCGGTGCCTGGTCCAACAATGTTATCGACGTCACCTGCTCACCTCGTTATGACAATCACGTACAAACAAATCGCCGGTTCATGGGGGCGAACCGGACGCAGGGTCTAATTGTAGCGTCTGGCCACGCCCACGTCAAGCTGCGCGCAAGCACGAGTACGTCGCATGTCTGGGGCACAACGCAAGACCCTTCGGGTTTTTTCCGGTGATCGCCGGTAACTGGGTCTCCGTGGCAGTGCCTCGCAGCGCCAACTCCCGGTCATTGACGAAAACCCGAAGGGTCTCGGCAAGCGCCAGCCTGTTGGGCGTTTGGCAGCTGCCCTGCCGCCTTTGGCCAACGCAGTATCCGCCAGCAGGATCTACACCCCAGGTTTGGCACCGCCGCCCAAACCCTGGTAGAATGACCGCAACACAGCCATAACGAGACGAACCCATGTCGATCCAAACGTTCATCCAACAGATGCCCAAGGCCGAGCTGCACGTCCACCTGGAAGGGGCCATTGCGCCGGCGACGCTGCTGACCCTGGCCGACCGCCACGGCAAAGCCCTGCCGGCCGATACCGTGGAAGGTCTACAAGCCTGGTACCAGTTCACGACGTTCCGGCACTTCATCGCGATCTATCTGACCACGCAGGACTGCATTCGCACAGCCGATGACTTTGCCTTTGTCGTTCACGCCTTTGCTGCCGATCGCGCCCGGCAGAACATCCGCTATACGGAAGCCACCGTCACCCCCTATACCCACATCTGGCAAGACAAGGGCCTGCAGCCCAACGAGATCATCGAAGGCCTCGAAGAGGGCCGGCGCCAGGCGCGGCGTGATTTTGGCGTCGAGCTGCGTTGGATTTTCGATATTCCACGCAATCTGCCAGAACCGGCCGGCAGCTGGACGGCCGATTATGCGATTCAGCACATGAACCACGGCGTGGTAGGGTTTGGCTTGGGCGGTGACGAGGCCCGCGCCGCGCCGGAGCTGTGGATCGAGCCGTTCCAGCGTGCCGTGGCGGCCGGTCTCTACAGTGTGCCGCACGCCGGTGAGGTTGCCGGTCCAGCCAGCGTCTGGGGGGCGATCAAGGCCCTGGGTGCCCGCCGCATCGGCCATGGCGTGCGCAGTATCGAGGACCCGGCCCTGGTCACCTACCTGGTCGATACGCAGATCCCCCTGGAAGTGAATCCGACCAGCAACCTGTGCCTGAACGTCTATCCCAACTTTGCCGCCCATCCCCTGCGCACGCTCTGGGATGCGGGCGTGTACGTGACGGTCAATTCCGACGATCCACCGATGTTCAATACCAGCCTGACCCAGGAGTACCAGGTGCTGCACGAACACTTCGCTTTTTCGGTGGCCGAACTGGAGGCCATTGCGCTGCGCGCCGTGCATGCCGCGGCCCCCCTGGGCCTGGATGCAACCGCCAAAACCGGGCTGGCGCAGTCCTTTCACGACACTTTCGCGACGCTGCGTGTCCAGCACGAGCTGTGAGAGACGGTATCAGAAGTGCGCGCACAGCCACAGAGCTTGCGCAAAGGGGACCTGACCGCATGCCATCGATCGAGCTTGTGCCAGCCAGCCAGGTGAGCCTGTCCGAGTTGACTGCCGTGCTCAACGCCGGTTACGCCGATTACTTCGTCCCGGCGCAGCGGACGGAAGCGCAGGTCGCCTCCTCCCTACTCGCCTGGGATATCGACCTGGACGGTTCGACCGTGGCCTACGACGCGGGAGAAGCTGTGGGTGTTGCGCTGCTGGGCGTGCGCGGGTCACGCGGCTGGGTTGGCAGTGTGGCCGTGGTCCCGGCGTCGCGCCGCCAGGGCATTGGCCAGCGCCTGATGCAGTACGTACAAAGGCTGGCGCGCACCTGCAACCTGGAGACATTGGACCTGGAGGTGCTGACGCGCAACACCCCGGCACTCAACTTGTACCTGGGATTGGGCTTCTCGATCCAGCGCGAGCTGCTGGTGTGGCAGCGCAGTGCCGAGCAGGGCGCGCTGCCCGACCCTTTCCACAAGCCCCAGCCCGTCGACCCCGCCTGGGCGGTGGCGCACAGCCCCACCTGGCACAACACGGCGCCGTGCTGGCAGCGCGCAGCTGCCTCCATGCGCCAGTTGGCCGGTGATGTCCAGGCTGCCTGTGTGGCGGATGACGATGGTGCCCCGCAGGCCTACTGCCTGTTCCGCGTGGCCGAGCCTAACCAGCTGCGGCTGCTCGATGTCGGCGCAGCCCCCGGCGCCAACGTGCGCAGCGCCGGGCGTGAGCTGCTGCAAGGACTGCATCTGCGCCACCTGGGCACCACCGCAACCCTGGTCAATGAGCCAGTGGAAAGCGCGTGGAACCCGGTCTTTGCCGCGCTCGGATACTACGTGGTAGAACGCCAGCACGAAATGCGCTGGAGGGTGGCATAAGTCATGGCACCCAACAAACCGACCAACACCCGCCGCCAGCAGCGCGACAGCGAACGCCGCCTTTTTATCGCCGTCATCGCATTCTTGTTGATCGTGGGGGCTGTGCTTATTGGCATGGTGTACGGTGGGTGGGCCGCGGCCACTGGACTCATCTGCCTGCTGGCGGGGTCGGGTATCCTGATTTTTCTGTGGCTGCTGCTGACCTGGCTGGAGAAGTGGGCAAATCGTGAGGAATGAGCCTTCAACGGTTCAGAATACGCTGCAGATTGGCCTGTGCGTAATAATCAGCCGCGGGCGTCGTGCCGACGAACATGGTCAGGAAACGATCGATCTCAGCCTGATTGCCGGCCAGCGCCGCCCGCAGCTCGCGTGTGCCGCGTGTGGGAGGTGCGAGGGTCGCAAACTGGCACGCTTCTTCGTACCCACGCAGGGCCGCGGCGTTCCGCTGCTGTTCGTAGGCGGCCAGGGACGCCTCGAGCGGCCGGCGACCAGCCAGGCCATCGTCGATCGCGGCAGCCAACAGCTCCGCATCACGAAAGGCATCGCTGATACCACTGGCCGTCGCCGGATCACGGTGGTAACCGGCATCGCCCACCAGGGCCCAACCCGGACCGTGCGGCTTACGAAAGAGGTTGGGCAGGTCGGCCGATCCCATAAAGCGTGTTTCACGCTCACCCGCCCGCACGCGCGCCGCCAGGTCGGGGAGGCGATCGATCATGGTCATGAAGTGGGTCGCCAGGTCAGAACGCACCTGTTGAAACTGATCGATCGGCCACTGCACAGTGAGGCAGGTCAGGTGGTCGTTGGTCGGGAAGGCCATCACCAGCCCGGCACGCGGCAGCAGGTACACCTCCAAACCGGTGACGGCTATCCCGCTCCAGTAGCTGTTGTAGCTGCACGTCAGGATGGGCCGCGCGCGGTAGGTGGGAGCCTGCACCGTGCTGGCAACCAGGGAGTGCAGGCCGTCCGCCCCCACGACCAGGGGCGCGCGCAGTGTCACTGTGGCGCCCCCGCGCGGCCGGCCGCTGACGCCGGTCACACGATCACCCGCGGTGAGAATTTCGCGCACAGCAAAACCATCGTGCAGCTCGACCCCTGCTGCCACCGCCGCGTCGACCAGGATTTTGTCAAGAAAGATGCGACGCGGTGCATATTCGCCGTCGATTCCTTCCAGGAACTGCGGACGGCCGCGCAGCGGAAAGTCACCCAGGTCGATAAGAATCTCGCGTACGGGCGGGCAGTTGCTGGCTGCCACCGCCGGCAGCAGTCCCCAGCGCTGCAAATAGACAACGCCACGCTGGCGGACGTAGTGGCTGTTCATGATGTCACTGGGAAAGGTGGCTCGATCGAGGAGCAGCACGCGGTAGCCTTTTTGGGCCAGCAGCATCGCCGTTGGTGCACCCGCGCAGCGTGCGCCGACGACAATCACTTCGTACATGGGAGAAGCCTCCGTGCTGATGCTCCAACGAGTGGGTCACTTGCTACGACGGTAGCCATTGATCGAGCGTTATCGTGCGTCCTACTCCAATAGCAGTGTAACGTAGTTTCAAGGTGGCGTCAAGCGCCCATTTTGAGCCATGGACCATCTCACCGGAACTGTCGAGCGCATCACGTTTCATAACGAAGAGAACGGCTATACCGTCGCCCAGCTGACGCCGGAAGGCAAGTCGTACACGGTCACCCTGATCGGCAACATGATGGGAATCAACGTCGGCGAGCACATCCAGGTCTCCGGCCAGTGGGCATCCCATCCCCAGTACGGCCGGCAGTTTCGCGTCGATGGCTTCCGGCTCAAGCTGCCCGCCACAGCCGCCGGCATCGAGAAGTACCTGGGCTCCGGCCTGATCAAAGGGATCGGCCCGGTGACGGCACGGCGCATCGTGCGCCAGTTTGGGGCCGATTCGCTGCGTATCATCGACGAATCGCCGGCCCGCCTGCGTGATGTACCCGGGGTTGGCCCCAAACGCGCCGACATGATCCAGGCCGCCTGGCGGGAACAGCGGGCCATTCGCGACGTCATGCTGTTTCTGCAAGAACATGGGATTAGCACAGCGCTGGCGGTCAAGATCTACCGGCACTACGGGGACGCGTCGGTGAACACCGTGCGCCAGGACCCTTACCGCCTGGCGCGTGACATACCCGGCATCGGCTTCATCACGGCCGACCGGATCGCGCGCGATTTGGGCCTGGCCCTCGATTCACCGGCACGCGCCGCAGCGGGCGTGACGTACGTCCTGAGCCAGCGCGCCGACGATGGCCATGTCTACGTACCCCAGTCCGAGCTCATCGAAGCCACCGCCACCCTCCTGGAAGTGCCGGCCACGCTGCCGGCCAACGCCCTGACCGATCTGCAGCAGCAAGAGGACATCCACGTCGAGGATTTGACCGCGCACACCGGCATCACTACGCAACAGGACACGATCACCTACGCCAGTACCCCACCCGAGACCCTGGTGCTCGAGGAGGAGCGGGCCGTCTATCTGATGCCGTTCTACTATGGTGAGATCGGTGTGGCTGGCCGGCTGCACCGCCTGCAGGAGGCACCGATCGACCGGCTGTGGCAGTTCCAGCGCTTCGATTGGACGCACGCCTTTGGTGTCGCCCAACATCAAACCGGCGTGGTGCTGGCACCTCCCCAGCGCACCGCTGTCGAAGCCGCCTTGACCCGCCGGCTGACCGTGCTGACCGGCGGTCCGGGAACCGGCAAGACGTCCACCGTGGAAACGGTCATTCGCATCCTCGAGGCCACCGGTCACACCTACCTGCTCGCCTCGCCCACCGGGCGCGCCGCCAAACGCCTCAGCGAAGCCACCGGCCGCTCCGCCAAGACAATCCACCGGCTGCTGGAGTTCAAACCGGGCGGGGGCATGCTGTTCCAGCGGCACGACCAGAATCCCCTCGACGCGGACATGATCATTGTCGACGAAGCATCTATGCTGGACCTGCTGCTCGCCAATCATCTGCTGCGAGCCATTCCCAACGGTGCCCATCTGCTGCTGGTGGGGGATGTCGATCAGCTGCCCAGTGTCGGCGCCGGCGACGTGCTGCGCGACATCATCGAGTCGGGCGTGGCGGCCGTCGTGCGCCTGGAGACCATCTTCCGGCAGGCCAGCGGTAGTTACATCATCGAAAATGCCCACCGCATCAACCGTGGGGAGATGCCGGAATGGCACCCCGAACGTGCGCGCGACTTTTTTTTGTTCAAAGCCGAGGATGCCGAACGGGCGGCCGCGCTGGTCGTCGAGGTGGTAACGCAGCGCATCCCGCGCCGCTTCGGCCTGGCGCCCACCGCGATCCAGGTCCTGAGCCCAATGCACCGGGGAGCGGCAGGGGTCAGCAATCTGAACACCTTGCTGCAGACCGCCCTCAACCCGGCCGATCCGCACAAGCCGGAGAAGCGCGTGGGGGGACACATCTTTCGCCTGGGTGATCGGGTCATGCAGATGAGCAACAACTACCAGAAGGACGTTTTCAACGGCGACGTGGGCGACATCGTACGCTTGAGACCGGTCGAACAGGTGCTGACGGTCGACATGGACGGCCGCACGGTGGACTACAGCTTCCTCGAACTGGACGAGCTGGTGCTGGCTTACGCCATCAGCGTGCACAAAGCCCAGGGCTCCGAATACCCGGCGGTCGTCATTCCGCTGCTGACCCAACATTACATGATGCTGCAGCGCAATCTGCTCTACACCGCCGTCACGCGGGCACGCCAGCTGGTGGTTATCGTCGGCTCACCCCGTGCCATCGCCATCGCCGTACGCAACAACCGCGTCGCAGCGCGCTACACAGGGTTGGCCGAGCGGCTTGCGCGAGGGTAGGGGATGGGG
>CAZXQZ010000115.1:0-14371 GCA_964642445.1 uncultured Anaerolineae bacterium
AGGACCATGTCTTCGAGCTGGACCTGGAGCCCTTTGTCACCGTATTCGGCGGCCTCTTCGGCGCGCTGGGTGTAGTCCCGGGTCGCCTGTCGTTCGGCGACCAGCACTGCTTCGAGCATCTCGCGGTTGGTTTTGGCTACCGGCACGGGACGCGGCTGGGTGACGGGTTCGCCCCCCAGGGCAACGATCTTGTTGGCCAGGAACTGGGCGTGCAGCTGCTCGTCCGGCACTTCGGCCATGAAGAACTGCACCAGCTGCGGGCGGAAGGGCCCGCTTGCCTTGGCAGCGTAGGTCAGGTACTGAATGATCGCACCGAGCTCGCCGGCCAGATCATTGTTCAAGTGTTCGATCAGCGTCTTTTTATCCATGAGGAAATCCTTTCATCGTTCGACGCCTGCCCGCACGTTGTCACCCGGTGCGGGTCAGGCCAGGCATTCACCTGGTTTCATGGTACAACGATTCACGGCCACTGTCAAACAAATCAGGTGCGAACCTTCGTGAACCAAACTCAGTCGATGAGCGTCTACACGCATATCATGCCATCGTTGAGAGAAAACGGTCTTGGGCAGGAGGTGGTGATGACGTTCGTGACTCGCCTGGTGACTACACACCGCCGGCAGATGGCGGTGATCGCAGCGCTCGCCTTTGCCACGGCGGTCTGCCTGGTGCAGCTGGCGGTGCGCGCCGTCTACGCTCGCAGCACCGGCTACTCGGGCCTGGTCTGGAACCTGTTCCTGGCCTGGCTGCCGATGCTGGGCGCCCTGCTGGCCTACAACCTGGGCCGCCGTGGCCGCTGGCAAGACTGGTTGCTCGTGCTACCCTGCCTGGTCTTCTGGCTGCTCTTTTTTCCGAACGCGCCCTACATCCTGACCGATATCCTGCACCTGCAGCCGCGGGGCAACGTGCCCCTGTGGTACGACCTGATCCTGCTGATCAGCTTTGCCTGGACAGGTGCCTTCCTGGGGCTGATTTCGCTGTACTTGATGCAGTCACTCGTACGGCGCTCGGCCGGGGTGACGATCAGCTGGTTGTTCGCGTTGGGGGTCCTGGCACTCAGCGGCTTCGGCGTATACCTCGGACGTTTTCCACGCTGGAACAGCTGGGACGTGCTGGCCAACCCCTCCGGTCTGCTGCTCGACATCGCCCACCTGGTGCGCCACCCCGTGGCCAACGCCCCGACGTTCGTGTTCTCAGCGCTGTTTGCCCTATGCCTGGCGGCCATGTACTTCATGCTGGTCGCCATCATTGAGTTCAGACAGGGCGAGGGTGGCACCCAGCCCTAACCATTCACTGTTTCATCGGCGTGACGCCGGGATTGGCCGCGGCATGGGTGGCCCCTGCCACGGTCTGATTTTCTGCAGCGTTTCAGTGAGCGCTTCCTCAGCTACTTCAGTGTCGTAAGCTGCCTGTGCGCGCAGCCAATAACCGTTCGACAATCCGAAAAACCGGCACAGGCGCAGATCAGTATCAGCAGTGATCGCACGGTTCCCCGCGATAATCTCACTGATGCGCTGCGCTGGCACCCCGATTTCCTTGGCGAGACGATACTGCGAGATGCCCATTGGCACGAGAAACTCCTCGCGCAACAACTCACCGGGTGTGACAGGCTTGAGTTTGTCCATAGGTTTACCCCCTCAATGATAGTCCACAATTTCGACGTCCTCTGCGCCAGCGGCAGTCCAGCGAAAACAGACCCGGTACTGATCATTCACGCGGATGCTGTGCTGTCCAGCACGATCGCCCTGGAGCGCTTCGAGTTGATTACCCGGTGGCACGGGGAGATCTTCCAGTCGTCCTGCGATCTGCAGTTGTCGGAGCTTGCGTCGCGCCATGGTCTCGATGTTCACGAAACGTTTGACCCGCCGGCCATTCGCAAGAGCCTCCGTGTCAGAGCACTTGAACGAGACTATCATGGTAGCATAGTAACACATGACGTGATTAACGTCAAGCGTGATTATCCTGGTGACATTTCACTCATTCAATGCCGCCGTCACCCTGAGCGACGGCGGCCGCCAAACCCGTACCACCTGCTCGAACGCATGCGCCACCCGCAGCAGCAGCGGCTCCTGCCACGCGCCGGCAAAAAACGAAAGCCCCACCGGCAGCCCTCGCACAAACCCCATCGGTACGGTAATGTGCGGGTAGCCGGCAACCGCGGGTAGGGTCGAGCAGCCACCCCCGGCGCAGTTCCCATTGACCGGATCGATCAGCCAGGCGGGACCACTGGTGGGTGCGATCAGCGCCTGTACCCCATGGGTATCCAATGCCGCATCGATACCCTCCTGCCGCGCCAGCCGCTGTGACGTCGCCAGGGCGGTGAGATACGACGGTTCGTCCAGCGAGCCCTTGCTCTCCGCCAGCTGCAAGATGTCGTGCCCAAACAACGGCATGACCTGCGCCCGATGGGCTTCGTCGAAGGCAATCAGCTCGGCCAGTGAGTGCACGGCAGCGCCGGGTCCCACCGTGGCCAGGTAGGCGTTGAGGTCGGCCTTGAACTCGTACAGCAGCACCAGGTATTCGGCGTCGTCCAGCTCAGGCGTCACCGTCAGCGTCACCGGATCGACGAGTTCAGCACCCAGCTTGCGCAGTACGTCCAGGCTGGCATCGAACAGCGGCTCGACCTGTTCGTGCGTGCGCGCCAGTCCACGCACGACACCGAGGCGCACACCGTGCAGGTCGGTTCCGGCCAGGTCTTGGGTGTAGTCGTGCGGCGTATGCGCGTCGACTGCGGCGGTCGCAGGATCGGCCGGGTCGGGACCGGCCAGCACGCTGAGCAAGATCGCGGCATCACGCACGCAGCGGGTCATGGGACCGGCGGTGTCCTGGCTGTGCGCAATCGGCACGATGCCGGTGCGGCTGACCAGGCCCACGGTCGGTTTGAGGCCCACCAGCCCGTTGGCGGCGGCCGGCGAGACGATCGAACCATCGGTTTCGGTGCCGATCGCCGCCGCACACAGCCCGGCCGCCACCACTACCGCCGAGCCGGAGCTCGACCCGCTGGGGCTGCGGTCGAGCGCATAGGGGTTACGCACCTGTCCGCCCACACTGCTCCAACCGCTGATCGAGCGCGTCGAGCGGAAGTTGGCCCATTCGCTGAGATTGGCCTTGCCCAGGAGCACTGCACCGGCCGCTCGCAGACGCGCCGCCAGCGGGGCATCACGCGCAGCAAAATGATTGGCCAATGCCAACGAGCCGGCTGTCGTGGGCACGGCGTCGGCCGAGTCGATGTTGTCCTTGAGCAGGATGGGCATCCCATGCAGCAAACTGCGCGGCCCACGGGTCACTCGCTCGCCATCCAGCGCCGCGGCCGCGGCGACCGCGGCCGGGTTGATCGCCATCACCGACCGCAGCCGCGGCCCCTGACGGTCCAGCAGCTCGATCCGCGCCAGGTACAGCCGCACCAACTCGCGTGCTGTCATCTCACCCGCAGCCTGCGCGGCCTGCAGCTCGGAGAGGGTTAGATTGTGCATGGCAGTGTGCCCTTTTTTGTGTCCATTAGCCCGGCAAATGGAAACCACCAAGACCACCAAGGCACCAAGATTGATCAACTCGAATCTTGGTGTCTTGGTGCACTTGGTGGTTATCGGCTCGGCTGCATTCGTACGAATGAGCTATTTCGCGCGGCTGCGGGTTGCCACGTCGAAGATCACGGCCAGGGCGAGCACGACACCTTTGACGATGTTCTGGGCGTCGCTGCCGGTGCCCATCAGGTTCATGCCGTTGGTCAGCGATACGTACACCAGCGCACCGATCAAGGAGCCAACGATGCTGCCCACGCCACCGGCGGCTGAGACACCACCGATGAACGCCGCTGCGATGGCGTCCAACTCGAACCCGGCGCCGGCCTGGGGTGAGGCTGACCGCAGACGGGAGGCAAACATGATGCCAGCGACCGCCGCCAGCATGCTCATCGAACAGAACACGATGTAGGTGATGCGCTTGACGTTGATACCGCTCAACTGTGCCGCTTCCGGATTTCCACCGACCGCATAGATGTGCCGGCCCAGAACGGTCTGGGTAGTCATGAACTGATAGATGGCGACCACGAACAGCATGATCACCACCGTCCAGGACATGCCGTTATAACCGGCCAGGATCCAGGTCGCCAGAACGCCCAGGATCGACACAAAAACCAGCTGCATGATAAACAGGCCGTTGGGTAAGACCTCGAAGTTGTAGGCTTGCTTCTTGCGGCGGCCACGGATTTGGCTGAAGATGTACCAGACGATGGCGAGCAGACCGAGGATCATCGTCAATACGTGAACAGGGGCTCCATTGATCATGAAGCTGCCCGGTGGGACGATGTCGGGGATGTAACCGTTGCCGATGGCGTTGAAGAACTCATCCGCAATGATGATGGTTCCCGTGCCGGAGAGCACGACCACCAACAAACCACGATAGACCAACCACCCGGCCAGCGTCGCCACAAAGGCCGGGATGCCCAGGTTGGCGACCATGAATGCCGGGATGGTGCCGAGTACGGTGCCCAGTAGCAGCACGGCCGGAATCACCAACCAAACCGGCAAACCCCACTCCTTGAGGGCAATGGCTGCGATCGCGCCGAGGAAGCCCAGCAGATAGCCGATGGACAGATCGATGTGCCGGATCACGATGATCAGCGTCACGCCGACGGCCAGCACGGCGATGTAACCGGTCTGATTCAGCAGATTGCTGATATTGCGCGAGGTGAGGAAGAGGCCGTCGGTTGAGAAATAGAAGAATATCCAGATCACGAACAACGCAATGAACATGCCATACTGGCGGATATTCTGACCCAGCACCCGTCGCAGATCGCCAAAAAACGAATGGCCTGCTTCCTGCGATTGTGTGGCAGAAGACATGGTGAGCCTCCTTAATTGGTAGCCATCTGCATGATTTTTTCTTGAGTTGCTTCTTCGATGGGTAGTTCGCCAGAAATGCGGCCGGCAGAAACCACGTACACCCGGTCGCTCATCCCCAGGACCTCAGGCAGTTCTGACGAGATCATGATGATGCTCATGCCTTCCTGCACGAGCTGGGTCATAATCGTATAAATCTCGTACTTGGCGCCTACGTCGATGCCACGCGTCGGCTCGTCAAGGATCAGCAGGTTGGGCTTGACGAAGAGCCATTTGCCCAACGAGACCTTCTGCTGGTTGCCGCCGCTGAGGTTGCCGACTCTCTGCTCGACGGTCGGTGTTTTGATGTTGAGCGAGCGGCGGTACTGCTCGGCAATTTGCACCTCGACGTTGCCATCCACGACGGACCGCCGGGCAATTTCGCGCAGATTGGCCAGTGTGATGTTCTGCTTCACATCCTGGATCAGGATCAGGCCAGCCCCCTTGCGGTCCTCGGTCACGTACGCCATGCCCCCCTTGATGGCATCCTTCGGATGTTTGAAGTGCCCCGGTTTGCCGCGTACGAACATCTCACCGTTGAGGCGATACCCCTTGGGATTGCCGAACAGGCTAAGCGCCAGCTCCGTGCGTCCCGACCCCATCAACCCGGCAAAGCCGACGATTTCGCCCTTTTTGACGTTGAAGTTGACGTCCTTGAGGATGGTTCGCCCAACGGCCGGGTCGTACGCGGTCCAGTTCTTGACCTCGAGCACCACTTCGCCGCCGCCCTGCGGGCAGATGACGAGGACTTTGATCCCTTTGGCCAGCAGGGCCTCGACGTTCGTTTTCTCCCGGCCGGCATCACCCTGGCTGAAGAGAATCTCGGCGTCGTAGCCGGCCGCTTTGAAGGCATCCTGGAAACGCTTCTGATCCTGAACCCAGCGCGGCTCGTCGGTGGTGGGCAGAACGACCCCTACGGCCAGTTTGCCGGAAGACGCCGCTGCACTCGCGGGCCGGGTCGCAGCACTCACCTGATAATAACCGGAGTCGATGACGGCGGCTTTGACACTCGTCTTGTCGAGCGAGGTGACCGGCGCCTGCAGGGTTGGAACGTCGATGGCACCATTGTTGAACGTTCCGCTGACAGCCGGTGACTGACCTTTGAGCAGGGACACAGCAACGTCCACTGTGGCCTGGACCAGGGTGCGAACGTCCTTGAAGACGGTCATCGACTGTTTGCCATCCAGGATGTACTGCACCGAGGGTTCCTCGGCGTCCTGGCCGGTGATCAGGAAGCTCTTGACGTCCGGGTCGGCCGCAAACTCATCGCCAATCGCGCGGGCGGTATTATCGTTCGGCGCAAGGATAAAGACATGGCCTTTGTCGGCTGCCGCGGCGGTGTTCAGGTTGAATTGGGCCAGGTTCCTGGCGGTGTGACCGTCCCAGTTCGTGGTCACCTGGCCAAAGATCGCGCTCTGCTGTTCGCGGGTCAGGCGAGGGTTGGCCTGCAGGCTGACGGCCTGGCTCGAATTTTTGATGACGAACGTGCCATCGACAATCTTGGGCTGCAGCACACCCCACGCACCCTCGAAGAAGAAAAAGGCGTTGTTGTCGGTTGCCGCACCGGTGTACAGGTACAGCGGATTGCCCTTACCGGTGGCATGATCGACCAGGTACTGCGCCTGCTGCGCGCCCACAGCGACGCTGTCGAAGGTCACGTAGTAGTCGATGGCTGCGGTATCGGTGATCATGCGGTCGTACGAAATGACCTTGACGCCGGCCGCTTTGGCGGCTTCGACGGCGGCGGCGGTTGTTTTGAAGAGATTGCGTTGGCGGGTGGGGTAGATATTGTTGATTTCGCGCCCGACCATGTGCTTGATCAGCACATATTCGGACACTTCACCTTTGTGTGCATCCAGGGTGCAAATGGTCTGACCGTCGCGCAGCACCGTGACCGTGTCGGCAATCGCAATCACTTCTTTCAGCTTGTGTGAAATCATGATGCAGGTCACGCCGTTCTGTTTGAGCTCGCGAATCAGGTCGAGCAGGTTGTCGCTGTCATCCTCGTTGAGCGCAGCCGTTGGCTCGTCCAGGATCAGCAGCTTCACTTCTTTGCTCAACGCCTTGGCGATCTCGATCAGCTGCTGTTTGCCAACACCCAGTTCTTTGACTTTGGTGCCCGGGTTGACGTTGAGGCGTACGCGTTGAATGGCCTCGTTGGCGCGCCGAATCGTCTCGTTCCAGTCGATGCGAAAACCCTTTTTGATCTCGTTGCCCACGAAGATGTTTTCGTAGACCGTCATGTCGGGGACCAGGGCAAGCTCCTGGTAGATGATGGCAATCCCAGCCCTTTCGCTGTCGGCGATGCCTGAGAACTTTTGCACCTCCCCATTGAACAGGATGTCACCCCCGTACGAGCCGTGCGGATAGACCCCGCTCAGCACTTTCATGAGCGTCGATTTGCCAGCGCCATTTTCGCCGACCAGACAGTGAATCTCACCGGCCGCCACGCTGAAGGTGACGTTGTTCAGCGCTTTGACGCCCGGAAATTCCTTGATAATGTTTCTCATCTCTAGAATTGGAGGTCGATCGGCCATAGCGGCTTCTCCTATAGAGTGAAGAATAAAGGAAGGAATCATTCCAAAAACATCGGAAGTCTCGCAGCACAGAACCAAACACACGAGCTGGCAACAAACGACAGGCCAGGGTATGGTTCGGCTGCAGGCGGGAGACTTCCGATGTTCGAACTTCGACAGGCGCACGACGTGCCAATCGAACACGCCGTGATAGCAAGAATAGTGATGGAACCCCATCACTATTCTTGCAGAGATGATCTACCGCTTACTCGATGCCGGTGAACTCGGCGCAATCGTAGTAGCCAGAATCGCAGATCGCTTCTTTGAGATTGTCCTGGGTGACGGTCACGATCGCCGACGGTTTGGCCGGAATGTCGGCGACACCGTTGTTGTACGTGTTCGTCTGTTCGGGTGTGCCACCGCTGAGGAAGGCGACGGCTGCCGTGATGGCGTCATCGACCAGGGTGCGCACGTCCTTGAGAACCGTCATCTGCTGCTTGCCATCGGCGATGTACTGCACCGAGGCCTTCTCGGCATCCTGACCGGTGATGAAGTACTCGGTCACGTCGCCGTCAGCGGCGAAGACGTCGGCAATGGCGCGGGCCGTGCCGTCGTTCGGTGCGGCGATGAAGACCTTGCCCTTGGCAGCCGCATCAGCCGCCGTCAGGTTGGCCTCGGCCAGGTTCTTGGCCGTGTTGAAGTCCCACTGCGTCGTCACCTGGTTGATGATCGCCGCCATCTCGTCGCGGGTTAGCTCGGCCTTGTCCTGGAGGGCGACAGCTTCGCTCGAGTTCTGGATGACGAACGTGCCGTCGGCGATCTTGGGCTGCAGCTTGTTCCAGGCACCCTCGAAGAACAGGAAGGCATTGTTGTCCGTCGGCGCACCGGCGTACAGGTACAGGTTGTTCCCCGTCCCCGTCGCATTGTCGATCAGGTACTGGCCCCAGGCCTCACCTACCGCCACGCTGTCGAACGTCACGTAGTAGTCCACCGCGTCCGTATCGCGGATCAGACGGTCGTACGAAATCACCTTCACGCCCGCCTCACGCGCCGCTTCGGCCGCCGCAGCTGCCGCCGTCCCGTCGTGCGGGGTGATGATCAGCACCTTCACACCCTTGCTGATCAACGACTCGACGTTCGCCTTCTCCGTCGCCGAACTGCCCTGGCTGAACAGAATCTCGACGTCGTAACCCGCCTTCGTCAGCGCATCCTTGAAACGCGCCTCGTCCTGCAGCCAGCGCGGCTCATCCTTCGTCGGCAGTACGATGCCAACACTGCCACCCGCACCATCCACTACTTCGGCGGTTGGTTCAGCATCGGCTGGTGTCTCGGCCGGGGCCGTGGTGGTAGGTGCAGTGCTGCCGCAGGCTGCCAGCAGCATCGATGCTAATACGAGGATAGTCACGAGGACCAACCCGTAGGGCTTACGATTCATTTCTCTCTCCTTGGTAACTCTTGTTGAATATCGTGCAGATCGGAACGCAAAAACTGTTTAGGATGTTGTTCTGTGAGGATATACCACCTCCCTTGGCTCGTCATTGGCAGGGACGTTCGATCTGTGGGCCAGATCGTGGTTGGCTCGCTGCGCCACACCGCGCAGTTGAGTGTCATGAGAAGAATGTGCTTAAATCGACACGCTGATTATACACCTATTGTCGAAAAATGTTAAATCTATTGGGCGATATTCCGTTTTTCCCAACTGTACCTGGGAGCCTATCCGAACAACTGTCCCCAGGCGCCTTATTGAGACGTATATCCGGTGATTCGGAGAGGCTCCGGGAACCGTGCGGCGTCGTCAAGATTTCGCCACCTGACCCGATGTGCGCTACAATACGCTGTCAGTGCGCACATCCAGATTCTGCGGTTCATGGTGCTGGGCGGCAGGGTAACGCGGCAGCAACCCTCGTGTTTCACGCACGGCACATCGACGCCTAGAAATGAGCACAATCTATGTCCCTCTCGTGCGTGGCCTTGGACCTGGAAACGACCGGTCTGGAGGCCGAACGCGATGCCATCATCGAAATCGGCTGTGTCAAGCTGATAGACGGTCGTGTCGTGGCCGAATGGACCTCCCTGGTCAATCCGGGACGGCCTATTCCGCTGAAGATCACGCAGCTCACCGGCATCAGTGACGCCGACGTCGCCGATGCGCCTTCCCTACGCCACGTCGGCCACGAGCTGACCCGCTTCATCGGCACGCTGCCGGTTGTGGGCCACAACGTGGGCTTCGACCTGGGCTTCATGCAGGCGCGCGGGCTGTACCACGACAACCCGGCCGTCGACACCTTCGAGCTGGCCTCGCTGCTGCTGCCCCGCCAGGACCGTTACACGCTGGGCAACCTGGCCGCGACTTTCGACATTCAGCTGCCCGATGCGCACCGCGCCCTGGCCGATGCGCGAGCCAGCATGAGCCTGTTCCTGGCCCTGGTCGATTACGGCAGCCGGCTGCCGCTCGAGCTGCTGAGCGAGATCGTCAAATTGAGCGGGCGCAGCCCGTGGCCCCTGGCGCCGCTGTTCCGCGAGATGATGAGCCGCGCCGCCACCCAGGCACCGGGCACCCCTGCCCGTCGCGGCCGCCAGGTGGTGCCCGGCCGTGCCACCTGGACCAGCGGCGAGCTGCCGGAACCGCTGCACCCACGTCACGCCACGCAGCCGGTGGATGAGGAAGCACTGGCGGCCCTGCTGGCACCGGCCGGGCCGGCCGCCACTGTCTTTCCGGGTTACGAATACCGCCCCCAACAGGTCGACATGCTGCGCGCCGTGACCCAGGCCTTGAACCGCGGCGAACACCTGCTGGTGGAAGCGGGCACCGGCACCGGCAAATCGCTGGCCTACCTGCTGCCCGCCGTGCAGTACGCCGTACAGAATGGCAAACGCGTCGTCGTTTCGACGAACACGATCAACCTGCAGGATCAGCTCTTTCTCAAAGATATCCCCGACCTGCAGCAGCTGCTGCCCGCGCCCTTCACGGCCGCCCTTGTCAAGGGACGCAGCAACTATCTCTGCCCACGTCGTTTCAACCACCTGCGCACGCGCAACGACCTCAACGACGACGAGCTGCGCATGGTGGTGCGCGGCCTGATCTGGCTGCAGTACACACAGACCGGCGATCGTGATGAGCTGCGCTTCATCAACAACGGCGAACAGACGGCGTGGAACCGCATCTGCGCCGACCGTGATCTGTGCACCCCCAATCACTGCCAGGAGCTGGAAGGCGGGCCCTGCTTCTTCTACCGGGCACGGGCCGAGGCCGAGGGCGGTCACGTGATCATCGTCAACCACGCCCTCCTGCTGAGCGACGTCGTGGCGGACAACCGGGTGCTGCCCGGTTACCAGCACCTGGTGATCGACGAAGCCCATCACCTGGTCGATGCCATCACACAGCAGCTGGGCTTTTCCCTGAACAGCCTGGCCTTCAATGGCCTGCTCAACGAGCTGCAGCCGGCCGCCGGCGGGCGCAGCGGCCTGTTGAGCAGCACCCAGGCGTCTCTGCTCGACCTGGGCCCCGGTATGCGTGACCAGGCCCTGCTGTGGGTGGCGCGTGCCCACGAGGAAATCGAGGCCTGTCGCGTGCGGCTGCCCGAGTTCTGGCGCACGCTGCACGGCTTCATTGCCGAGACAGGCCAGGACACGAGCCACTACGATGCGCGCGTGCGCCTGACGTCGGGCACGCGTGCCCAGCCGATGTGGGATCGGGTGGAGATTCAGTGGGAGAACCTGGCTCTGCACCTGCGCCAGGCCGCCGAAGCGGTCGAGCGCCTGCAGGCGGCGTGCAGCATCGTCGCGCAGCAGAGCCCGAGCGGCTTCGAGGCCCTGGCTACCGACCTCGGCGCAGCCGGCCGCCACCTGCGCGAGCTGGATGCCCAGGTGACGGCACTCATTTCCAAACCCGACGCCAACGGCATCTACTGGATCGGACAGACCGCCGAAAACGAGCGCGCCCCCGCCGATCCCCTGCTGCGCCTGTCGCTGCACGCCGCACCGCTGCACGTCGGCGGCCTGGTCGAGCAGCACTTTCTGCGCAGCAAAGAAGCGGTGATCTTGACCTCGGCCACGCTGCGTACCGCCGGCTCCTTCGATTTCCTGGCCGAGCGGCTGCACATGGAGGACGAGCAGGCCCTGGCCGTGGGATCACCCTTCGACTACACGGCCTCTACCCTGCTCTACCTGCCAACCGACGTGCCCGAACCGAACGCCGCCGGGTATCAAACCGCCGTCGAGCGCACGATCGTCGAGACGGCCCGCGCCACCAGGGGGCGGATGTTGGTTCTGTTCACGGCTTACAACCAGCTCAAACGGACCCACGGCGTGATTGCACCGCTGCTGGCGCTGGACGACATCGTGGTCTACGAACAGGGGGGTGGTACCTCGCGCCGCCAGCTGATGGAGAACTTCAAAAGCGCCGAGCGGGCGGTGCTGCTGGGCACACGCAGCTTCTGGGAAGGGGTGGACATCGTCGGCGAGGCCTTGAGCTGCCTGGTGATCGTGCGCCTGCCGTTTGCCGTGCCCAACGATCCCGTCTTTGCCGCACGCAGCGAGACCTTCGACGAGCCGTTTCTCAGCTACGCCGTGCCCGATGCGATTCTGCGCTTTCGGCAGGGGTTTGGCCGGCTCATCCGCAGCAAAACCGATCGCGGTGTCTGCATCGTGCTCGACCGCCGCGTGTTGAGCAAGAACTACGGCCAGCAGTTCATCGATTCCCTGCCGCCCTGCACGACCGTGCGTGGTCCCCTGGCCAACATCCCGGGACAGGCCGGCCAATGGCTGGCACAATGAGCGGGATACATGTGGAAAACCCAGTCGGCTTTCAGCCGACTTCAGCTGTGAGCCTGGAGCTTGAGCTCCAGGCGCCGCTACCCGACGTACAGCTGTTCCTCAGGGTAATAAACCGGCTGCGAATGTGAACGCTGTGCCAGGGCCAGGACGATGGTCAGGGCACCGAGGCGTCCCCAGAACATCATCAGCATGATGATCACCTGCCCGAAGAAGTTGAGGTCGTCGGTAAACGCCAGCGACAAACCGGTCGTGGCAAAGGCTGATACGACTTCGAGCAGGGCTTCTTCCAGGCGCGCGGCCGGGTGCGTGATGAGGATCAGCCAGGTGGCCAGCCCAACGACGATGATCGACGTGGCCAGTACCGCGACGGCGCGCTGAACCGACTTTGTGCTCAGCGTACGCCCGCCGACAACCGGTGCTGGCAGGCGGCGCACATAACCCCACAGCGTGATCGCCAACACAGCAACCGTACCGGTGGTGATCCCACCCCCCATCGAGGCCGGCGCACAGCCGATGAACATCAGCATGGTAATGATAAACTGGCTGGCCGGACGCAGGTCGGGAAAGTTGGCCAGTGGTGTAAAACCGGCGGTGCGGGCCGAGACCGATTGGAAAAATGACAGGTACACCGCCGTAGACGCGGGCTGGTTGGCCATCGTGCCCCGCACGCCGGTTTCACCGATCAGCAGCGCCACGGCGCCAACGACGATCAGCACGACCGAGATGATGAGCGTAATGCGCGTGTGCAAGGAAATCCGTTTGCGCTGGAAGATCAGGTCACCCAGGACCGGAATGCCGAGTCCGCCCAGGAAAATCAGCGCGCCCAGGATCAACAGGCTGACAAAATCCCCAGGAATACTGGCATATCCGGGGCGTCCGCTGAACAGGTCGAAGCCGGCATTACAGAAGGCCGATACGGCGTGGAAGATCGCGTACCACCCGGCATCGAGACCCAGCCGGGGATACCAATGCATCCACAGCAGTACAGCGCCAATGCCTTCCAGGATCAGGGCACCGATCACCACGCGCGTCGAGATTCGCGCAATCGAACGCGGCGACAGCAGACCCAACGAATCACTCAATGCCAGGCGGTCGAAAAACGACAGCCGGCGTCCCATGATGCGCAGCGCGATGGTGGCAAAGATCATAAAACCCAGGCCGCCGATCTGGATCAAGACGAGCAAAACGAATTGACCCAGCAAGGTTAGCCGCTCGTACGGCACCATGATCGAGAGACCGGTCACGCTCAGGGCGGAGGTAGCCGTAAACAAGGCTTCGTCGAAGGACAGGGGAACTGGCTGACCAACGCCTGGCAGCATCAACAGAACCGTGCCGACCGTGATCAGAAATGCCAGTCCACCGACCAGGCGCAGGGCCGTGGAGGGGGGGCGCAGCAATCGGCGCGGTGACGTACTCTGCCACGGTGGGCGGGCTGGCAACCGGTCGGAGCTCACGTGAGCCAGTCCATCAACTGGTTGATCTGGGCATTGGTGCCCAGCACCGCGATGATGTCACCCTCGATGAAGACATAATCGGCGGGCGGCGAGACGACCAGGTCGTCGCCATGCCGGACCGCCAGCACAGTGACGCCAAAACGCTGGCGCAGTGCCAGGTCCTGCAGCGTTTTGCTGGCCAGGGTCGGGGAGACGTTGACTTCGGAGATGCTGTAGCCCGATCCAAAGGCGACGTGATCGAGCAGCCAGGGTGACGTGATGAAGGTGGCGAGCCGCTGCGCCGATTCGACCTCGGGCAGCACGACCTGGTCCGCACCAACCGCCAGGAGAATGGCACGCTGTCGCTCGTTGGCGGCCTTGCTGATAATGCGGCGCACCCCCATGCTCTTCAGGATCACCGTGGCCATGATGTTGCTCTCGAAGTTGTCGCTGATCGAGACGATCACGGTGTCGAATGCTTTGATGTCCACTGCGCGCAGGGCATCTTCGTCGGTGGCGTCCAGGGCTACGGTCTGGGTGATTTCGTCCGCCAGGCGCTGGACGATCTCGCGCTGCTGGTCGATGCCCAAAACAGTGTAGCCGCGCGCAATCAGGCTCAAGGCCAGGCTGGTGCCAAACCGGCCCAGGCCAATGACGGCAAATTCAGGTTTTGCGCCGCGACGGGCCATGTCGATCCTTCCTCTTCGTTAAGGCATCGTAAAAGAATAACTTCCGGCATTATGGCTGGAATTCGCCGCTCCGAAGGCGG
>CAZXQZ010000116.1:0-14286 GCA_964642445.1 uncultured Anaerolineae bacterium
ACCTGTGTGGACACAGGCCGTAGGTCACAGCCGCCGTAGCAGTCCAGTAGCAAGGGTTAGATTCTTTTCAGGAACTCAGCCCACGCCTTTCGGTGTTCGATGCGAGAGCCCGATCGATCCAGCTCCTGGCCAACCGCGCGCAGAAAATCTACCCGCCCATCTTCTCCGAACAAGATAAGAATTCCCAGGGCGAAATCAGCGAAATCCGTCACATAAATGTTTTGCCCGCTGGCATATTCGCTGGCGACACGTGTGGTGATCTCCAGTCGATCAGTGGGATCCTCGCCCTGTTCTGCGATGAACAGAATCTCCGAGATGTGTGCCGCGCGGGCAGCATCCAACGTGGTGTCCAATTGAATCAGAGTCAAGCTGCGATCTTTGACCTCTATTAGCAAAACGACTCTGTCGCGCAAACGGCACTCGATATCTGCAGACATGCCGGACGGTGAATCCGGCGCGTTGACCTTCTCACGTCTCACTTCATCGAACAAACCAAATCGTTGGCCAATTGTCTGGAACAGTGCCGTGCACACGACCTCCATGCGGTCGCCACCGGATTTCGAAGCCAGGTACTGCTGGATCAACTGGAACGTCTGGTCCAGGCTGATGCGATTCGGTGTTGGATAAGTTACCGCAACCGTTTCCAGCATCCGATAAATCTCATGCAAGACTTGGTCGAAGACCTGCTGGGCAAAGATTCCACTGCCGTCTTCTTCGACAGCGTCGAGCACGGCAACAAGTTTGTCCCAATCGGCCTTGGCTTTCTGGCTGTTGCGATAGTCAGGCGTCACCGCTGGCACACGCAAGGGGTTATTGACGTACGGCTCTGGAGAACCGCCCAAGACCCGATGATTGTTTCGATCGAATGGAACAATAACATCGTGCGCCACCGTCCGCGCGTCGAAAGCACCGGCAACAGCATAGCCCGCCTGCAATGCATGAGCATCCAGGCTATGATCAACGCACTTCGCCAAGAGTTGCGTTGGCAGGACGTAATGATAGGATACAGAGGAGCTATTCAAGCAGTCGCGTATGAGTGGTATCAGCGGGTGATCTTCACCCAAGGGGTTGTCAGGTTCGGCTGGCGCCGCAGTCTCGAAACGTTCGATCGTTTCCTGCCAGCGGCGGTTGAGGTATGTTACGCAGGTGTAGGCAAACCCCTGGTCTTCTCTGGTCTTTCGTGGCATGCGCAGCCTTTCGTCCTAATAGTTCGTCCAGAGTACTTCTATCCGCTCAGTCTTCACAGAATGCGCTTTCTTCGACCCTTCCTCGTGCACGGTCCAGTCTTCATAGAGCTGGTCCATAAGATCACAGTGGTAGCTGGAAATGGCAACCTTGCCTCTTACTTGCGACAAGACCTGGTGAAGCTCGATGTGTTCCAGATCCGTCATTTCGTATTGATATGCTTTCGAGTCGCCGCGGGAGCTGTGCGGATAGGGGGGGTCACAATAGAACAAGGTGTCAGGACTGTCGTAACGCTGAATGACGTTGATGGCTGTATCGTGTTCGATCTGCACTCTCAGCAGGCGACTGGCAATCCACTCCAGACCTTCCACACTACCAAGCCACCGTGAAACGGCCCCCGCCATCCCGGCACGGCTGGTTTGCAGACAGTTCGCCCACCGTCCTACTGAGGCTGTTTGCGCAAGACCCGTACGTACCTGCCTGGCGCGAACATAAAAGCGCCTGGCGCGTTCCACCGGTGGCAGGTCGTAGCCGTTACCATTGGTTTGGATGGCCTCGGTGAATTCTTCGCGCGAGAACGGTGTCATGCCAATGGCATAGATCAACTCTTCTCGATGATCGCGTAGTGCGCGGAAGAAATTTACGATTTCGCTGTCGACATCGTTGTACGTCTCAACGGGTGAAGGTGCGCGATTCAGAAGAACGGCTGCCGATCCACCGAACGGCTCACAATAGTGTTGAGCCTCCGGAAGAAGGCCGAGCAGCCATTCCAGATGGCTATACTTACCACCGTACCAGCCAAATGCGATCTTTCTGCGCCCCATAAGATCACCCTGATCTGAAAGTGTCCTGAACATCCGTTTGGTTTTGCTCCAGGCCCTGCGCAATTGTACCACAAACAGTCAGCTATGGGGAATTTCGCACGGTGTGTACGATCATGTGTTCTGTCTCCTGTGATTGTTCCATCTTCCACAAATTAATACCAATTGCACCTGCTCGATCAATTTGGCTATACGCTCACCTATGCATATAATACTCCCCAATCATCCCAACCTCCGTCCACCGTGCCACTCACGTCTTACCTCCTGACCCGGCACCGGATGGCGGGCATTCAACCAGGCTGCAATCTCCTCCCGCCTCTGCAGCGGTCGTTACTTGTACACGAGGACCGTATGACAACCTACCTGGATTCGGCCATCAGCCACCTGTCGCCGGTGTGGTCGCACTACACGACCATCGTCGCCATGCGCGGGGAAGGTGCGCTGTTGTACGACGCCGACGACCGGCCCTACCTCGATTTTACCTGCGGGATCGGTGTCACCAACACCGGCCACTGCCATCCCCGCGTCGTGGCCGCCATCCGTGAACAGGCCGGGCGTCTCCTGCACGGCCAGGCAAACATCGTCTTTCACCCCCCCATGCTGGCGCTGGTCAACGAACTGCTCCCGCTGCTGGCACCGCTCGACACGTTCTTCTTCAGCAACTCCGGCGCCGAAGCGGTCGAAGGGGCGGTCAAACTGGCGCGTCTGGCCAGCGGCCGCCCCAACGTGATCGTCTTCCAGGGCAGCTTCCACGGTCGTACGCTGGGCACGATGGCGCTGACCACCAGCAAAACGATCTACCGCGCCGGTTATCAGCCGCTCCTGCCCGGCGTCTTCGTGGCGCCGTTTCCCTACAGTTACCGCTTTGGCTGGGAGGCCGAAGAGACCAGCCGCTGGTGCCTGGCGGAGCTCGACTTCATCCTGGCCACCCAAACCGCGCCAGGTGAAACCGCCGCACTGCTCGTCGAGCCGGTGCTCGGCGAAGGCGGTTACGTCGTGCCACCGGCCAGCTTCCTGCAGGGCCTGCGCGCCCGCTGTGATACCCACGGCATCCTCCTGATCCTCGACGAAATCCAAACCGGCTTGGGCCGCACCGGCGCCTGGTTCGCCGCCGAACACTTTGGCGTGCAGGGCGACATCGTCACCCTGGCCAAAGGCCTGGCTTCAGGCCTGCCGATTTCCGCCATCGTCGCGTCACGCGCCCTGATGGAACGCTGGCCCACCGGCACCCACGGTGGCACCTACGGCGGCAATGCCGTGGCAGCCGCCGCGGCCGTGGCCACGATCCAGGCCATCCGCGAGGACGGCATGCTGGCCAACGCCCAGGCCCGCGGCGCACAGCTGATCAGCGGCCTGCACCACCTGCAAGAGGAATACCCCGTCATCGGCGACGTGCGCGGCCTGGGTCTGATGATCGCCAGCGAGTTTCGTACACCCGACCGCCAGCCCGATAAAACCACCGCCAAGGCGGTCATCCACGCCTGCCTCGACCGCGGGCTGATCCTCATCGGCTGCGGGCCCTGGGACAATACGGTACGCTGGATTCCGCCGCTGGTGGTGACAGCCGAACAGGTCCAGCAGGCATTGGAGCGCTTCGCCGACGCGCTGCATGAGGTGGTTGGATAAGACGTCCCCGGCACGGGCCGGACGACCTGCCAAATTCCAGTACGCGTGCGGCCCGTGCCGGGGACGTCACAATAAGGAGGTGCCACGGCCCACCAGACCGTCGAACGCGAATACCCCACATTCGTTTCGTTATGTCCAACCGCATACTCGACAGGAGGAGAGTACGATGAAACTGCGCACCATGTCCGTATTGTTGGCGGTCGTATTGATCAGCAGCCTGCTGCTGGCGGCCTGTGCCACCCAACCCGCCGCCACCAGCCAGGCCCCCCAGGCACCCGAAGCTGGCGGCCCGCTGCAAGAAGTCGGGGACGGCGAAGGCCAGGTCGACATCATAGCCTGGGCCGGCTACATCGAACGCGGCGAAACCGACCCCAACTACGATTGGGTCACCCAATTCGAAAAAGATACCGGCTGCAAAGTCAACGTCAAGGTAGCCGCCACCTCAGACGAGATGGTCTCGTTGATGAACGAAGGCGGCTTCGACCTGGTCACCGCCTCCGGTGACGCCAGCCTGCGCCTGATCGCCGGTGGCAAAGCCCAGGAAGTCAACGTCGACCTGATCCCCAGCTGGAAAACCATCGACGAGCGTTTGCAGAACGCGGCATGGCACACCGTCGACGGCAAACACTACGGCACCCCCTACCAGTGGGGCTCCAACGTGCTGATGTACAACACCGAAGCGTTCGGCGGCGAAGTCCCCGACAGCTGGAACGTCGTCTTCGAGGAGATGACCCTGGCCGATGGCCAGTCGAACAAGGGGCGCGTGCAGGCCTTCGACGGCCCCATCTACATCGCCGATGCCGCGCTCTACCTCAAGGCCCACAAGCCCGAACTGGGCATCGAGGACCCCTACGCCCTGACGCGTGACCAGTTCAACGCCGCCCTCGACCTGCTGCGCCAGCAGCGCCAGCTCGTGGGCCGTTACTGGCACGATGCCTTCGTGCAGATCGACGACTTCAAGAACGAAGGGGTCGTGGCGTCGTCGTCGTGGCCCTTCCAGGTCAACCTGCTGCAGGCCGAAGAGCAGCCCATCGCCAGCGTGATCCCGCAGGAAGGTGCCACCGGCTGGGCCGACACGACGATGATGCACGCCGACGCCGCCCACCCCAACTGCGCCTACAAGTGGATGGAGCACTCGCTCAATCCCAAACTGCAGGGTGACCTGGCCGCCTGGTTCGGTTCGGTGCCGGTCGTGCCTGCCGCCTGCACCGGCAACGCCCTGCTGGGCGACGAAGGCTGCCAGACCAACGGCGCCGACGATTTCGACAAAATCTTCTTCTGGAAAACGCCCGTCGCCCAATGCGGCGAAGGCAAAGAGTGCGTGCCCTACCACGAGTGGGTCACCAACTACATCGCCGTCATCGGCGGCCGCTAAATATGGGGATGGGGAGCGCACGCCCATGATGCGGCGCTCCCCGTCCAACATCCAACATCCAACCTCCATCACAGGAGCACGCCATGGAATATAACCTCTGGATCAACGGCACCTGGACCGTCACGAACGGCGGACAACGCATGGCCATCGAAAACCCGGCCACCGGTGAGGTGATTGCCCACGTCGTCGACGCCAGCCGCGCCGACGTCGATGCCGCCGTGCAGGCCGCCAAAACCGCCTTCTACGATGGCCGCTGGTCACGCCGAACCCCGTCGGAACGTTCGCTGGCCCTCCTCCGCCTGGCCGACCTGGTCGAGGCCCACGCGGCCGAGCTGGCACGCACCGAATCGTCCAACACTGGCAAACCCTACGCCTTCGTCAGCCTGGGCGCCGACGTGCCGTTCCTGGTCGACAACCTGCGCTTCTTCGCCGCCGCCGCGCGTGACACCCACGGCTCGCACGCCGGCGAGTTCCTCGGCGGTTATACCTCGCTCTACCGGCGCGAACCGGTCGGCGTCGTGGGCCAGATCGCGCCGTGGAACTACCCGTTGATGATGGCGGTGTGGAAGTTGGGACCGGCCCTGGCCGCGGGGTGCACCGTCGTACTCAAACCGGCCCCGGCGACACCGCTGACCACCCTCATGCTGGCGGAACTCATCGCCGAAGCGGGCATCCCCGACGGCGTCGTCAACGTCGTCACCGGCGGCAACGATACCGGCCAGGCCCTGGTCGAACACCCCGACGTGCGCATGGTCAGCCTCACGGGGTCGACAAATACGGGCCGGCGGGTCATGGAAACGGCGGCCAAGACCCTCAAGCGGGTGCACCTGGAGCTGGGGGGCAAAGCGCCGATCCTGGTTTTCGAGGATGCCGACCTCGATCTCGTGGCAGCCAAAGCCACGCTGGGGGCAACCTTCAACACCGGGCAGGACTGCACCGCTGCCACGCGCGTGATCGCCGCCCAAGGCCAGTTCGCAGCGGTCAAGGAAGCACTGGTTGCTGCCATGCGCGACGTGACGGTGGGCGATCCGTTTGCCGATGACGTGCAGATGGGGCCGCTGATTTCACACAGCCAGCGCGAACGGGTGCGCGGCTTCATCGAGCGCGCCAGGTCGGCCGGCGCACGCATTCTCACCGGCGGCGACACGCCGGCCGGCTTCGAGCGCGGCTACTACTTTGCGCCCACCGTGGTGAGTGACGTCGACCAGCGCGCCGAGATCGTGCAGAGTGAAGTGTTCGGGCCGGTCATCACGGTGCAACCCTTCGCCGACGAAGCCGAAGCAGTGCACCTGGGCAACGACGTGCCCTACGGCCTGGCCGCCTCGGTCTTTACACGCGACGTCGGCCGCGCCATGCGCGTGGCGGCGCAGCTCGAATACGGCACGGTGTGGATCAACGACCACATCCCGCTAACGTCGGAGACACCACATGGGGGTTTCAAACAGTCCGGCTTTGGCAAGGACCTGTCGGCCGAGGCGATGGGGGATTACCAGGTTACTAAACACGTTATGATCAGAGTTGCCAACTCTTAAAGAGTTGGCAACTCTTTCTACGCGCATCCACCAGAGTTGGCAACTCTATGCACCCGAGAGGATTGGCCCGTGCCCGACGGTAACAACCAGATTCCGGCCATTCGTTTCGTCGACGTCAGCCGCCACTTCGGTGAGGTCAAGGCGGTGGACAGCATCAGCCTGGACATCCAGGATGGTGAGTTCTTCACCCTGCTGGGCCCATCGGGTTCTGGCAAAACGACCAGCCTGCGCATGGTCGCCGGTTTTGAGCGGCCGACCAGCGGGCAGATCTTTCTGCACGGCGTGGACGTGTCGCAGCTGCCACCCTACGAGCGCGACGTCAACACCGTCTTCCAGGACTACGCACTGTTCCCGCACATGACCGTGGCCGAAAATGTTGGCTACGGCCTGATGATCAAAAAGGTGCCCAAAGACGAGCGCCAGCGGCGCGTGCAGGACATGCTGGCGTTGGTGCACCTGCCCAACCTGGGCGCACGCAAGCCGTCGCAGCTGTCGGGCGGTCAGCGCCAGCGCGTCGCCCTGGCGCGCGCGTTGATCAACCACCCGCGCGTGCTGCTGCTCGACGAGCCGCTGGGTGCCCTCGACCTCAAACTGCGCCAGGCGATGCAGATCGAGCTCAAGGCGCTGCAGCAGCAGGTCGGCATTACCTTCGTCTACGTCACGCACGACCAGGAAGAGGCGCTGACGATGAGCGACCGCCTGGCGGTGTTCAACCAGGGCAAGATTGAGCAGATCGGTTCGCCCGCCGAGATCTACGAACGGCCGGCCACCGCCTTCGTTGCCGGTTTTGTCGGTGTCTCCAACCTGGTCAGCGCCGATGCGGCCCGCGCCATCACCGGCTCACCCGTCACGTTTGCCATCCGGCCCGAAAAGATCCACATGAGCCCGCCGCAGACACCGGTGCCGGGCCCCATGCTGGCGGCCGATGGCACCATCGAGGAGGTGATCTACCTGGGCATGGTCACGCGTTACGTCGTCGCCCTCGACCAGGGCGGTGAGCTGACCGTTGTCGAGCAGAATCTGCGCACGACCTCGATGGACGTGCTGAGCGCGCGTGGCCAGCGCGTGCGGCTGATGTGGGAACGCCAGCACAACCGGGAAATCGAGGGCTGACATGCTGCGACGCCTGTCGAACACGCTCTACGGCCAGCCGTTGGTCATGCTCTTTCTGCTGCTGGGGCCACCCCTGCTCTACCTGGGTGTGGTGTACCTGGGATCGCTCTTCATGATGCTGATCCAGAGCTTTTTCCGACTGGACGATTTCACCGGCCAGGTCGTGCAGGAATTCAGCCTGGCCACGTACCGCAGCATGGTCACGCAGGCCAACCTGGACATTTTTGTGCGCACGGCGGGCATGGCGGCTGCCGTGACGGTGGCCGCCGCGCTGTTGGCTTTTCCCCTCGCCTACTACATGGCACGTTATGCCTCGCCGCGGGTCAAACCCTGGCTCTATCTTTCCGTCATGCTGCCGCTGTGGTCGAGTTACCTGGTGCGCGTCTATGCGTGGAAGCTGATCCTGGCCAAGGAAGGGATCGTCAGCTGGTTTTTCCATACGTTGGGGCTGGGCGGCGTGCTGGACGCCGTGCTCAACCTGCCGGCGATCGGTGGCCCCTCGCTGTCGATTTCACCCATCGGGCTTTTCCTGGTCTTTTTGTACGTCTGGCTGCCCTACATGGTGCTGCCGATCCAGGCGTCGCTGGAGCGGGTGCCGTCGTCGGTGTTGGAGGCGTCGGCGGACCTCGGCGCCAGACCGCGCGCGACGTTTCTGCGCGTGACCCTGCCGCTGGCCTTTCCGGGGGTCATCGCCGGGTCGATCTTCACGTTTTCCCTGACCCTGGGGGATTTCATCGTGCCGTCGGTGTTGGGCAATTCCAGTTATTTCATTGGCCAGGCTGTGTATGCGCACCAGGGGACGTCGGGGAACATCCCGCTGGCCGCCGCCATGACCATGGGACCGGTGGTAATCATGGCCATCTACCTGCTGATCGCCCGTCGCCTGGGCGCATTCGAGGCCCTATGAGTGAGCAGCGGCCATCCCGTTTCCTGGTCATCACCACGATTGGCGTCGTATTATTCCTGAATCTGCCGGTGTGGATTATTGCCCTGTACGCCTTCACCCCGGACGAGGCGACCTACTCGTTTCCGCTGCCGGGGCTGACGACACGCTGGTTTGGGGTTGCTTTGCAGCGCAACGACATGTGGCAGGCGCTGGGGCTGTCCGTGCGCGTCGCCTTGATTGCCACCCTGGCCGCGCTGGTGCTGGGCAGCCTGGCCGCCGCCGCCGTCAGCCGTACACGCTTCTTTGGCCGCGAGTCGGTGTCGTTCCTGCTCCTGCTGCCGATTGCGCTGCCCGGCATCGTCACCGGCATCGCCCTGCGCTCCTCGTTGGGTTTCTTCGACGTCCCCTTCAGCTTCTGGACGATCGTGATCGGGCATGCGACCTTCTGTGTCGTGGTGGTCTACAACAACGTCATCGCCCGTTTCCGGCGCACGTCGTGGTCGTTGGTCGAAGCGTCCATGGACCTGGGGGCCGATGGGTTCCAGACATTTCGTCACGTCATCCTGCCCGCACTGGGAACGGCCCTCCTGGCCGGCGGCATGCTGGCGTTTGCCCTTTCCTTCGACGAAGTGATCGTCACCACCTTCACCGCCGGCCAGCAGACCACACTGCCGATCTGGATCTTCAGCCAGCTCGTCCGCCCCCGCGACCGCCCCGTGACCAACGTCGTTGCCTTGTTCGTCATTCTGATCACGACGATCCCAATTTTCCTGGCCTACCGGCTGACACAGGGGTCGGGTGGGCCGGGCGACCGCAGTACGAATTAGGCGGATTCCGGGTCAAGGATACGCACCTCAAACCCGAATCCGACTTTTGTCGGCGACACGGCGGGCAGATCGGCGTACAATGCACACAACTCAACACGGGAGGTCAACATGCAATTCGTAAAGTTCATGACCAGTGGTGCCGGGCGGACCGCACGGATCGTTCTGGGGTTGGTGATCATGGCCCTGGGGTTGTTGGTGGTGCAGGGTACGGTGGGCACGATCATGGCGATCGTGGCGCTCGTTCCCATCGCCGGCGGCGTCTTCGATTTCTGCGTGATCGGCGCCGTTCTTGGTTACCCGTTCAAGGGTGCCGGGGCACGCGCCCAATTGGCAGGCAAATAGACGCGGCCAACACGGGCGTACCGAGGTGGATATGAGCCGTTCCTCGTTTGGCTGGTGATTCTGACGCTGATGTTGGTGCACGCGCGTAAACACAAACCAGCGCCAGTCTGACCGGTCAGGTCAATCCGTTCTGTGAGAGATCGGGCAGCGTGTGACACGCTGCCCGATTCTTTTTGCTGGGCAGCGTGAAGCACACTGTCCAACGCTGTTTGTTCCCCTACGCAACGCGTGGAACCGCTTCCCCGCCGTGTCGTTACTGCATCAGCCCGGCCTCGAGCAAACGATCGTGGACAGCGCTGAACGTATCGGCCTGCGCCTGGGTGATCGTACCGGCTTCGACGAGTGCTGCCAGCATACGCGCCTGGCGGTTGCCCGCATTGCCCGCATTGCGGGCGTCGGGGTTCGCTGCCAGGTAGGTATCCAGGGCGCCGTGCACCGCCTCGAACGTGTCGGCCTCGGCCTGCGTGATGACTGCCTGCGCGACCGCCTGCTTCAGCATCTCAGCTCGGTGCGCAGCCTCGGCCAGGGGATCGAACGCGGCGCCGCCCATCCCACGGCGCGGCGTCACCTGCCCCTTGCCCAGCGCCCGTACGTAGTTGATGACGTCCCAGCGTGCCGCCTCGTCCAGGGTGTCCTTCCACACCGGCATCGCCGTGTCGAACGGCACACCGCCTTCGCTGATGCGCCAGAACAGGTAGTCGTCGCCCATCATCTGGCTGGTGTGCGCCACCGCTGCCGGTGACGGGTCGAGCGCAGTGCCGGCCGGGCCGTCGCCCATGCCGCCGTCACCGTGACAGGTGGCACAGTTGGCGGTGAAGATGGCCGCCCCGCGCTCGATAGATGCCTCGTCGGACGGCACCGGGCTGACCAGGCCGGCGTACGGTTCGGGGATTGTGGCGTGGTGGCGGTCCATCATGCCGCTGCGCATCCCCATGCGCATGCCCATCCCCATGCCCATCCCGCGCAGCGCAGAGGTTGCGCTGGCAGCCGGTTCAGTGGGGTTGACGTTGGCCGCCGTCGTGCAGGCAGCCAGGACCAGCAGCAGCACGATAGTTGGCAGTACAATCCGTTTCATACTCTCCCTCGAAATCGCTCAGTGTGCGGCACAGACGCCGCAGTTCTTCGATCCAATCTGACGCCTGGCGTCCACGGACACGTCAGGCGCTGCACGATTGTGTCGATTTCAGTATACCACAACGCCGGCCTGTGTTCACGTCCGGCGCGGTGTTTGTTGTTGATTTCAGGTCCAAGTGGTATACTACATAACCAAATACATACTACACTTTGTATTCTCTAACCGGGAGGTTCCCATGCAGCGAATCATTGGCGTGTCCGACCTGCAGCGCCGCTTTCGCGCCGTGCTCGATGAGGTGATCGCGGATCACGTGCCGTACGTGTTGACTCGCGGCAGCCGGCCTGAAGCCGCAATCATACCGTACGACGAATTTGCACAGTTTCTCGCCTGGAAGGAACAAGAAGTCCTTTATGAGTTCGATCGTACGATGAATCGAATGGCGGAGGAGAATGCAGCCTACAGTGAGGATGAGATTGCTGCTGACGTGGTGTTAGCCGTCGAAGAAGTACGCGCGTCAGCCAAACCATGATCCGTGCCGTTGTCGACACGAATATTTTGGTTCGTGCCATCATCAAACCAACTGGCAGCGTGGGGCCTGTGCTGCAGCGATTGCGTCGACGGGAATACACGCTGATCACGAGCCGCGCGACCCTGGATGAGCTCGTTGCGGTGTTGAACCGGCCGCGGTTGCGGGTGAAATACCGGTTGGACGCACGAGTCCTGCGTGCCACCATTCGGCTAATAGTTCTGCGCAGCGATTTTGTGCAGCCGACGCGGCGCATCGTGGTATGCCGTGATGCTCACGACAACAAGTTCCTTGAGGCAGCCGTGGCGGGGGGTGCCCAGGTGATCGTGAGCGGCGACGAGGATCTGCTGACGCTCAGCCCCTTCGAGCAGATCCCCATCGTGGTGCCGGTCGATTTTCTCGCCATGTTCGACGACGTAACCGCCAGTCGGGTCCCCAAGAAGCTTCGGGCTACGTAGCCGAACCCACAATCGAATGCGACATGAAAGGACTTGTACATGACCGACTCACACCTCAAGCACCAGCGGGCGGTGCTCCCTATTCCGGACCGTCCGTATGCCGGCCTGATCAAATACGACGCCAAAGACCCCGAAGCGGGCTTTCCGCCGATCGAGCCGCTGCGCCCGCCCGCCGGTGCACCCAACGTGCTCATCATCCTGCTCGACGACGTAGGCTTTGCGGCGTCGAGCGCATTCGGCGGGCCGTGCCATACCCCGGTCGCCGAGCGGCTGGCCGGTCATGGATTGAAGTACACGCGCTTTCACACAACGGCCCTGTGTGCACCGACGCGCCAGGCTTTGCTGACCGGGCGCAATCATCACGCCGTCGGCATGGGGGCCATTACCGAGATCGCAACCTCGGCCCCTGGTTACACGTCGATCCGCCCCAACACCGCCGCACCGCTGCCCGAAACGCTCAAACTCAACGGCTACAGCACGGCGCAGTTCGGTAAATGCCACGAAGTCCCGGTCTGGCAGACCAGCCCGCTGGGGCCGTTCGATGCCTGGCCCACGGGCGGTGGCGGCATGGAGTATTTTTACGGCTTTCTCGGCGGTGAGACGAACCAGTACTATCCGGCGCTGTATGAGGGCACAACCGCCATCGAGCCGGCCAAAACGCCCGCAGAGGGGTATCACTTCACCGAGGACATGACCGACAAGGCGATCAAGTGGGTGCGCCAGCAAAAAGCCTTGATGCCTGACAAGCCCTTTTTTGTCTACTTTGCGCCCGGTGCGACGCATGCGCCGCATCACGTCCCCAAAGAATGGGCAGACAAATACCGGGGCCAGTTCGACCAGGGCTGGGATGCGCTGCGCAGCGAAACTTTCGCGCGGCAGAAGGGCTTGGGCATCGTTCCCGAAACCGCAGAACTGACGGCGCGTCCCGCCGAAATCCCGGCCTGGGAAGAGATGCCCGACAACCTGAAGCCGATTCTGGCGCGCCAGATGGAGATTTATGCGGGCTTCCTGGAGCACACCGACTACCACGTCGGGCGGCTGATCGACACCCTGCAGGACCTCGATATCCTCGACGATACACTCATTTACTACATCATCGGCGACAATGGCGCGTCGGCTGAGGGTGGGCTACACGGCAGTTTCAACGAATATTTCTTCTTCAACGGTGCCGCCGAACTCGAAACGCCCGAATTCATGGCGGCGCGCATCGACGAATTTGGCAGCCCTACCTCCTTCAACCACTTTGCCGTCGGCTGGTCCTGGGCGATGGATACGCCGTACCAATGGACGAAACAGATCGCCTCGCATTGGGGTGGCACGCGCAACGGCACCATCGTTCACTGGCCGCACGGCATACACGCGCGCAACGAGGTGCGTCATCAATTCCATCACGTCATCGACGTGGCGCCGACGGTGCTCGAGGCGGCCGGTCTGCCCGAGCCGATGGCGGTGCACGGCGTCCAGCAGATGCCACTCCAAGGCGTCAGCATGAAATACAGCTTCGACGCAGCCACTGCGGCTGACCGGCATACGACACAGTACTTCGAGATGGCGGGCAATCGCGGCATCTACCACAACGGGTGGACAGCGGTGACCAAACATGCCACGCCGTGGATTGCCGTGGCGCAGCTGCCCGCGTTCGACGACGACGTCTGGGAATTGTACGGTCCTGACGACTGGACCCAGGCGCACAACCTGGCGCAGGCGATGCCGGAGAAACTGCACGAACTGCAGCGCCAGTTTCTGATCGAGGCCACGCGCTACAACGTTTTGCCTTTGGACGATCGCCGTGTCGAACGTTTCCTGGCCGAGGTGGCAGGACGCCCGACCCTCATCAAGGGCACGTCGCAGCTGCTCTTTGGCGGCATGGGCCGGCTCACCGAGAATACGGTGCTGAATCTCAAGAACAAATCGTTTGCGGTGACCGCCGAGCTGGTCGCGCCCGGCGGCGCGGCGCGGGGCGTCATCATTGCGCAGGGTGGTGCGTTTGGCGGTTGGAGTCTGTACGCCTGGGAGGGCAAACTCAAATACTGCTACAACTTCCTGGGCATGAACCGGTTCTACACCGAATCGACCACGCCGCTGCCCGCCGGCAAACACCAGGTGCGTATGGAATTTGCCTACGATGGTGGTGGGCTCGCCAAAGGCGGCAACGTCACGCTCTACGTGGATGGCAGTCCTGTCGGCCAGGGGCGGGTCGGCGCAACCGAGCCGATGCTGTTTTCATCGGACGAGACCACCGACGTCGGCTCAGAAAGCGGCACGACGGTCTCGGACGATTACACCGCTGAGACGAGTAAGTTCAATGGCACCATCGACTGGATCCAGCTCGACCTGGGCACCGACGATGCCGACCACCTGATCACGCCCGAAGAGCGGCTGCGCGTGGCCATGGCGCGGCAGTAACGGTTCGTAACCGAAAGAAGTGGCCGAAGTGGCCAGCGTTTTGCTGGCCACTTCGGCACTCAATCCGGCCGCTCGACGGTATCGAAACGCAGCCCGCTCGAACCTTCGCCGCGG
>CAZXQZ010000117.1:0-14271 GCA_964642445.1 uncultured Anaerolineae bacterium
AGGGAGTAGGGAGTAGGGAGTAGGGAGTAGGGAGTAGGGAGTAGGGAGTAGGGAGGGGCTTTGTGGGTGGGAGAGGGTTTGTGTGGGGGTGGCTGGTGGTGTGGGTGGTGGTTTGGGTTGGGTTGGGGCCGGTGGTCGAGGCGGAGGGGGGTGTGCTGCGTGCGGATGGCCACCTCAGTTCTAAATTGCATGTTCAAACATTTGACAAACTCCGAACACGGTTGTATAATAGGGCCATTGGATGAATAAGTGTGGACCGAGTAGAGAAGCGGAACCAATTGTGGGAGGTTTGTCATGAAGACGAATGTTGCGCAGCGTGAGCTGCATCAGTTGGCCGATGAGACCCTGGTTCAGTTGTTTGTGGACGATGCGGCACGTTACAGCCAGGCATTTGACATCCTTGTGGAACGTTACCAGGGCAAAGTATATGGGTTGTGTCTGCGGATGATGGGGAACGCCGAAGAAGCCGAAGATCAGGCGCAAGAAGTATTCATCAAAATTTACCGGTCCCTGGGACGCTTCGAGGGCCGCGCTCGTTTTAGCACGTGGATGTACCGCATTGCGGTCAACGCCTGTCTGGATGCGCTGGAGAAGCGGCGCCGCCGGCCGCAAGCTGCGGACACGGAGTGGTCCGAGATGGGTGAAACCCTGTCGCTCGATCTCGACCCGTTTTCCTGGCAGTCGAAGACGCCCGAACAGTACGTCTTGCAGGCCGAGCAGGTTTCACTGGTGCACAGTGCGTTGGCGGCGTTGGACGAACCCTACCGGCAGGCGTTGGTGCAGCGGGAACTCGAAGGGCTGAGTTATCAAGAAATGGCGTCCCTGGCCCAGGCGGGCTTGAGCGCCATGAAGATGCGGGTCCACCGCGGACGCAAGTCGCTGACGAATGTCTTGCAGCGCCAATTAGCACCCGTGCTGGCGTAACCGCCGGCAGACCCGCCAGCGCGGCGCGCCCTTGAGTTTAGGGCGACACCCCGCTTCCTGGCGGCGGACATGATATGGAGCACGATACATGGCGTTCGAACTGCTGCAGTGGGTGACCTGCCCGGCGTGCGGTGAAGCGCAGTGGCAAGACCCGCCGCGCGATACGGACCGGGTCTGGTGCGGGGCATGCCAGGCATCCTACCGGGTAGTGGATGGTATCTTCGACCTCCTACCCCAGGGTCCGCATTTTCGCACGCCGGCGCAGTGGACGAATTTCACCTGGCCGGTGGCCTGGGGGTACGAAAATCTGTGGCGCCGCCGATCCCTGACGCTGCTGAGCGGAGAGCCCTTCGGTTTCGACCGCGAGCTGGCGCTGCTCGACGATTGGCTGGCCCCCGAAGGTTCGGGTCTCTTTGTCGACCTGGCCTGTTCGCATGGGCTGTATGCCCGCTCGCTGGCGCGCGGTGCCAGCGTGCACGGTGTCCCACGTGAGATCATTGCCGTCGACAGCTCGCTGCGTATGCTGCAGCAGGCCAGGCGCCGGATTCGCCACGAAAACCTGGGCAACGTGCATCTGCTGTGTGCCGAAGGTGAACAGCTGCCCCTGCGCACGGCCAGCATCGATGGTTTGGTGTGCGGTGGCTCGCTCAATGAGTTCAAGATCCCGGCACTGGTCATCCAGGATGCGGCGCGTGTGCTCAAACCGGGCGCCCCGTTTTTCTCCATGCATCTTCTCACCGCCCCCACACCCCTCGGACGCAGTGCACAGCAGGCAGCCGCGGCCAGCGGTATTCACTTCTGGCCCGCACCCGACGTGCACGACCTGTTTGCCGCGCAAGGCCTCGACCTGGAACGCCAGGCCGAATTTGGCATCGTGGCCTTTGCACTGTACCGCCGGCGGCCGCACGACCAGTGACCACCCACGCCGTCACGGCGTCCAATCCTGGCGTACGGCTGCGAAGCTGGGCAACCGGCGAACCGACATCAGGAGATTTCAAGTGACCCTAGACCGCGTGCAAATCCATGACCTCCTGCTGCGCTGCATCGTGGGAATCAACCCCGATGAGCGCGACAAACCCCAGGATGTTCTAATCAACCTGACGCTGCACGTCGATGTGCGCCGCGCCGGCGCATCCGATGACATTGGCGATGCCGTGAACTACAAACAGGTCACCAAACGGGTCATCGACCTGGTGGAGAATTCGCAATTTTTCCTGGTCGAAAAACTGGCAAGCGAAATCGCGCGCCGGATCCTGGCCGAGTTTCCTGCTGTGGCGCGGGTGGTGGTCCAGGTCGAAAAGCCGGGTGCCCTGCGTTATGCGCGCTCGGTGGGCGTGTGCATCGAGCGGACGGCGGCCGATTTCGCGAGCGCTGCCTGAGGGTGTCGCGGTGAACGTGGCGTACGTTAGCCTGGGTTCCAACATTGCCCCGGCGGCCAACCTGGTGCAGGCCGTGCACCGCCTGGCGCAGGTCTGCCAGGTGGTGGCCGTCTCACCGGTGTACGAAACGGCGGCCGTGGGGGATCCAAACCAGCCCAACTTCCTGAATGCGGCCCTGATCGCCCAGACGCCACTGGCAGCGACGCAGTTCAAAGCAACGGTGCTCGATCCGATCGAGCTGGCCTTGGGGCGGCAGCGCACGTCTAATCCCAATGACGCACGTACCATCGATCTCGACCTGGTGCTGTTCAACCAGGATGTGCTTTTTATCGGCAAACGCCGTGTGCCCGACCCGGACATTGCCCGGTATGCACACGTCGTGCGTCCCCTGGCCGACATTGCGCCGGACTACGTGCACCCGCTCACGGGCCAGACCCTGGCCCAGATGGCGGCAGCACTGGCGAGTGGACCAGGTATCTGGCGGCGTGATGATCTTGATTTAAACGAGGTGATGCGATGAGTTCACTCAAAATTGACGTCAAGGCATTCGATGTCTTTCGCACCGAGCTGGAGGACGACGGCGCGGGGTGCGATCACGACATCGAAGAGGCGGTTCATACGATTCTGTGTGCCATTGGTGAAGACCCGCAGCGTGAGGGCTTGCAGCGCACCCCGCGCCGCGTGGCCAAGATGTTTGAAGAACTGACCGCCGGCTACCACGTCGATCCGGTGGCATTGGTGAACGATGCGATCTTCGACATCAGCTACGACGAGATGGTCATCGTCAAAAACATCGATTATCACAGCCTGTGCGAACACCACATGCTGCCGTTTTATGGCAAAGCGCACGTGGCATACATCCCCAACGGCAAGGTCATCGGCCTGAGCAAAATCCCGCGCATCGTCGAGATGTTTGCGCGGCGCCTGCAGGTCCAGGAACGCATGACTGTGCAGGTGGCGGAGTTCATCAACGAACTCTTGCAGCCGCAGGGGGTCGCGGTCGTCTGCGAGGGGGTCCACATGTGCGCCGCGATGCGCGGGGTCAAAAAGGCCAATACGCGCATGGTCACCAGTGCCATGCTGGGCAATTTCCGCGAAAACCCGCGCACGCGCAACGAGTTCCTGGAACACGTCGGGCGCCACCAGGCCGATGAGTGAAGCGACCGATAAAGGACGGACGGCGTGACCTACGCAAGCTTTTTGTTGGTTTTTGTCATCGTACCGACCCTGTTGATTGCCCTGGTGCTGTGGCGCAAGCGGACCTGGCCCAACTGGTGGCACATCGCTGCGATTGCGGTTGTGGCCGTGGTCTATACGACGCCGTGGGACAACGCGATCATCATGCAGGGCGTTTGGGCGTACGACCCCGACAAGGTCTGGGGCATCGTATTGGGTGTGGTGCCGCTCGAAGAATACATCTTCTTCGTCCTGCAGGTGATCTTTACCGGCATGCTGCTGCACCTGCTGCGCCAGTACCTGTGGCGACCGGAGGCCTGAATGTTTGGCACGTGGACCTACATTATCTTTGAGCTGGCCTGGGCGGTGCCGATCATCATCCTGCAGTTCTGGTTTGCGCGCGAGACGCTGATCCGCCAGTGGCGCTTGTTCGTGGCCGGGGTTATGATCCCATTTCTCTGGCTCAGTTTTGCCGACCGCCTGGCGATTGGTGATGGGATTTGGGACATCGCGCTCGATCGCAGCCTGGGCATTTTCATCCTTGGCCTGCCTTTGGAAGAGGCGGTCTTCTTTCTCATCACGAACATCCTGATCGTGCAGGGGCTGATGGCGCTGGGTAGTCCGGAAGCGTGGGCACGCGTGCGGCGGATCACGCGACGGTTGGCGCCCGGGCGGGAGTAGGGAGTAGGGAGTAGGGAGTAGGGAGTAGGGAGTAGGGAGTAGGGAGTACGGAGTAGGGAGTAGGGAGTACGGAGTAGGGAGTACGGAGGTTATTATGGAGAATCATTTGGGGACACGGAAGAGGGTGTTGGTTGTTGGGGGCGGGCTGGCTGGGTTGGCGGCGGCGAAGCGGTTGGGAGCTGCCGGGCAGACGGCGGTTGTTTTGGAGAAGCGCGATGTGTTGGGGGGTAAGTGGTCGTCCTGGCAGGATGAGGAGGGTGACTGGATCGAGACGGGGCTGCACGTGTTCTTTGGCGCCTACGAAGAGATTTTTGATCTCATGCGCGATATTGGCACCTACGAGCAGATTCTATGGAAAGAGCACGTGCTGACCTACACCCTGGACCAGGGTGAGCGTTTCGATTTCCGCACGATCAAGCTGCCGTCGCCGCTGCATCTGCTGCCGGCGGTCTTTACCAACCACTATTTTTCCCTGGGTGAGAAGGCGACGCTGGTCAAGGCCCTGGCACCGATCTTGTTTGGCGGCGAAAACTACTACGCCGAACAGGACCGCCTCACCTACCAGCAGTGGCACCTGGGCATGGGGATCGCCGATCGTATGCTGAATAAGATGTTCCTGCCGATGACGCTGGCGTTGAAGTTCCTGAAGCCCGAAGACATCAGCGCGCGGGTCGTGTTGGACGTCAGTGGGCTGTTCCTGCGTCAAAATAATGCCAGCCGCATGGGATTCCTGCGGGGGGCGCCGGAGCAATATTTGACGGGACCATTGGCGCGGCATATCATTGACCAGGGAGGTCACGTCGCCACGGGCGCCCGCGTCACGGAGATTCTCACCGCAGCCGATGGCACGGTGACCGGTGTGCTGGTGACGTGGGATGCGCCGCGCACCACGCTGCTGCCCGGCGAAACTTTGCTCACGCCGACCACGTCACGCCTCGAGGCCGATCACTACATCACGGCGCTGCCCATCCACAACCTGAAACGCCTGATGCCGGTGGCGTGGCTCGACTACGACTATTTCCGCGGCCTGGCCCAGTTCGAAGGGGTGCCGGTCATCACTGTGCACCTGTGGGCCGACCGCCAGATCAGCAACATCGATAACATCATCTTTGCCCCCGACGGCATCATCCCCGTCTATGCCGACATGGGGAACACCACGCCAGACTACGCCTACCAGGGCAAGTCACGTTTCCAGTTCGTCGTGGCACCGGCGCATACCTTGATGTCACTCAGTGATGAAGAGATCGTGCAACGGGTGTGGGACGACGTGCATGCCGTGTTCCCCTCGAGTGCCGCCGGGGCGCGCATCGAGAAGTCCAAAGTGGTGCGGGTGCCGCAGTCGGTCTACTGGCCCAAGCCCGGCATGGACCACCTGCGTCCCAGCCAGGCCTCGCCGATCGACAACGTCGCCGTGGCGGGTGGGTACACCTACCAGCGTTTCTACGATTCCATGGAGGGTGCGGTGCGCAGTGGTAACCGGGCGGCTGATGCCGTCCTGGCGCGGCTCCAGGGTTCGACGTTCGTGCCCCGGGCATAGGGGTGCGCAGCTGAGTGGCAGGCTTCCGCAGTCCGGCGCGACTGTGGAAGCCCCATACTAACGAAGGAGGGTTCGATGGCGATCGAGTTCAACAGCCCACTGGACCTGTTTGGCTCACACGAGTCACACCCGGCTGAAGCACGGTTGCCCCACGCCCGCGGTGAGGCACTGCAGCGGGCGTACGATGTGAGCACTCGCATTACCAAAGAATACTCCAAGAGTTTCTACTTCAGCTCTCTGATGCTGCCACCGGCCAAACGCCAGGCGGTGCACGCGCTGTATGCTTTTTGCCGCTTGAGCGACAACATCGTCGATGCGGCCCACGCCGATGCGCGCGAACAACTGGCGGCCTGGCGGGTCCAGGCGTTTCGCCCGGTGAACGAGCAGCGAGACCACGTATTGCTGGCGTGGGCCGATACGCGCGAACGTTTTGCCGTGCCGCGCCACTACGCCGAAGAACTGCTCGACGGCATGGAGATGGACCTGACGATCCCGGTTTACGCGACGTGGGAACATCTCGAGCGCTACTGCTACTGCGTGGCGTCCACCGTGGGTTTGATGTCGATGCACATCACCGGCTATGCCGACCCGCGGGCGCGCGATTACGCCATCAAGCTGGGCGTGGCGCTGCAGCTGACCAACATCCTGCGCGACGTGGGCGAAGACGCCACGCGCGGCCGGGTCTATCTGCCACGCCAGGACATCGAGCAGTTCGGCCTGACCTATGCCGACTTTTGTCACACGACGGTCGACGCGCGCTTCAAAGCCCTGATGGAATTCGAGATTGCGCGCGCCGAACGTCTCTACGATGAAGCGTGGCCCGGCATTGCCCTGCTGAGCCCCGACAGCCGCCTGTCGGTGGCCACGGCGGCGGTCGTCTACCGCGGCATCCTGGACCAGATTCGGCGGATCGATTATGACGTCTATGCCCGGCGGGCGCACCTGGGCCTGTGGGGTAAGCTGGCGCGGCTGCCGGCCATTTGGTGGCACACCCGCAAGCTGGCAAAGGTCGAATAACGGGGTATGGATTACCTGTGAGCAGCTTACGTTCCAGTTTTTATCAGTGGTCGCTGGCGCTGCGTATTTCGCCCACGCGGCGTGGCTGGTTGGTGGTCGACATCGTGCTGGCCTTCCTGGCGGCAGGGCCGATCCTGGCGCCGCTCTTTCGCGCCACGGGCTGGCCGTTGTTCACCCCGGTGGGTGAAGCCATCACCGTGCTGGGCTTCTGGATTTGCCCGCAGCCCGAGATGGCATTCGAGCTGGCCGGTTATCCCTGGGCGGTCTGTTCGCGCTGTTACACAGCGCTCATCGGCATCCTGTTGATCCGCGGGGCGTATGCCCGTCGCGGCGCGACCTACGCCTGGCTCGAAACCTGGTCATGGCCGCTGCGCCTGGCCGTGGCCGCGGCCACCTTTGGCCTGTGGCAGCTCGACGTGCACGCCATGCACCACGGCTGGTGGGACGGTGGGCAGCCGACGATGATCATCACGGGGCTGGCGTTGGGATTGGGCATGGGTGTTGCGCTCATGGCCGGCCTGCGCCGCCTGATCGAAGGACCCAGTGCATGACGATCGAACAGGTTCTCCAAGGTCTGGCGCTGCCGTTCGTGACCGGTGAACTCCCCGGCACTGGCGGCAGTATCAAACAAATCCCCGAACACTTCATCGTCGAAGAAGTCCCCCTGTACGCGGCCGAAGGCAGTGGCCCCCACGTCTACGTCAACCTGACGCGTGCCGGCTGGACGACGCGCGACGTGGTGGTCAAACTGGGGCAGTGTTTCGACGTGCCGGTACGTGACATCGGTTACGCCGGCCTCAAGGACCGCCAGGCTCTGGCCACGCAGACCTTCTCCGTGCCCGGCATCGATCCGCAGACGGCGGCGGCGCGCATCAGTGACCAGCTGCCGTTCCAGGTGAACTGGGTGCGTCCCCATCGCAACAAGCTGCGCACCGGGCACCTCTTGGGCAACCGTTTCACCATCTTCGTGGCCGATGTGGTACCCGGTGCGGCGGCCCGCGCAGCGGCGATTGCGGACCGTTTGCTCGACCGCGGCCTGCCCAATTTCTACGGGCCACAGCGTTTCGGGCGTAACGGCGACAACGCTGTACAGGGTTACCAGGCGCTGCTGGGACGCGGGCCCCGCCAGCAACTCGGGCACCGCCCGAGCCAGCACTGGCTGCGTGACCTGGTCGTATCAGCCTTTCAGGCGGCGTTGTTCAACCTGTACCTGGTGCGCCGCTGGGAGGCGGCGCTGTTTTTCACCCTGCTGCAAGGGGATGTGGCGAAAAAACATACGACCGGCGGGCTGTTCGTCGTCGAAGACCCGGTGCGTGAACAGCCACGCTTCGAGGCGCGCGAGATCAGTCACACCGGGCCGATGGTGGGAAGCAAGATGATGGCGGCCAGCGGTCCGGCGGGGGAGTTGGAGGCGGGCGTGTTGGCGGAGGTGAGCCTGCCGGCGGGGGCGTTCAAGAAGGCGCATGTGGAAGGGAGCCGGCGGTTGGGGCGGCTGCTGATCGAGGGTTTGAGTATCAGCGACGCGGGTCCGCACCTGGGGGAGCGGACTCTACAGGGTGGCGAGGTTGGTCCGCAACTGGGGGTACGGACTCCGCCGGAGGAGGGGAGCGTGCAGCTGGACGTGCAGTCTCCGATGGAGCGGCAGACAGGGCTGTGGCTACGATTTCAACTGCCGAAGGGTGCTTATGCGACGAACGTGCTGCGCGAGTTCATGAAACACGAGGTGTCCCTGGCGGACGACGCCCAGGACGCCGATTCAGACTGAGGAGATCACGCATGCGATTACCACTTTTTCCCCTCAATACGGTGCTGTTCCCGGGGATGGTGCTGCCGCTGCACATCTTCGAGGAGCGTTACAAGCTCATGGTCCGGCGCTGTATGGAGGACGATACACCGTTTGGTGTCGTTTTGATTCGCGACGGCCAGGAGGCGGGTGGTGCTGCCACGCCCCACGAGGTGGGTACCCTGGCCAAAATCACCCACGTCGAGCCGCTGCCCGGTGGGCGCATGAATATCGAAACCACCGGCACGGGGCGTTTTCGCATCCGCCGCCTGTTGGAGCATGAACCCTACCTGGCGGCCGAGGTCGAAACCTATCCCCTGGCGGCACCCGCCGCATCCACCACGCGTGCCCTGGTGTCGAATCTGCGCCCGCGCATCGCCGCCTACTTGCAGCTGCTGAGCGACGATGCAACGGTTCACATCGGCCCTGAGGATATGCCGGATGACCCGGTCGACCTGGCCTATCTGATTGCGATTGCCCTGCAGGTGCCCATGACCGACAAGCAGGACCTGCTGACCTTCGATTCGGCGCGCGAGCTGCTGGCGCGTGAGCGGCAGCTGCTGCTGCGCGAGCACGGTCTGCTCCATTTTATGGTCTCGACGATCGATGCCCAACAAGACCTGGTGGTGGGACCCACGGGCCAGCTGTTCTTGAACTAGGGTCAATGTGTAACAACTATTCTTGCGACGCCGGCCAAACCGGTGTAAAATAGTTCCTTAATACAGAACGCAGCACCGGGGCTGCCGAGGGCCTACCTCCGAGGGGCTGGGCTGCACGGTGTTCGGTTCTGAGAGAGGAACCTGATCGGTGGTTACGCCGTTTGGATTGCGTCACAGCCTGCTGGTCTACCGTTTGCAGCACAGTGCCGAGCGCCTGGACATGGTTCATGCCTTGACGCGCCCACGCAGTCCGTTGGCGATTGCCGTGCTGGGTCCCATTCCCTGGCGCACGACCGGTGTGGTCACGTATGTCTTGCAGATGCGCCAGCACGGACGGCGTGTTACCGGCTTTGCCCAGATGCTCAAACGCCCCGGGCGCCCCGAGAGCGATATGCTGGCCCTGGCGCCAGCCCTGGGGGGTGGTAAGGCTGCCGAGGACATCTGGCTGCGGCTGCTCACCCGGTGCGCCGCCGAGGCGGGTGAGCACGGCGTGCAACGCCTGTTTGCCAGCGTGCCGGAAGGGGGCAGCGAGGCCGAGGTCCTGCGTCAGGTGGGATTTGTCGCCTACACGCAGGAGACCGTCTACCGCCTGGTGGGCGAGGCACGAATGCCTGGCCCGCCGGTGGACGAGATTCGGCCGCAGCACGAGGGCGATGGCTGGGCGATGCAGCGCCTCTACCACACGGCGACACCACCGGTTGTGCAGGTCGCCGAAGGAGCCCTGGAGAGTGAAAACAGCGGTTTCCCACCTCTCTGGTGGGAATCTCCGCTGCTGCACTCGCAGGGTTACGTGCTGAGCCGCAGCGGCGACGTCATCGGGGCGGCGCACATTCAATCGGGGCCTGCCGGCCATTGGCTGCGTATCTGGAGTGCCATCGATCAGCAGACGGTGGTGTCGTCGCTGCTCAACCACTGCCTGGCGGTTCTCGAACCATACGACCGTAAGAAGCCGCTCTATTGTGCGGTGCGTGATTATCAAAGCGACATGCGTCTGCCGCTCGAGGATGTTGGATTTCAGCCATACACTTACCGCAGCCGACTGGTCAAACACCTGACGGTACGTGTCAAGGATGCCGTACCCCAAACGATCCCAGCCCTGGTCGCCAACGCGTTCACGGGACCTCTGTGATCGGGTTGGAGTCGAGCGGGGTGCATCGCACTGAGAAGACCCTTCGGGTTTTTTCCTGCAATCGCCGGTAACTGGTACGCCATGGCAGTGCCTTCCAGTGCCGATTCCCGGCCATCGACGAAAACCCGAAGGGTCTTACCCTCAATCTGAAATGCACCCCGCGCGCAGCGGCTCAGGTCGGCGCACATCGGCGAGGGGGCAGCTCATAGGATGGGCAGAAGCCCAAGGATAAGGATGATACAACATAAAATTACGGATGACCTCGATGCCTTGCTGGCAGTGCTGCCAGGGCACATTCAGGACCCACTGCGGGCAGCCAACCATGGTGACGACTTGCTCGAAATCGTACTGGACCTGGGCCGGCTGCCCGAAGCGCGTTTCATCAACGACGAAGTCACCCTGACTGACAACGAGGTCAATCCAGCCGATCTCAGTTACATCGTCTCCCGCATTGGTGAGTTCACCGCCGACAATCGCGCCGGCATCGAACGGACGCTGCACCGGATTTCTTGCCTGCGCAACCGCCAGGGCAACATCATTGGGATGACCTGCCGTGTCGGCCGCGCGGTCTATGGCACGATCGACATCATCGAAGACATCGTGCAGTCGGGCAAAAGCATCCTGCTGCTGGGGCGGCCGGGGGTCGGCAAAACCACCCTGCTGCGCGAATCGGCACGTGTATTGGCCGACAAAAAACGGGTCGTGATCGTCGATACCTCGAACGAAATCGGTGGTGATGGCGACATCCCCCATCCCTCCATCGGGCGGGCGCGCCGGATGCAGGTGCCCACGCCGTCGCTGCAGCACGAGGTGATGATCGAGGCGGTGGAAAATCACATGCCCGAAGTCATCATCATCGACGAGATCGGGCGCGAGCAGGAGGCCGCGGCGGCGCGCACGATTGCCGAACGCGGCGTGACGCTCATCGGCACGGCACATGGCAACAGCCTGGAGAACCTGCTGCTCAACCCGACGCTGTCTGACCTGGTGGGTGGCATCGAGAGTGTGACGCTGAGCGACGAAGAAGCACGCCGGCGCGGCACGCAGAAATCGGTGTTGGAGCGGCGGGCACCGCCCACGTTCGACATCCTGGTGGAAATCCAGGACCGGCAGCGGCTGGCGATCCACCACGACGTAGCGGCGGCGGTCGATGCCCTGCTGCGCGGGCGCGCGCTGCCGGCCGAGATTCGGTACCGCGACGCCCAGGGCCAGGTGCACGTCGAACAGGTGCAGATCGAAAGCGCCAGCAGCCACGTCGCCCGCCGCTCAGTGCCGGCCCCGCCGAGCCGTTACGACGAGGAGTCGTACAGCGAGCCCGTTGCAGTGAGCCAGCCCCGCAGCGAAAATGGCTCACCGCGCATGCGGCGCATCTACCCGTACGGGATTGGCCAACAGCGGCTGCGCCAGGCGGCACAGAACCTGCGCGTGCCGGTGCAGATCGTCGACGAGCTGCGCCAGGCCGACATGGTTATTACGCTCAAGAACTACTACCGCAAGCAGCCGCAGCCCCTGGCCGAGGCGGAGCGGCGTGGCATCGCGGTCTACGTGCTGCGCTCGAACACGGTGACGCAGATGGAGATGTGCCTGGCCGACGTGTTTGGGCTCACCGTGCAGCCGGTCGACACCCATTCCCAGGCAATGCAGGAGGCGCGTGATGCCATCCAGCACGTGCTTGCGGGGGCGGCGGCGGTGGAGCTGGCGCCGCAGGCCGCGTACGTGCGCCGTTTGCAGCACCAGCTGGCCCGCGAGTCCAATCTACTGTCCCACAGTTACGGGCGCGAGCCGCAGCGGCGGGTGCGCATCTACCGAGAGTAGCGCGTGAGCCGGTTCATCACGTTCGAAGGCCCGGAGGGCAGCGGCAAAACGACCCAGATTGCCCTGCTGGCGAGCCGGCTCAGCGCGCAGGGGTACGACGTGCTGGCCACACGCGAGCCGGGCGGCACCGCGATTGGAGATCGTGTGCGTGCGCTGCTGCTCGATGCCGCACACCACGAGATGCACGCGACGACCGAGGTGCTGCTCTTTTCGGCCGCGCGGGCACAGCACGTCAACCAGGTCATTCGTCCCCACCTGGCACGCGGTGGGGTGGTGCTGTGTGACCGTTACGCCGACTCGACCCTGGCCTACCAGGGGTACGGCCGCCAGCTCGACCTGCCGACGCTGCGGGTGATCACCACCTTCGCCACCGGCGGCCTGTGGCCCGATCTGACGATCTACCTCGATCTGCCGGTCGAGGTGGGCTTGCAGCGCAAGCAGGCCGGTTATGCCGACGAATGGAACCGCATGGAACAGCAGGCGCTGGCATTCCATGCCCGTGTGCGGGCCGGTTACCTGGCCATGGCCGCCGCCGAACCCGAACGCTGGCTGGTGGTCGATGCGGCACAGACGGTGGAGGGGATTGCGGAAGTGGTGGCGCTGCGCGCGTGTCGATTTTAGGTTGGAGGTTGGAGGTTGGAGGTTGGAGGTTGGAGGTGAGGTATGAAGTTGGTGATGGTGGTTGTGCAGAGTGATGATGCGCGGGGGTTGTTGGATCAGCTGACCCGGCGGGGATACAGTTCGACGGTGATCAGCACGACGGGGGGGTTCTTGCGCGAGGGCAATACGACGATCATCGTGGGCACGGAGGACGAGCGCATCGATGAGATTTTGCGCCTGGTGCGCGAGAGCTCACGCACCAGGCGGCATCACGTCAACCCGCTGCCGCCGATCATGGAGCCGGGCGAGCTGTACCTGCCGACGCCGGTGGAGGTGTCGGTCGGTGGCGCGACCGTGTTTGTGCTCAACGTGGAGCGTTTCGAGAAGTTTTGATCTCCCCTGAACGACCGCCGGCGCCGGGTGGTCGCGTCCGAACCCTCTCTGGTCAGTCCATCACGCCAAAGTCGCTGCCGCCGCCTGGTCCACCGGCCAGGTCGGGCATTGCATTTTCGATATCTTCCGGGCTCTCGCCGGCTTCGAGCCGTGCGACGACCTCGTGGAACTCGTCACCCAGGTCTTCTCCCATTTCCCGACTCATACGCTTCATCCAGCGCGCCATCGAGCGGGGATCGTTTTCGTCCAGGTCACCGAGCATGTTGGTATCGGCCAGGGCATCCAGGCGGCTCTCTTCGGAGCGTACGACCGCCACGCGCGAGATGAGGCGGCGGAGCTGCTGCCCGCCGCAGCGCGGGCAGACGGGGGTTCCTTCCGCCGCGGCGGCCATCGAGCGCCACAACAGGCTCACACGGCGGCTGCAATCGCTGCAAAAATACTCGTAAATGGGCATGGCACCTGCTCTTCTTGTGAATTGATGGTGGCGAAATTATAATGGGACCGGGGATGCAAATCAAATCAAGGACCACGGCATGACAGATATGACCTACGAAGAACTGGCGGCCTGGTACGCCAGCTTGCAGCAGCCGCGACCCGTCCTGGTGGTGATCAGCGGGCCTTCGGGTGTGGGCAAGGACAGTACGTTGGACGAGCTCAAGCGGCTGGGCACACCGTTTCATTTTGTGGTGACCGCCACCACGCGGCCGCAGCGGGCCAACGAGGTGGACGGCACCGACTACCATTTCGTATCGATGGCCGAATTTGCCGAGATGATCAACCGCAACGACCTGTTGGAGTATGCCATCGTCTATGGCGACTACAAGGGCATTCCCAAGCGCCACGTGCGCGAGGCCCTGGCCAGCGGGCGTGACGTCATCATGCGCATCGACGTGCAGGGGGCGGCGACGATCCGCAAACTGGTGCCGCAAGCGATCACGATCTTCATGACGGCCCAAAACGAAGAGGAACTGGTGGTGCGCCTGCAGCGCCGGCGCAGTGAGCCACCCGGCCAGCTGGAGATTCGTATCGCCACTGCACGCCAGGAGCTGAAGCGGGTTCACGAATTCGACTACGTCGTCGTCAACCGCGAAGACCACCTGGAGGAAACCGTGCGCCAGATTCTGTCGATCATCACCGCCGAGAAGTGCCGCGTGAACTGGCAGCCGGTGCAGCTATGA
>CAZXQZ010000118.1:0-14171 GCA_964642445.1 uncultured Anaerolineae bacterium
ACTCCCTACTCCGTACTCCCTACTCCCTACTCCCTACTCCGTACTCCCTACTCCGCAAACAACCAATCCTTCCGCAGCTGCGAGAAGGCACGAACGGTGGCCAATCCACCGGCAATCGCACCGGTCAGCAGGGCGGCCTGGATCAGGTAATCGATGCCTGTGATGTACAGACCATCGGCAAAACTGACGACTGCCTTGAACGCCGGCACGCCCGGCACGAGGGGAATGAACCCCGGCACCGTCATCAGTGAGCGTGGCGTCTTCAGCCGGCGCGCCCCGAACTCCGCCATGACACCCACGGTCAAGGCCCCCAGGAAGGTGGCTACCTCCGGCGGTTGGCCGAGCTGCGTGGCCAGGCCCTTGACCAGGAGGCCAAGCCCTCCCACCAACGCAGCCGCCAGCAGCATACGCGGCGGCAAATTGAAGGCGATGGCAAACCCAAACGACCCGGCAACACCCAGCAGGACCGGCCCCAGCAGCAAAGCCCAGTTCACGTCAACCTCCCGATCACGTACAATACGAACCACACACCAGCCCCAATCCCAAATACCAGCAGGACGGCATAAGCACCCCGGGCCACACCAGACACCAGGTTGCCGTTGATCAGATCCGATACCGATCCCACCAGGAAAACACCCGGCACCAACAGCAGGACCGACGCTGTCATGACGACCCCAGGCTCTGCACCCACCAGGCCGGCGACTACATATCCGATTGCGGTGGCGATGGCGGCAATGATGGCCGTCAGCACCAGGGGGCTGAGGTGCCAGCGCATCAGGGTGGCGCGCAGTCCCTGGGCGAGGGTCGCGGCAATGAAGGTCGCCACCATCGCCCGCCCGTCACCGCCAAAGATGCCAGCAAACGCGGCACAGGCGAAACCGATGGCCAGCATGGTGAACCAGGGGCCATAGTGGCGCGGGCGGGCACCGATGTCGGCCAGCGCCGTCTGCACGGTGGCCAGCGGCAGGTGTTGGGCCACCGTACGCCGGCTCAGGTCGGTGAGGGCACTGATCCGTGCCATGTCCACCGTCCACTGCGTCACACGCTGCACACGCGTGCGGTGCTCACCGTACGACGTGGCCATGGCGATGATACCCGTCGGCGTGATGTAGACGTCCATCCACTCGGCGCCCAAGGCGGTACCCATACGGTGAACCACCTCTTCGACGCGGGCGGTCTCCGCACCCGCTTCCAGCATCAACTGGCCGGCCCGCAGTACGGTCGATAACACAGCGCCCAGCTCGCCCCGATCCAGTGGATGCGTCGTGGGGGCTGGGCTGCTGTTGTGGGTGTCTGGCGGTTCAATTTCCAGGCTGAGGTCAGCCGTCATGGTTTTTGTCCTTTTGCGGTCAGTCAACAGAATGCTGCAATCGGCGCAGCATCTCCTCGGCAGTTTTGCGGACCTTGCGCTTTGGATCCTGTCGCGCCGCCTGCAGGGCCTCGATGGCCTGGGCACCGCCGAGGCGGCCCAGCGCCTGGGCGGCCGCTTCGCGCACCATCGACGAGGTATCCCCTGCCAGCCGTTCGGCCAACGCGGCGCGGGCAGTGCCTGCGCCAAGCTCACCCAGGGCCAGGGCGGCCGCGGATCGCACACCGGCGTGGCTGTGGGTCAGCGCATCCAGCAGCAGCGGCACCACCTGCCGCCGATCACCGAACCGCCGCAGCCAGTGCACCGCATCCTCGGCCAGGATCACGTCATCACCATACAACCGCTCCTGCCACCACGCCGCATCGTGCGCAGGGTACGCTGCCAGGCGCTGCCGGTCTCGGCTTGCACTCAAAAAGTCGTCATAGATATCGGCGAACGCCGGGTCACCTGGGTCGGGTGTGGGCTCGTCGGTCACCTCGGATACACGTGTACCACGCCGCGGGCCCTGCAGCTGATCGGCAAAGCGGCTGGCCGTGATGACGCTGGCGCCCAGCTGGCGCGCCAAACCGGCCAGCTCGCGGTCGTTGGTGATGACCGCATGCTGGCCAGGCTGCCGGCTCTTACGTAAGAAGGCGACGATCAGGTCATCGGCGGTTTGCGGCCGGCGCGCAAAACGCACGCCCACGCCCGGTGTAGACAGGTCACCGGCCGCGCCGGGCATGTCGCCCGAGTCGAAGAAGACGATCAGGCTCCGGCCGCTGGCGCCGTGGAAGGCCTGCAAGCGGCGAATCATCTGTGCCTCATCGTTCGGGTCGGCCAGGTCGATGCCGGGCAGCACGCCGATGAGGTTGTGCCCATCGATCAGCAGTGTCATGCGGGTGGGGCACGACGTGCTATCGTCCACATCACGTGAAGCCAGCGCCGTCGCGTAACCCACAAAGCGATCACCGCGGCCAGGGCCGCCAGGAAGAACCATTCGACAGGATGGTTTGGTGCCGCCGCGTCCATCCCCGCGAGCGTGACAGCCGTTGGCGTTTCGTTGTTGGCAATCGGCGGCGCCAGGTTGCTCGCTGGCAGCCGCAGCGCCAGCGCTGGATCACCAAACAACACCGTAGAATTGATAATGCTGGCGGGGCTGCCGGTATTGAAGTACGTGTAGAGCTTCATGCCGGTGACGGCGATGCCCGGCCTGGTTACGCGGTTGACGAACAGGCTCTCATGCAGGCCGCGGCCCATGGCGACGGCGGTGGAGAAGGTGTGCAGACCGGTGAAAGACACGTCACCGATGGCACCTGCCCCGACTGTTTTGACGAGGGTTTCACCCAGGCCGTGGGCCGAATCCGAATCTGCCGGCGCCGCCATGATGAAGTAGCCGGTGGAACACCCGAGCTCGGCAACGAACGGCAGCTTGCTCTGTGCCGGTAGGCTGTTACGATGCACAACACTCAGCACACGGTCCGACGAGAGATAGCCCCAACGGTAGATGGACCCATGGCCCAGCCACTGTGTGAAGAACTCGCCATCCTGCCACGCCTCGAGCAGTGCGGTGTTGGCTGCCGGCCCGTCCGGATAGGCGTACGGCTGCGTGCCGACATACACCGGCTCACTGGTCAGGTCCGGCGCCAGCCAGTGGAAACGAAAGTCATCGGAGTAGGTGTGGAAATCACCAAAATTGCTCGGATCGGGCTGGCGGTCGGCCGCGTAACTGCTTTCGGCCAGCCACTGTTCGGGCGGAACTGTCGTATAAGCATCCACCTTCTGGATGAAATCGATGACCTCCTGCACCCGGTTGACCGGCAGGCGCCCGATGTGCATTTCGGGCAGGACATCGCCGGCACCATCGAAGGTGACCAGCATGTTGTCGGACGCGGTCTCGCGAATCCACCAGTCGATGGGCGCCAGGTAGGGCCGCACGGGATTGCGCAGGTTGTAACCCTGGTCGTTACGATAGTCGAAGTGACCGTCACCCAGCAGCAGCACGAACGCCGGTGCCGGCCGCTCCCAGGTGCTGTACGCCGTGGACAGGAAATTACGGATGGCCTGCGGGTCGGGGTAGCCGTAAGCGAACTGATCGTAGATGTGGGTGATGTCCACCGCCTGTACGCGCAGGCCTTCGGCCTGGCGGGTGGCAAGCAGCGGTTGGGCGGCATTGAGGAAATCGGCTGGTCCAAGCATGATGTAATCGGCCGCCAACAGGGTGCTTTTCAGATCAGGCTCGTTCACGAAGGTGAAGGTGTCGGGGGTGCGCAGGGCCGCGCGTGTGCTCAAATAATACCGGGTACCACCATTCTTGAAGCGCGCTGAGGTCAGGCCACTCTGCGTGGTGAGACTGACGTTCGTCAGGCTGATCGGCACCCGGGGGTTGCTGACGTCGTACGCGGCGATTCGGCTGCTGGTGAAACCGCGCGCCAGCAGGTTGCTGCTGCCGCTGGTGACGCGTTCGATGTCCAGGCGGTTGTTAGCCGCCTGCAGCGTGGCCGGGTAGGCGATGCGGAACCAATCGGGGTACACCCAGTATTCGCTCAGGCCGGGTAGGCGCGCCAGGCTGGTTTCGAGCGTGATGACATTGTTTGCGGCCAGCAGGACCGGCCCAGCCAGGCTCTTGGTCATCGTCACCACACTGGGACCTTCCCAGCCGAGTTCCTGCACAGGTTGACCATTCAGCCACAGCCGTGCCCAGTGATCTGGGGTGCCACTTTGATATTCCAGTCCGGACAGGCGTGCCGTCACGGCGACACCGGGCACAGATGCCAGCGCCGTGGGCGTGAAAGGATATTGGGTGACGACCTTTGGGGTACCGGTCGTTGGGTGAAGGGCCGGATAGAAGAAGTGATCCTCCGTCGTGGCGATGTTCGGCTCAGAACGGTACACGCTTTGACTTTCCAACCGCAGGGTGCGCGTGTAGACGGTCAGGTTGGGCGCCGAATTCGAGGGCTTGGCGCTGCGTCGCGTCATGCGCAGGCCGTTACCGCTGCCCCAGCGCAGCCAGAATACTGAATCGAGCGTGTAGCGGCTGCGCTCGGGCGGCGCATAGAACCGAATCTCATCGGCCGACTGGAAACGTCCATCCCCTTCACCGACGACTTCGATGGCCAGTTCTTGCCCGCGCCAGGAGAGGCGAAACGTTTTGGGATTGATCGCTGCCACATTGACGCCGGCGGCGGTCAGCATCTGGGGTGTAATGCGGTACAGGCCCGACTCGCGCAAGTTGATGCGCACGGCTGGCTGCCAGGCCGGGGGAGATGCCAGGGGTGGCTCAGGCTGTGGGATCGTCCAGGTTCGTGCAGCCTGCCAGTTTGCCACGTTGGCGGCAAAGACGGGTTCGAACCAGGGATCCGATGCCGGTGGGAACGAGGCGTCGACGGTGGCCGGTTGTGAGAAATGCAGGGTAACATCGATGTTGCTGCAGACGCGCATCTCGCCTGTGGACGGAACGATCTGCCAGGGATACACCCGCACGTCGACCAGCTGGCGCCCGCGCATCGTTTGCGGTTTGCCAATCACGACCTGGTGTTCCGGGTAGAAGGTCCGCAGCTGGTAGATGGCGGCATCTTCGACAGTGGTTCGTTCCCAACGCAGTTCGCCGGTTTGGATGGCGTCCAGGAAACCCCCATTGAGCGCCACCGGGGCCTGTTCTGGCGCGGGCGCCAGGCGCCACGACCCCGCCAGGGTGTGGCAGTCGGCCGCGGTGATGACTGGCTGGATGGTGGCACCTGGTGGGATGGCGACCAGGGTGACTGTATAGGGCAGTGCCGGCCGACCGGGTGTCTGTTCGACCTCGGTACCGGGCACGGTGAGGCGAGCATAGGGCGCTTCGGCTGACGCCAGCTGCGGTGCAATTGGGGGTACCGTCACCCGCAGGCTGACCTGGAACTGATCAGCAGCGAGCAGGGTCAGGCTGGCTGTTTCTGGTTGCTCGGCACGCGCACTGGCGATGCGGTTGAGGTAAAAAAAAGCGCCCAACAGAACCAGGGCAGATGCAAATGCGACGATCACGCGCGTCGCCCACGTGGAACGGGCAGTAAGGGCGGGCATAATAGTTCCCCCAAACGAATTGTTGGGCCGTGCCGATCGGCCAAATCGATACATTACATCCTGGAAGACGCAAGACAACCTGTGAAGTTACGCTCACAAGGCGTGCAATACAGCATTTTTTCTAATCATATCGTAAGTTGGCGATTTCGTCAGATTTGCGGTGGGCAGTTTAGTCAGACATCACACGTCATGGTATAATCTACCGGCAAATCGAGATGCAGGCAGAAGAATCGTTATGTCGGTGATGGTCGCCCAGGGATTGGGCAAATCATATGGTGCTTTGGACGTGTTCGACGGCGTCAACTGCCGTATCGAGCACGGCGACCGCATCGGCCTGGTGGGTCCCAACGGCGAAGGCAAAACGACGCTGCTGCGCATCCTGGCCGGGTTGGAGGCACCGAGTGCGGGGCAGGTGGTGACCAGGCGCGGACTGCGTATCGGCTATCTGTCGCAGGATCCACCAGCCGCGGCCGAAGGTACCCTGCAGGAAGACCTGCTGTCGGTCTTCGAGCCGCTGCGTGAGCAGCAGGCGCAACTGGCTGCGCTGGAACAGCAGCTGGCCGCAACCAGCGACGGTGTCGAACATGACACGCTGCTGCACACCTACGGTGAGATCCAGCACGCATTCGAAGTGGGCGGTGGATACACCTACGAGCTGCACGTTCAGCAGGTGCTGAGTGGGCTTGGCTTTGAGCCGGTTGAGTATAACAAACCACTGGCCGTGCTCAGCGGCGGTGAACGGACGCGGGCCCGCCTGGGAAAGCTGCTGCTCGAAAAACCTGACTTGCTGCTGCTGGACGAGCCAACCAACCACCTCGACCTGGAGGCGGTAGAGTGGTTGGAGCATGTCCTCAGCGAATGGCCAGGCAGCTTCGTGGTGGTGGAGCACGACCGTTATTTCCTGGACAACGTGGCGACGCGCGTGTGGGACATGGCGCGCGGCAGCCTGGAAACGTACCGCGGGAATTATTCGCACTACGTGCAGCAGCGCGCCGACCGGACGGCGGCGCGGCGCGCTTTGTGGGAAGCACAGCAGGAGTACATTGCGGAGACCGAAGCCTTCGTTCGTCGCTACAAGGCGGGTCAGCGCAGCAAAGAGGCCCGCGGCCGGCAGACGCGCCTGGAGCGCTTCAAACGCGACGAGCTGATCGAGCGCCCGCACGAGCTCAAGACGATCCACCTCGGCCTGACCACCGACGTGCGCAGTGGTGATATTGTGCTGCGCACCAAGGACCTGGTCATCGGCTATGCGGTGCGTGAGGAACACCCGCTGCTGGCCGGGCGAGCGCCCGCGCCTGAAGGCCTGCCAGCCAGCTGGCCCGTACGGCGCCGCTATCGCGCAGAACACGCCTTGTTCACCCTGCCTGACGTCGAGGTGCGGCGCGGGCAGTGTGTGGCCCTGATTGGGCCGAACGGCGCGGGAAAGACTACGCTGCTCAAGACGATCATCGGTGAAGTGCCAGCGCTGGCTGGCAGCGTACGTCTGGGTGCCAGTGTGATCGTTGGTTACCTGGCACAGGCCAGTGCCGCGCTGCGGCCCGAACAGACCGTGTTGGACGCCATTCTCGATGTCGAGAATCTGCCGATTGGCCAGGCGCGCAATTACCTGGGCCGTTTCCTGTTCAGCGGCGATGACGTCTTCAAGCCGATCGCGACGTTGAGCGGTGGCCAGCGCAGCCGCGTGGCCCTGGCCCGCCTGACCCTGGAAGGTGCCAACTTTCTGCTGCTCGATGAGCCGACCAACCACCTCGACCTGGCATCGCAAGAGATCTTGCAGGACGTTCTGGATCGTTTTCCCGGCACCGTCCTCCTGGTCAGTCACGATCGTTACCTGGTCGATGCCCTGGCCGACTTTGTCTGGGCCATTCGGGACGGGGAGCTGTACGTCTACAAGGGCAATTACCAGGAATACCTGCGGCTGCGCGAGCTCGAGCGGCTGGCCACCACGACAGAAGTGGTCGATCCAACCCGCCAGGAGGCCTGGCAGGCTCGCGAACGCACGCGCGAGGAGCGCCGCCAGCGTAAAGCCGCCGAGGCACGCGCTGCCCAGGTGGATGCGCTGGAAGCGCAAATCCACGAGCTCGAGCGCTATCGCGCCCAGTTGGAAGATCGCCTGGACCAGGCCGGCGCGGCTCAGGCCGTGGATGAGATCACCAGCCTGGGCCAGGAGTACCAGGCCGTGGGCGAAGAGATCGACCGCCTGGTCGAAACCTGGGCTGCGTTGTCATGAGGACAGCGCCACGATGACCATCGTGATTGGTCTAACAGGCAACATTGGCACCGGCAAAAGCGCTGTGCTGACGATGCTGCGTGACCTGGGGGCAGATACGATCGACGCCGATGCGGTGGCCCACGCGGTGATGCGCCCTGGGCAGCCGGCGCACGCGGCGATCGTGCAAGCCTTCGGTGCTGGTATCCTGGCCGCAGATGGTACAATCGATCGTGGCCGCCTGGGAGCGATCGTATTTCGCGATGCGGCGGCCCTGGCGCAGCTCGAAGGCATCGTGCATCCGGCGGTTTTCGACCGCATGCAGGCGCTCGTGCGCGGCAGCTCCCGGCCGGTCGTTGTGATCGAGGCCATCAAGCTGCTCGAAGCCGGTTACAGCATCACCCTGTGCGATGTCGTCTGGGTGGTGACCAGCCCGCGCGCGCTGCAGATCACACGCCTGATGCAGAGCCGGCACCTGAGCCAGGCCGAGGCCGAGCTGCGTATCGACGCCCAGCCGCCGCAGGCCGACAAGGTGCGCCGGGCCGATGTCGTGATTGATAACAGCGGAACGCTGGCTGAAACACGCCAGCAGGTCGAGGCGGCCTGGCAGCGCCTGCCGTCGACGACCAGACGATCCTAAGGCATCGGAAAAGAATAACTTCCGGCATTATGGCTGGAATTCCCAGCAAATCACGGGAAGTTATTCTTTTACGAGCCCTAATTCGGTGTAATGAGTCAACCATGAATCAACTGCGCGGCTTTTACGAAAAACATCCTCATCTCAGCCTGTGGATTGCCCTGGCCCTGGGTATGGTCGCCATCCTGATCTGGTCTGCACGCGCGGTCGGCTTCACGCCGCTGCAGTGGACCGCCCTGATTGGAATCACCATCCTGCTGGCCGGTGCCTGTGTTTGGATCATCAGCTGGGAAGACTGAAGATTGTGCTGGACGATGAAGAAACATGACAACTAAACGCGACTATTACGAAGTATTGGGTGTGCCGCGCAATGCCAACGACGAGGACCTTCGGAAGGCCTTTCGGCGCCTGGCACGGCAGTATCATCCTGACGTCAACAAAGCACCGGATGCCACCGAACGTTTCAAAGAAATAAACGAAGCGTACGAGGTGTTGAGTGATCAGGAAAAGCGCGCCACGTACGACCGGTACGGCCATTCCGGTATGGGCGCGGGTTTTGGCGAAAGTGGGTTCGGCGGCGGCTTTGCCGACTTCAGCACCATCTTCGACGAGCTGTTTGGTGGCTTAGGCGGACGTTCGAGCTCGCGCAGCCGTACTGCACCGCGCCGCGGGGGTGACCTGCGCGTCGATTTGAACCTCAGCTTCGAAGAGGCGGTGCGCGGTGTCACCAAAGACATCCAGATCACGCGCCAGGAACCCTGCGCCCGCTGCCAGGCTACGGGGGCCGAGCCTGGCACATCACCCCTGCGCTGCCCCCAGTGCAACGGCAGCGGTGAAATCCAGCGCCGCCAGCAAAGCCCCTTCTTCGGCACCGTCGTAACCAGCTCGACCTGCCCACGCTGCAACGGCAGCGGCGAAATCGTCACCACGCCCTGCAGCGAATGCCGCGGCAGCAAATTCAACCGCGTCACGCGCACCCTGTCGGTCGACATCCCGGCTGGGGTCGACGAAGGCACCCAGATTCGTTTGGGTAACGAAGGTGAACCGGGGACGCGCGGCGGGCCGCCGGGCAGCCTGTTCGTAGTGCTGCACGTCCAGCCGCACGCCATCTTCCAGCGTCGTGAGCAGAACATCCTCATCGACCTGCCAATCAACTTCGTACAGGCCACGTTGGGTGCCGATGTGGAAGTGCCTACGCTGGATGGACCGATAAAATTAAACATTCCCGCTGGCACCCAGCATGGGCACACCTTCCGCCTGCGTGGCAAGGGAGTTTCCAACGTGCGCCAGGCCGGGCGCGGAGACCAGTACGTGACCGTGCAGGTCGTCATGCCGAACAAGCTGACAGACAAACAGCGCCAGTTGCTGCGCGAGCTCGGTGAAACCCTGGGCACACCCGACGTCAACAAACCGCCGCGCGGCATCTTCGACAAAATCGTCGATGCGATTGGGGATGCGTTCAAGCCGGCGGGCGATAAATGAACGGCAGCCAGGTCGGCGCCGGGTTGAACTGGATCGAGATTACGGTGGAAGTCAACGCCGAATCGGTCGATGCGGTGAGCGAGGTGTTCGAGCGTTACGCGGGTGATGGCCGCGGCACCACCGGCGCGGTGGTGGAACTCGATGGGTTCGACAGCCGTGGCGAGCTGAGTGCGCCGCGGCTGACGGTGCGCACCTATGTGCGCAACGACGCGGCGGCGGCCGACGTCGTATCCGAGGTCGAAGAAGCCCTGCGGGCACTGCGCAGCACCTTCGACTTGCCCGCACCACAGGTGCGCGAAGTCCATGAAGAAGACTGGGCCAATGCCTGGAAGCAGCACTACCAGCCCCAGCGCATCGGCGAGCATCTCCTCATCGTGCCCAGCTGGCAGTCTGCCGACGTGCAGCCGGGCGATGTCGTGATCGATCTCGATCCCGGCATGGCGTTTGGCACCGGTACCCACCCCACCACGCGCCTGTCGCTGGTATGCCTGGAACGCTGGCTGCGGCCTGGCCAGGCGGTGTTGGATGTGGGAACCGGTTCGGGCATCCTGGCGATTGCCGCTGTCAAACTGGGCGCGCGCGAGGTCGTGGCCACCGACATCGATACGGTGGCGTTGGCGGCAGCCGCGGCCAATTTTGCGATCAATGGCGTTGCCGAGTCGATTGGCCTGTTGGCCACGCCACTGCCGGCTGGGGGGACTTTTGACCTGATCGTGGCCAACATCCTGGCCGAAGCCCACGTGGCGCTGCTGGATGCGGGCCTGGCCGAACACCTGGCCGCGAACGGCATTCTCATCCTCGGTGGCATCATCGATACGTCGGCTGCGGCGGTGGAAGCGGCCCTGCGGCGGCGTGGCCTGCGGCTCATCGAACAGCTGGGCGAGGGTGATTGGGTCGAGCTGGTTGCAACACGGGGCTAAGATGCAGCGCTTCATCGTGCCGGCAGCAGCGATTCACAACGGTGTGGTCGACTTCGACGCCGGGGTGACGCACCAACTGCGCCGGGTGTTGCGCCTGGCGGCCGGTGCGCGCATCATCGTCGCCGATGGCCAGGGGCGTGCCTGGCAGGCCGAGCTCGTCGACGTGGCACGCCCACAGGCACAGGCCCGGCTGTTGGTAGAAGTGGTGAACCACAGCGAGCCAGCCGTCCGTATCACGCTTCTCCAGGGCACGCTCAAAGCAGACAAGTTCGAGTGGGTGCTGCAAAAAGGGACCGAGCTGGGCATTCACCGCTTCGTGCCACTGATTGTGCAGCGCAGTGTCGTGCGCGACCCATCTGTGCTGGCCGGCAAGCGGCCGCGCTGGCAGTCGATCGTGCGCGAGGCGGCCGAGCAGAGCGGGAGGGCCTGGCTGCCAGAGGTGACACCCGCGCAGGACCTGGCCGCCGCCCTGCACAGGCGCGAGCAGCCCGCCGACCTGCGCCTGCTCTGTTGGGAGAATGAAACCAGCCATCGGCTGCGTGACGTGCTGCCTGCGGGCGAGGCCGCTGGCCGCGCACTTACGATCGATCTATTCATCGGACCTGAGGGCGGTTTTGCGGAGGCCGAGGTCGCTGCGGCGAGGGCCAGCGGTGTGCACGTGATCAGCCTGGGTCCACGTATCCTACGTGCCGAGACATCTGGCCTGGCCGTGGTGGCGGCGCTGTCGTATGCGTTGGGGGAAATGTAACCAATCGCCGCCCACGACCATCCAATAAGGGCGTAAAGAAGCAATTCTCCGGTGGGTCGGGTTTTGCCTCCGGGTGGATACGCTGCGCACGGCGCAGCGTGTCGTGCCGCCGGGAAGTTATTCTTTTACGAGCTCTTTGTGAAAGGTAAATCGAAAAATGACGCAAAATGGTAAGAATGGACAAGAAATGCCGCACGTGGAGAACGTCATTGTCATTGGCAGCGGACCGGCCGGTTTGACGGCGGGCATTTACACCGCACGCGCCAATTTGAATCCGCTCCTGATTACCGGTAACGACCTGGGAGGTCAGGTCGCCATCACGTACGAAGTGGAAAACTATCCCGGCTTCCCGGAGTCGATCACAGGCCCGGAGTTGGTCGAGCGCATGCAGAAACAGGCCGAAAAATTCGGCACGCGCATCGAGTTCGATTACGTGGAAGCGGTTGAGCTGGACCAGCAGCCGTTTACGGTGCGTACGGTCAACGGTGAGGTCCATCGGGCCTGGACGCTGATTGTCACCACGGGTGCGACGGCGCGCCGCCTGGGAGTGCCGGGTGAACAGGAGCTCACCGGGCGCGGCGTGAGTTACTGTGCCACGTGTGACGGGTTCTTTTTCCGCGGCCGAGAAGTGGTGGTGGTGGGCGGTGGCGACAGCGCCATCGAGGAGGCGATCTTCCTGACGCGGTTTGTCAACAAGGTGACCATCGTGCACCGGCGGGACCAGCTGCGGGCCAGCCAGATCCTGCAGCAGCGCGCGTTCGAGAATGACAAAATCGAGTTTGTCTGGGATTCGATTGTGACATCGATCAACGACGACAGCGGCACGAACCACGCGGTCACGTCGGTGACGCTGCGTAACGTCAAGACCGGTGAAGAACGGCTGTTTCCCACCGGCGGTGTATTCATCTTCATCGGGCACTATCCCAACTCGCAGCTCTTCCAGGGCAAACTGGCCATGGATGACGAGGGTTACATCCTGACCGACCGGCTGATGGCGACCAACGTGCCGGGTGTCTTTGCGGCTGGCGAGATCCAGGACAAACGATTCCGCCAGGTGGCCACGTCGGTGGGCCAGGGGACTGCGGCGGCGATGGAAGTGGAGAAGTATCTCGCCCACCTGCACGACCGGGCTTATCCCGGTCACGCCGCCGTGCCCGCAGCTGCGGACAAGGTCGCCGCGTGAGCAGTCTACGTGTCGGGTCCGAATCGATCTATGCGACCCTGCACGACCGGGGGGCGGCGAATTCCGGTTCGCCGCCCCTGGTTTTGATTCACGGTGCGGGGGGGACGCACCTGCAGTGGCCGCCCCAGGTTCGTTTCCTGCCAGGCATGACGGTCTACGCACTCGATCTCCCCGGTCGCGGCAAATCGACCGGCCCAGGCCGGCAGTCGATCGAGGCCTATCGCGATGTCGTACTGGCATGGGCCGAGGCGATGGCGCTGCCACGTTTCGTCGTAGCAGGTATGTCGATGGGGGGGGCGATTGCGCAGGCGATGGCGCTTTTTGCGCCGACGCGCCTGGCGGGCATCATTCTGGTGGGAACCGATGCCCGGCTGCCGGTCGCACCGGCCATTCTGGAAGGTTTGCGGCAGGACTTCGCCGGCACCGCCCAACAAATCGCCCGCTGGGTGCACCGCCGCGAGCCGGACCCGGCCATGGTCGAGTTGTATGCCCGCCACCTGCTGGCGGTCGACCCGGTGGTTGTCATGGGTGACTTCGAAGCCTGCAACCAGTTCGACGTCTCCTCGCAGGTGGGCCAGATCGATCTACCGGCCCTGGTGATCGTTGGCCGTGAAGATCGTATGACACCGGCGCGCCGCAGCCACTGGCTGGCCGAGCAGCTCCCACAGGCACGTTTGGTGGAGATATCGGATGCCGGACACGCCGTGGCTACGGAAGCACCGGTGAAGGTGGCCGAGGCGATCAGGGCGTTTTTGGTGGGGGAGACGGAGCAGGGAGTAGGGGGGGTAAATGATGCGTAAGTTATTGATTGCGACGCATAACCAGGGGAAACTGCGCGAGTATCGGGAGTTGTTGGCGGATCTGCCGTTGGAGGTTGTTTCGTTGGCTGAGCAGGGGATTACCCACGAGGCACCGGAAACGGGTGAGAGTTTTGCGGAAAATGCCGTGCTCAAGGCGTTGGAATATGCCGAAATGACCGGCCTGTGGACGTGGGCTGATGATTCAGGCCTTGAAGTCGATGCGTTGCAGGGGGAGCCGGGGATTCATTCGGCCCGCTACGGCGGCCTGGACAGCGACGAGGCGCGCTACCAGCTGCTGCTCACACGCCTGGGTGATTTACCTGATGGTCAGCGTACTGCGCGTTTTCGCTGTACGGTGGCCATTGCCCTGCCGGATGGAGATGCTTTCACGGCCATGGGAACCATCGAGGGGATCATCGCCGCAGCACCCCGCGGCAGTAATGGCTTTGGTTATGATCCGGTCTTCGTCATTGCGAACAGCGACATGACAATGGCCGAGATTTCGCCAGAACTCAAAAACGCCATCAGCCACCGCGCCAAAGCCGCCCGCACCGCACGCCGTATGCTGATGACGTTGCTGAAGGAAGTAGGGAGTACGGAGTAGGGAAGTAGGGAGTAGGGATCAAACAGCGCCAAAATCCCTGCTATTAGTGCAGGAATGTCACCGAGTAGAATTTACTCCTTCCTGCCTACTCCCACCCCAGGCACACACAACACCGCCACCCACGCACTCCCCTACTCCCTACTCCGTACTCCCTACTCCGTACTCCCTACTCCGTACTCCCTAC
>CAZXQZ010000119.1:0-14117 GCA_964642445.1 uncultured Anaerolineae bacterium
CATCCTCAATCCAAAATCCAAAATCCAAAATCCAAAATCGAAAGGTTGCGTTAACTGGCACAAATGGTGTAGAATACATACAAAATATGTGGTCACCATGGAGTCATATCAATGGCTGGGCGCTTGCTGATTGTACGGAGTCTCTTCCTATGTCTGGTGCTGACCGGTTGCACAGCCACACCGCAGCCTGTTGTGTTGACCGGTACCGAGCGTGATGCTGTTCTTGCCTACGCCGATTCCATGACAGACAATTTGCTGCAGGGCATGAACGAGCGTGATTATGACCGGTTTGCGCGTGATTTCGACGAACAGATGGCCAAGGCCATGCCGGCCAGTTCCTTCGACGCCTTCATGACCAGCATTGCTGACAAGCTCGGACAGTACCAGTCGCGCACCGTCAGCACTGTGGAATCGGTCGGCAGTTACACGCGCGTCCTATACCAGGCCAAATTCGCCAACGATGATCCGGTCGCCGTACGGGTTGTCTTCAACAAAGACACTGCGGATCACCTGATCAGCGGTTTGTGGTTCGATTCGGCCAGACTGCGCGATCAATGACAACGTCAAGGCCCGGGCCCACGCGGACCCCACGCCAAATGCCACGGGCATCGAAACCAACGCCGGCGTCACGTACGCCGCGCACCATTCTTTTTAACAAACCGTATGGTGTTCTGTGCCAGTTCACCGACGCAGGTGGCCGGCCGACCCTGGCGGACTACATCACCGTGCCAGGTGTCTACGCCGCGGGGCGCCTGGATATGGATAGTGAGGGCCTGCTGCTCTTGACTGACGACGGTGCATTGATTCATCGCCTGGCCGATCCACAGCACAAGATACCCAAAACCTACCTGGTTCAGGTCGAGCGCATGCCGGATCGTGCCGCGTTGGAACAGCTGCGTCAGGGTGTCACCATCGAGGGAGAACTTTCCCTGCCGGCACAGGTAGAGCTGCTGACCACGCCGCCCGAGTTGTGGGAGCGTGCGGTACCGGTTCGTTTCCGCAAATCGGTGCCGACCGCCTGGCTGCGTATCGCGTTGATCGAAGGTCGCAATCGACAGGTTCGTCGTATGACGGCCGCTGTGGGCTATCCGACCCTGCGCCTGGTGCGGGTTGCCATTGGCCCTTTCCGCCTCGATGATTTGAAGCCAGGACAATGGCGTGAGCTACCAGACCGCACCGTACGCGCGGCTGTGTCCAGGCTCGGATAGGGACACCACCGCCAAAACAACCGACCGCCGATCGACCCTGTGTATTCATCTGATAATCTGATCAGACAAGTTCCGCAGACAAGGAGAAGACATGAGCGACACACCCTGGTTACCCAACTACGATGCAGGTGTCAAACCTACGCTTGTGCCCTACAAAGGCACCTTGCTGGACTGCCTGGCTGAGGCGGTGCAGAAGAGACCGGATGCAACCGCTGTCTGGTTCAAGGGCAGCACGATGAGCTGGCGCGAATTGGACAAGTTGAGTGATCAATTCGCCAACGCTTTGATCGACATGGGTGTCAAAAAAGGTGAGCCGGTGTCGACGGTGATGGTCAATTCACCGCAGGCCCTGGTGGCACAGCTCGGCACCTGGAAAATGGGCGGTGTCTTTTCACCGCTCAACCCGATCTACACCGAACGCGAGCTCGAAGAACTGCTGAGCAGCACCGGATCCAAGGTGATCGTGGTACTCAACCCGTTCTATGCGCGGATCAAGGCGTTGCAGTCGAAGACCAAACTGGAGCATGTGATTGCCTCCAACATCAGCGACTTCCTGCCCAGAGTCAAGCGTATCCTGTTCAAGCTGCTGATGGAAAAGAAGGCGGGGCAGGGCGTCACGCTGCAGGGCAAGGATCGCATGTTCATGGATGTGATCAAACCCTACGCTGGCAAGCCCCGTCCCAACGTCGTGGTCGGTGAAAACGACCCGGCGCTGCTGCTCGGTACTGGTGGCACAACCGGTATTCCCAAAGTGGCGATCGGCACGCACATCGGACTGCGCGCCGCCGGCACGCAGATTCGCGAGTGGTTCCAGGGCGCCCTGACCGACTGGGAATCGGTTTTCTGTGTGCCTCTGCCGCTGTTCCACGTCTTCGGCAACGTCGGTGCGGTCAGTACAGCCATGGTGGGTCACTATCCGCTGGCCCTCGTGCCCGATCCGCGTAACATCGAAGACCTGGCCAAGACCATCGACGAGACAAAACCGGCCTTTTTCCTCGGCGTGCCCACCATGTACATCGCCTTACTCAACAACCCGCTGGTGAAGGAAGGCAAAGTCAATTTCCATTCCATGAAGGCCTGCATTTCGGGCGCGGCGCCGATGCTGGCCGAAACCCAGACGGCCTTCGAGAAACTGACCGGGGGGCGTATCGTCGAGGGTTACTCGCTGACCGAGGCCATGATGGCCTGCTGTGTCAATCCCTACGGCGGCAAGTCGAAGCTGGGTTCGGTCGGCATGCCGCTGTCCGACGTAGCCATACGCATCGCCGATGCGACGACTGGCGAGGGCAGCCTGCCGGTCAACGAGGTCGGCGAGATCTTGATGAGCGCGCCGCAGATCATGACCGGCTATTGGAATAAACCCGACGCCACCAGCGAGATGGTGCAGGAGCACGACGGTGTTCGCTGGCTGCACACGGGCGACATCGGCTACCTGGACGATCAGGGCTTTCTGTTCATCGTCGATCGTAAGAAGGAACTGATCAAGGCCAGTGGTTACCAGGTGTGGCCGCGCGAGGTCGAAGAAGTGCTGGCGCAGAATCCCAAGGTGTTGGAAGTGGCGGTGGCCGGCGTCCCCGACGGTTACAAGGGTGAAGCCGTAGCCGCCTGGGTGGTGCTCAAGCCCGGTGAGACGGCAACGGTCGAAGAACTGCGTGCGTTCGCCAAGGACAGCATGGCGCCCTACAAGGTGCCAAAATATGTCCAGTTCCGCGACACACTGCCGAAGACCATGGTGGGCAAGGTCCTGCGCCGTGCCCTCGTGGATGAGTACAAGCAGCAGAACCCGACAGCGTGATCGAGCCGTTCGTGATTCGGGCCGCACGTGCCGAAGACCAGGCCACCATCGTGGGTCTGGTGCGTGCGGCCCGCCTCGATCCGAGCAACCTGCACTGGCAGAACTTCGTCGTCGCCGAGGCCGATGGCCAGATTGTGGGCTGCGGGCAGATCCGGCCAGACCCGGGTCTGCGTGAGCTGGGCAGCATGGTCGTGCGCAAAGCCTATCGCCACCGCGGCATGGGTGCTGAGATCGTGCGCACGCTGCAGGCCGGCACACAGCCACCCCTCTTCCTGGAATGCCCTGCCTACCGGGTGAGTTTTTATGCGCAGTTTGGCTTTCGAGTGGTGCCCCATCGTGCCGTGCCTTGGAAGCTGCGGCTCAAGGCGACGTTGGGTGATTTGCTGCTGCCATTGATGCGGGGGCCACGGATCGTTACCATGCGCTGGGACGGTACATCATAAAGCGGAGTCAGCACCACGCGTGCGGACTCCGCTCGCACCTGGGGGTGCGGGGCTCCTCGAGCTGGGCCGGCAAACAAAGCGGAGTCCGCACGCGTGGTACGGACCCTTCTCGTACCCGGGGGGGGCGGGCTGTTCGCCTGGCAAATATTACTCCAAATCCAACACCATCAACCACTGGCGCTGGGCCTGGTCCAGGTCCATGCGGCGCCGGCTTGCCTGGTAGGAGAGCACCGGCAGGTCGCCGGTGGTCCAGGGCAGAGCGGGCAGCTCACGTGCCGCCCGAAATCCGAGCTTCTCCCAAAATGTGCGGCCCCCGGTACCGGTGAGACCATACACAATCTCCAGATCCTGCCCGGCGCCGACTTGCAGCCGTGCCCAGCCATGCTCGCGTGCCCAGTCGATGAGCGCATGAACCAACAGGCTGCCAATACCCCGCCTCTGGTAGGCCACCGGGTCGACAGCCGTGGGCTCATCTGGTGGTGCCACCAACATGCCGGGTTGGAACGTTGCGGCACCGGTCTCGACGCACATGACGAACAAGGTGTTGGCCGCGTCATCTGCCTCGACCGCTGGCCAGAACCAGCTCGTTTGCAGGTCGGGTGACTGCTGACCCAGCTGCAAGAGCAGGCCACTGGGGAAGAACCGCACGACGCCCACGATCAAATCGCCGTCCCACGCCTGGATCGCACACGCGCCATAACGCAGCGTCACTTCGCGCAGGAACTCGCGCCGCTCCACCGATCGTCCGGGCGGGCAGAACAGGTTCTGCCCCAGCTGCGGTGCCAGCTCATCGATCAGGCTGTCCGGCCAGGGATGCACCAGCAGCCGGGTATCCACCTGTGTCTCGTCAGGCTGAAGCAGCGTGCAGGCCGCCAGGGGGCCATGGTGCAGGCATACATTCGTGACCAGGTCAGCCCCCATGGGACGAATTTCGACGTGGGAAACGTCAGGTGTCTGCATTGATTTCTCCTGTTAGGGTTTGCCTCAGAACCAGTTCCTGAATGACCAGCCGACGTGTTGTCCTATTGTGTGACGATCGTTCCATTTGGCCTATGACGCCCGTCAGGTTGCGCTCGATTCGGGATGTAGAATCGTAGTCACACGCTGGATTCGCTGGTTCTCGGCGGCCAGCAGACTATTCCAAAGTGCGGCGATGTCAGGTGGCGGCTGCCGTTCCAGTTCACGCTGGTACCAATGCGCATTGGCCTGGGACAATCCCAGCAGCAGCTCCAGGCGTGTCAGGGTAGTCCGCCGGCTGCGCCCATCGCGCACCAGGTTGCGGTGAAACTCAGCCTGGGATGGCGGCACGTCGTACAGGCGCAGCAGGCGCGACACATCGGCAATCTCTTCGCGGTACGCTTCGAGCAGCTCATCCATCAGCGCCACGAAGGTGGTTTCTGTCTCCAGTGCGTGGCGTTGGTAATACTCGCACACCGCCAGGACGGTACGTTTATGACTCAGATTGGTGAGCAGGCTCTTTTGCCAGCCTGACAGCTCGGCGCTGACCAGCGGCGATTCCGATTGTGATGGTTCCATCCGATGCTTACCTATGGTGCGACCTGGGCGAATTCGTTGTTCTGTACCTGGAATATGAACACCTGCGGATTCTGCAAATCACCGTTAGGCTGGAACTGCAGCTCACCGATGATGCCCTTGTAGTCAAGGGAACGAATGGCATCGGCAACTTTGGCCGCGTCCAACGAATTTGCCTTCTTGATACCTTCCGCCAGTACGGCCATGGCGCTGTAGCCGTTGACCGAGTAGGTGTCTGGATTACGATATTCGACCGCCTGGTAGGCCTGGATCCACGGGGTGCCGGCGATGTTGGGGCTGGGGGCAAAGGCGCTGACGTACATGCCTTCGGCTGTGCCGTTCGACTCGTCGATGGTGGCGGCCAGGAAGGCGCCATCGCTGGCCAGCATGGGCATGTCCAGCCCGTTCTCGACCAGGTCGGCGCGCAGGTACGGGGCTTCGATTTCATAGCCGGCGTAAAAAATGGCGTCTGGCTGCACGGCATCGATCCTGGCAGCCTCTTCCAGGAAACGGCTTTGCCCTTCTTTGACCTGGAGGGTCAGTGCCACCGTCGCGCCGCGATTTTCCAGGGCGCGTGCCATTTCGCTGCCTAGTCCGATCCCGTACGGTGTGTCGTTGTGCAACACGGCCACCCGCCTGGCCCCGAGCTGGTCGACCATGAAGGCAGCATCGACGTCGGCCTGCACCGTATCGTTGGCGTTGACCCGGAAGAAATTGCGGTACCCCTGCTGGGTGATCGAAGTCTCCGATGAGGTCGGGGTGATCACCACCAGCGGCAGGTCTTTGTAGATCTCCATGGCCGCCAGGGTTTGCCCGCTGTTCAAGTGACCGACGATACCGATCACTTTGTCGCCGGCATCGATCGCCGCCTGCACCTCCTGCGCCGCGCTGACGGCGACGTCGGAGTCAGATTCGTCGTCCACGCCAATGACCCGGACCCGATAGCCGAGCAGGCCATTCTGACGGTTGAGTTCCTCGGCCATCAGGCGCACGCCGCCCAGCACCGTCTGGCCGCCGTTGGCCTGAAAGCCAGAGAGCGGTACGGCGACGAACACCGTGACGTCACCTTTGGTGGGTGCTCCGCTGCCATTACAGCCACTGAGTACCAGCAGGGCAACGAGCATTGACAATAAAATGAACTTGCGCATGGCGTGCTCCTGGCCGTGTTACTGGCCGGCCTGTTGTGATTGCCGGGCCGTACTGACTGCCGCCGCGGCGGGCTCCAGACTGGCAAGGTCGACGTTGTAAACTTCGTTGATCGAGCTGATCAGATCGTCCAGGGTATGCACCTGGTCTGCGATGTCAGCCTGCAGGCGTTGGGTGCGGTTGCTGTCCACATCGCGCGCACCAATGAGTTGGATCTGTGGATAGATCGTGCCCAGTGCGGCCAGTGACTGCTCCAGCTGCAGCTCGGCCCGTTCCATGACATTGTCCAACCGTTCGAGCGCGGTCTGTTGGGTTTCGCGTGCAGCCACGGCGGCACGCAGCTGTTCTGCAACCGATGGGTCATCCTCTCGCCGCAGTCGTTCCCTGTAGGCAGCAACATCGCGCGGCACTGACTGGCGATCACGTTGAATGACCCTATCCTGGCGATAGATATCCAGGCGGCGCGCAATGCGGAACATATTGGCCAGCCAGTCGTTGATCTGCGACACGGTGCTGCCCAACCGGTCGCGTACGATGCCGGCATCCTGGCTGTCGATGGCCTGCTGGATGCGACTGTAATAATCGACGGCCTGGTCCAATTTTTGACGCAGGCTGCGGTCGTTGATCTCGCGCGTGTCGAATTTTTGCAGGAACAGGTCGGCCACCACCTTGCGGTTGCTTGCCTTGTCGTTCAAGCTGCTGTAGACCATGCCGCCCACGCCCAGCGCACCCAGGGCCAGCCATCCCCACACCGGCCACCCCGGAAACGGCACCGGCACAAAAAAGGTCAGAAGCAGGGTGCCCGCAATGATCAACGCGTTTTCCCAGCGTACCACCGCATGTTCGATGATCGCCCGTCGTGCTTGTTGTTCGACCTGGCTGCTAAGCGATTCTTCAGGCATGACCTTACCGCAAGTCCTCAAACCAGTACAAATAACTTGGTGCGCTGCCGGCGGGTGCGGCTGCCGGTAGAAAACTCAACGTGACCACCCGACCGCTGGCCTGCACCGACTCGCCATCAGCCACCGGGGTAATCGTCCCATCGTGCACGGTGAACACCCTGAGCTGCGGCGTCGTGCGGAAGCTCACGTCACCGGGCACGACACTCGTGCGCGCCACGCGGAAACCGGGTCCGGGCGGTGCCAGGGCCAGCAGGCCGCCCGATGCGTCGATCGCTGCCATCAGGCTGGCAACTGGTACGACGGCATTTGGTTCCGGTGCCTGCTGCAGTGCGTAACCGCTGACGTTGCCCACCTTCTGTGGCTCGGTCAGGTAGAAGACGTTGACGTGCGCCCATTGGTCGTTGTCGGTGGCCGCGGCAAATGGCAGGAACAGGTGCCGGAATTCCCCCTGGTCGATCAACATGTCCCAGCCACTCGTCACCGGCTGGGAAGGATCGACCTCGACGAACTCGGCCAACCGGGTCCACGCGTCGGTCAGCGTCTGCTCACGTAGATCCGCTTCGATCTGTGGCGTGGGTCGGGGTGTGCAGGCCGTCAAGAGCACCAACAACCCAACCAGCAACCAACCTGCATGACTTTGTACCTTCGCCACGTTCTAAAAATAACTCGACAGGATCTTGTACAGCTGCTGGATCGTCTCCGGAGTGCCCTCGCGCACCTGGCCACCGGACGCTTCGGCCAGCGCCGTCAGCACATCGTAGTCGGCATCGTCGCCGTAGGCAATCGAAAAGACGATGACGGGAACGCCGCTGGCGTTGCCCTGGGCGATCTCACGCACCAACTGATCCAGGGACACGGTCGATTGGTTTTCGCGGCCGTCGGTCATGGCCACGATGGCGTTGATGCGCTCTGGATCACCTTCGCGCTGCATGCGCCGGTAGGCCGTACGCACGGCATCCAACAGCGCCGTATTGCCGTTCGCCTGCAGGGTATCGATATCGAACTGCAGGTCGTCGCGGTTGTTGGCCAGCTCGTCGAGCTCGACCACGTGGTTGACCTGGTCGCTGAACTCGATCATGCCGATGCGTTCGCGGTCGTTGACGATCTGGTCGAGGAAGGTTTGCAGCGCTTCCTGGGCAGCGGCCAGTTTTTCACCGCGCATCGAGCCGGAGGTGTCGACCACCAGGAAGACGTTGGCCAGCCGTTTGGTGTAGTACCAGGCGTTCTGCACAACTTCGACGACGGCGGGTGACGGGATTTGCAGGGTCGTCTGCGGCTCCTGGGGGTTGACGCCGTTGGCGGCGGTGAGCGGCGAGCCAGCGCTGTCCAGGGGAATGCTCAAATCGGCCGGGCGGTAGCCGTTGGCCAGCACGGTCTTCTGCGCCTCCGGGCTGACCAGGAACTCACGCAGGGCCTGGTAGGTGCGCCGCTGATTGGCGGTGATGGTGGGCAGCTCGAGCAGGGCCAGCGGATGGTCGGCCCACAGGGTACCTTCAGCCGGGTACATGGCCACCAGGCGTTCCTGGTTACCATCCTGATTGAAGCGCACGACCAGCTGTTCCTGCGTCACGAAGGCGTCGAGAAAGCTGGGGCCTTCCTGCTGCGCCCGCTCCATGACGGCCAGCTCGCCCTCGCCGTAGAATTTTACCGTACGTTCGATGTCGCGCACGTAGTCCAGCGTCGACTGGGCGGTGGCGTCTTCGGCTGTCAGCCCACGCGTCTTGCCGGCACCGGCGTAGAACTCGGCCAGGGTGGCGAGTAGACCGCTGGCGTAGCTGGTGGCCGGGTGGTTCCATTTGAAATTGGGGTCACTCGTGGCGCGTTGTTGAATGGCCTGCCAGCTGACCGGCGCCGGCCAGCCGAGGTCGCGCGCCACGTTCTCCCAGGCCGCAATCACGATGGGGCTGATGGCATAGCGGGTCGGCTCACCCACCAGGCGGGGTGCAATCTGGCCTTCCTCGACGGACAGCCTGGCCAGCCATTGGCGATCGATCTGGTCCAGCCAGAGGCCGGAGTCTGGCGTGAGCGCCTGGAAGTCCGGCCCGGCCAGGACAGCGCTCACCATTTCTTCAGGGTTCATCTTGGTGAGCTCGACCTGCATCCGTTCGCCGTCTGGTGTGCGCAGGTCCTGCCGGTTGAACTGTTCGACCAGCACCTGCAGCAGGCGTGCTTTCTCCGGTGTATAGGCAACCGTCAACGTGGCGTTTTTCGGGTCGGTGTCGGTCCCTGGCTCTTGGGACGCTGTTCCGTTAGACCCGAAATTACCCCAAACAAGCGCGGCCATGATGAGACACAGCGAACAGGCAATAAGTGTCCCGAAACCGCCGAACGCAACCGCCGGTTTGGCGCTTCGGGAGGCAGTGGACCGATTTTTGGCGCTCATGTGCGACTCCCGGCGCTATTCTTGCGCCACGTTCAGATCGAACCAGCGCAGCAGCGCCAGCAGGACATCGCGGCTGGGGGCACGCATGGCGGTGGTGCGCGGTACGACGGCAGTGGCACCCTGGTCCTGCCAGCGGGCAAACAGGCTGTCCCCTTCGGTCACCGGCACGTCGGGGTTGGCGGGGCGCAAACCGTAGGCGACGGCCTGCTGCTGAACTTCGGGCGACAGCAGATACTTCTGGAATTCCAGCGCCGCGTTCTTTTCGAAAGCGGTCGTTTCGGGACCCATCCAGACGGTGAAAGGAAAATCAAACCAGGTGACGTAGTCAGGATAGCGGATGAGCAGTGGGTCTTTCCAGCGTGTCTGGATGCCAGCCATGTTGGTCAGCAGGTCACTTTCGAGCAGCTGGCCACCGTCACCCGCCGAATAACCGAACAGCGCAAAATCCTCGGCGGTGTAGGCGCTGGAGCCGCTCACGTCGGTCAGGGCACCCATCAGCTCTTTGAGCCAGGTCTGGAATTCGGGATTGGTGACGTCTTCGACGCTGATGTCGGTGCGGTTGTAGTACTCACCGGCGGCCGCCACCATGGCCGCCAGGCCGCCTACGTTCTTGCGGGGGTTGGGTACCACCAGCTTGAAGAAGCCCCAGGCTGGATCACCCCCCAATTCGGGCCAGCCACCCTTGGCGATGGCGGCGTCGTGAATGGTTTGCCAGTCGATATTGCCGTACTTCTGTTCCAACACATTTGCCCGGCTCTGGTAGATACCCCAGGCAAAGAGTGACAGGGCCAGCGGGCGGGCGCGGTATTCGCCGTCGGTCAGGAAGACGTCGCGGCCCAGGCGCTCTTTGTACGTGGCGTTGGCCAGCTCGACCAGGTAGCGGCTGTCGGGAATCCAGACGGTTGGAAAGCGCGCCAGTTGTGCTTTTTCGGCCTCGGACAGGCTCTCCGGGTCGCGATCGGCAAGGCTGCCAAACTCATCGCGGTCCCATTTGCCGAGCGCGGTTAACCCGTCCATGGCGACCACTTCGGTCTGAATGACCGAGTCGGTGCCGGGCAGTTTGTGTTGTTCTTCATTGAACGCCTTGGCGGCGGCCCGCACCCACGGCTCGACGGGCAGGGCTGTCATGACCCGCACCTGGATAGGGCCGGCCGGCTGGGTCACCTGCGGGGCTTGTGGTCGGCTGTTCAGGTAACCCAGTCCCCAAGAGAGACCGATGATCAGCAAAGCCACCACGATGATTGCGATGAAGATGATACGCGTTCGGTTCATGCTTGAATCCTTCACCACTGCGTGCTGGTTGTCCGCGGGTGCGTCCTGGTTGCGGGCAAACCCTTCGGGTTATATCCCCTGGCCACGACCCGCGGCTGTCGTAGCAGGCATCGTGCGTCACGTTCCGCCATCTGCGACGAGAAACGCGCAGGGTTCTACGCGGCTCCCATGCGCCATCAGCGGTCAGGCGTCGCTATTTTTTCTTCGACCAGCTGTAGACGTGTTTCCCTTCGAGGGGCAGGGCTTCGACGGGCGGTGCTTCCTGCCCGGCTACAGGCAACAGCTTGGCCCGTTCGACGATGACATCGAGCAGGGCTCGCTCATACGGCAGCCCCTCATAATAGTACGTGGGCGCGATTTCGGCCGACAGGCGCAGCGCACGTTTCTCATCCCTGGTTTGAAGATCGAGTGACTTGATCGTATTCCACGCGAACACGCGCCGCGGGCTCCAGAAGCGGAGCGGATCGACGACCGTCAGCTCATCCTTGCTGACCAGCACCCGGCGGCTGGTTGTGTGCACTGCGTCCCACATCAGGTAGAACCCCAGGAACAGGGCAGTGAGCGCAATCAGCCAATCGCGCGCCTCACTGATCATGCCGGCCAGCCAGCCGATGACAAAACCCAACAGCAGCGCAAAGCCGGTGGCGTACTTGACAGGCAGGTTCTTGTTCTGAAATACCATGACAGCGTTGGTCATTTCCACAACATCCTCCATCCTAATTCCTATCCTAATTCCTATCCTAATTCCCGTCCATATCCCCATCCGCATTGTCCACGTTGCCGGCGCGGTACGGATGATCCTGCACAGTCAGGCAGACGGTTAGGCCGTGACTTGGCACTGGGGTGGCGTACCATCCCTGGCACGGTCCCATGCAGACCGTGCCAGGGACGTAAGACGACGTCACCTACAAATGATATTATAGCGCCGAATAGGACAAACGGCAAGGCGTCCAGGGTCGATCACGCGCGGTGATTCAACTGCTGGCACTGGCGCTGGTGGTTCGACTGACCTCACCGGCGCTGGCCTGGCTGAGACCGAGCCGGCGTTTGCGCTCTTCGAGCTGGATGTCGAGTGTATTGCGTTCCAGAATATCGTCCATCTGCCGGTCGAGACGTGAGGTGACCATGTCGCTCTCGGCCTGTGCCTTGTCCAGGCGCATGCGGATCGACTCGGCCACGCGGGCGATGTCGGCGTCGCCGGTGCCCATCAGGTCGTCGAGCGAGCGAATGGCCTTGGTGCTGATTTCCTTGGACTTGGCCAGCGTCAGCAGCGCCTGCAGTTCTTCACGTTCCTGTTTGGTCGTGGTGAGCTTGGCTTCCAGCTTGAGCCGCGCATCGAGCAGCTTCTGGTATTCGGTCTGCTGGCGGTCGGACTGCTCCTTGTACGAATCGGCCAGGCGTTTGGTCGAGTTGTACTTACTCTGTGCGGCCACGGCCAGCTCGTCCTTGCCCTCGGTCAGAAAGACGTCGATGTTACGGTCGAGCTCGGTCGACTTGGCGGCGAATTCTTCGTACTTACGCCGCAGCATGCGGGCTTCACCGCCAACCGTGGCCGCGGCATCTTCCAGCTCGTCCAGGTTGTTTTCCACCTGGCGGATGTACTGGTCGAAGACGGCCAGCGAGTTCGCCTGCAGGGCCTGGTCGACCATATAGTGCAGATTGGCCTGAATCAGGGTGCTTACTTTTTCTAACAACGATGCCATGGTTCTGTTCTCCTCTGGTTATGGAATCTTTGACGTTTGCCCCACTGTTGGAAGCGTGGTAGTTGCTGGTTAGTGTAGCGGCCGAGCCCGCTGGCTACTCGACGTGCGGCTGACGCCCGCCTGACGAATCTGCAGACCCTGCTCGCCGGGCGACTGCGCAGTCCATCTCAGGTCGGACCGGCCAATTTGTACCCGCGGCCGCGTATCGTGAGAATGTAGCGCGGACTGCTGGGATCGGGTTCGATTTTGGCGCGCAGCCGGCTGACCAGCTTCTCGATGCGGGCATCATCGACCGTGTCGATGTAATCCTGGCCCCAGACCGTTTCGACCACCTCGTACTTGTCGCAGATCTTGCCGATCTGGCCATACAGCAGCAGCAGGAGCCGGTATTCCAGGTTGGTCAGCACCTCGGTGCGGTGCCCATCGACGTACACTTCGCCCGTTTCGACATCGACGCGCAGGCCGTGCGCGCCCGGGCGGGCCAGGGTGTTCTGCTGCTGCAAGTACAAGGTGAACAGCCGGCAAAACGCCCGTGCTGTCTCATCGCTCGTGCCCAGCAGGACGTGCTTCTGGCGCAGGCTGGCAAGCGCCGCGGTGGCTGGCTCTCCGCCCGGGGTCAACAAATCGAGCAGCGTCTGCCGTTCGTCATCGTTCAAGCTGTTCCAGATCTTGCTGCATTCGGTCTGAACGATCAGGCTGCGCGGCATGACCGATGCTGCCTCGCGGTGGATAATCCAGTCTTGCGATTCGTCGCGGGCCGGTGCGCCGGTCAGTGAACCGAGCACGTTGCAGGCGGCTTCCAGTAGTCCGACGTGCCCGCCGGCCCATTCCCATAAAAAGGCCACATCGCGCTCGTTGAAAGTGACGCCCGCGTCGTGGGCGTACTTCTGGATGAAGCTGGTGGCATCCGCCGGACTCAGCGGCGGGAGATAATAGGTCGCATGCGCAAACAGCTCGGTGAATTCGTCGACATCGAGGTCGCGACGCAGCATCGCCAGCCGCAGGTTGGTGGCGGTCACGTAGACCAGCCGGCGGCGGTATTGATCTTTCAAGGCACGCAGGTTGAGAAATACCCGGCTGTCGACGCGTTCCAGCACGTCGTCGAACTCGTCGAAGATCAATACCAGCGCCGTCTCGAGCTGGTCGAGGACTGCGGTCAGCCCCTGGTTGAAACTGAGTGGCACATGAAACGGGCTGTGGGGTTTGATCAGCGCCTGGTAGGCGCGATCGAGCTGTTCGAGCACACCGGCGGGTGCTTCTTGTGCATGCAGTAGATCCAGCAAGCAGCGCAGCACCAGTTCATAGAAACCCTGGTCGCTCAAACTGAGCATGCGGTTACAGTCGACGTACACCAGGCGCAGCGGGTCGGCCTGCGGATGGAAGCGGGTCGATAATTCAGGCAGGACCAGCGTGCGCAGCAGGTCTGATTTGCCGATGTTGCTGATGCCGACGATCGAGCAGCATTCGAAGGCCTGTAGGTACTGCATGATCGTGGCAGCTTCTTCGGCACGTATGAATTCGCCACCGCTCTTACGTATGCGATCCGGCATGGTCGATTTGTGCTCCCACGGGTAATCCGTTGTCAGGTTTGCGCTTCTGACCGTTTCAGAGATAATTCCGGCTGGCGGCCCTCTCAGGACGTGAGGCCGTCGCCGGAACTGGTTATCAATACGTGCCATAATGGGCGACGTTGCATGGGGTATTATACCATAGAATGGGAGTAGGGAGTAGG
>CAZXQZ010000120.1:0-13930 GCA_964642445.1 uncultured Anaerolineae bacterium
TTTTCGAGTACGAGTACGAGTAGGAGTACGAGTAGGAGTAGGACGGTACTCCTACTCCTACTCATCCCCTCTTGTGTCTCTGCGGTCAAAAATCACCCGCCAACTACGCCCCCAGCTTACGCTGCAGCCGCGCTGCGCGGTGGTCGAGTTCGGCCAGAACAGTGCGGCGTGCCGGCGACGGACGCCAGCCGCGCACTTCGTGCTCCGCCCAGCGCGTCCACATCAGGGCGGCTTCCAGGTTGGGCGCGTGCCATTCGTAATACTTCGCCAGCTCGACGTACGGCTCGACCTCGGACCCGCCGACGCGCGTAATCCACGCCTGCCAGATCTCGGCGGCGTCTGCATACCGTCCCTGGCGCTTGAGCAGCTGGCCGTAGTGGCTGTAGGTGGCGCGGGCGACGTCGTCTGGAAGTGTGTGGGCCAGGGCATGCTGGTAGGCGCGCTCGGCATCTTCGACGCGCCCGGCCTGGTCGTAGCTCCAGGCCAGCGCGGCGACGTCGACGGCGTGCAGCGTCTCCTCCCGCCAGGGATCGGCAAAGAGGCGCGCCAGGTGCGTGGCCAGGGTGACCATGGAGAGGATGTCTTCGTGGTTGTGGTAGAATACCCCGACCAGCTCGCTGGCGTCGCCGGTCTGCAGGTACTGAAAGTACAGGTTGGGTATCAGCCAGCCCGGCACGTCGGCCTGGTCCCGCTGCAGGCCGAGGATCTCGACCTCCAGACTGCCCAAGGCGCACGACGCCAGCCGGCTGCGCCACAGCCGCCGCGCCGGGTGCAGCAAATCCAGGTGCGGCGCATCGGTCAGGCGCGGCGGCTGGCGCTGCATGATGAACCGGTTGCTCAACAGCGGTAAGTCGAAGGCGCGGCCGTTGAAGGTGACCATCGCCGCGTGCCGGTCCAACAGATCGGCCAGGGCGTGCAGCAGGGCGCGTTCTTCGCCTTCGTGGCGCATAAAAAACTGGCGCACGACGAAGTGCGGTTCGAGGCCGGTGTTTGCCGCGGGCGAGTCACCGGCCGGTTGGCGCGCAGTGGGCGGCCGGTTTTCGAAAGTGCCCACACCAACCATGAAGGCGTAGGTGCCGGCCCCGCCGGCCAGACCGCTGGTTTCGGTATCGAGAAAGACCGCCCTGGAGAAATCGAAGGTCTCGAGGTGCGCATCGGGGTAGAGCACCGCCAGCCCATCTACGCGCTGGGCCAGGCAGTCTCCCAGGGCATATCGGCTGCGCACCGTTTCGCCGTGGTAGGCCACCTCGCGCACGAAACACGCGCCGTGCGGCGTTTCCACCACCTGACCGTCCAGCAGCGCCTCGACACCGCGCGCACGGCGGTGGGGTGCCGGCACCTGGGCGGCGGGTCGTTCGTCCAACGCCGCCGTGCCGCGCACCAGGCCGCTGATACCGCGCAGGCGTGCCAGTTTCTCCGCCAGGTCCGACATGGTTTACGTCGCCGTGGCGCCAAGCAGCGCTAATGCCACGAGGGTCGTGTTATAGAGCGTATGGATGGCAATACTCATCGTCAGGTTGCCGCGGATGCGCACCCAACCGAGAACCAGGCCCAGCAAAAACACCTGGAGAAACGCCGGCGACAGGCCGTACTGCAGGTGTGACACCGCAAACAGGAACGTCGTCAGCCATAGCCCAAAACGCGGCTGCAGCGCGCCGCGGAAGATGATTTCTTCGCCCAGGCCAGCCGCCAGACCGATCGTCAGGGCACCCAGGGGCGACATCAAACCGCCGAACATCGCTTCGGTAATGCCCGCGATGCGCTCGTAGCCCGCAGGGTCGAACTGCAGCCACGCCAAGGCGAGGACCGTATCGAGCAGCACGAACCCCACCGTGATCGCCAGAACAGCCGCCCACTGACGCAGCGATGGCCAGACCAATCCCAGGCGGTCGGCCACGGCCTCGGGTGATCGGCGAATCCACAGACCCACGCCGATGAGGCCCATGAAGATGAAGGCCGCACCCTGCTGCCACAGCTCGCTCGTACCCAGCAGGTTTTCGAACTCCCCCAGGTTTTCCAGATCACCCAGCAGTGCCAGCTGCGCCGGCGTCGTGCCCAGGAGATAAATGGCAAACGCCAATGCCGTGACGTTGATCATCGAATCGGGCGTAATCGGCAACACGCGAGCCAGGGCGCGACGCGCAGGCCGGATGAACGGTACGAATCCCAGCAGACCCGTTACGATCAACCAGAACCCCAGCTGTGTCCACTGCGGCTGAATCGGCACACTGGCCATCGGGTTCTCGGGCAGGCTGGCCAGCATCGGTTCGACGAGCAGCGACAGGGCACCCAGGAACATCAGTGCCAGGTTGATCAAAGTCAGCAGCAGGTAGGTCAGGATGCGAAATGGCTCGCCCCTGTGTTCGGCCAGGTTGGCGACCAATAAGATGACGATAAAGGGTATGAATTGAATGAAAACCATCGGTTCCTTCCGGGATCATGGAGTGCGTTGTGGTGTCACGCGTCCGGTGCCAGACCCACCGCCGGCTGCCCGGCCTCGCCCGGATCGTTTACACGGCCAGGGCGACGGCAGGCACATTATATCACACGTCACTGAAACCTGCCGTCTCACCGCCGCTCCAGGGCGCGCACGACGTTCTCTGGCAGCTGGTGATGGGTCGCCTGGTGCAAAAAGTCGAGGATGCGTGCGGCGGTCACACCAGTCTCGGCGGCGCGGCGTAGGGTGGTCTGGGTGATGCGGTAACAGAACTCAGGCTGACTTTGCTCCCAGGCAGCAAAACGGGCCACGCGGAAGCGGTCCATGGCGGCCGTGGCGTGCGGCAGGAAGATACGAAAGTCGCCCGCGACCCGGATGCCGGGTCCGGGCGGTGCCGGCGGTGCCGGCAGGTGACGCATCCAGGCGGCACCGGTATCGGTCAAACGCCAGCTGTGTGCCGCGGCATCGCCCGCGGGGTCACCCAGGTCCACGGTGCCCAGCCAGTATAGGGGGCCGGTCAGAAAATAGGCAATGAGCGCGCCTTCGACGTCTGCCCAATGTTCGAAACCCAGGAGGTAGTTGGATTCGTCGCTGCGCCGGATGTACCAGGTCGTATAGACACCATCGGCGCGTTGAAAATCGGGGTCGTGATCGTGCAGCGCGCGGATCAGGTCTGCGCTGTTGTACCACACACCGGGCGGTATCGCTGCCAGATGCTGGGTAAAACGGCGGCGGGTGGCCACCGGGTCGTTGTGCCAGCTGCTGCCTTCGCAGCGTAGTGCCGGTGTTCGCAGCAGATCGTTCCAGCGGGTCGAGGCCAGCCAACCCTGCCACAGCTGCTGCAACTGCTGCGCACCTGTTGCCTCCAGCCATGCCCGTACGGCGGGCGCATCCAGGCGGGCGCGCCCGCCGTCGTAGTGCAGCCAGGCCAGCGACTCGGCCAGACTGATCAAAAAACTCAACCGGTCACCACTGTCGCCGCGTCCGGCCTGGGCCAATTGTGACTCTGTCTCAGGCATGAGCAGCTGCTGGTTGAGACTGCGCAGCGCACTGCGCGACCACTGCCCGCTGCCATCGGCCGGCACCGCCTCGTTGGCCACCAGGCCGAGCAAACTGACCATATCCACGGCGAGGGTTCTGCCGGCCTGGTGCGCGGTGATGGGGCTGGGGGCGGTTGACAAATCGAGCGGTGGCTGTCCATGGTCTGCCATCGGCAGCCAGGGCAGCACATCGAGCGGCACGAACACGAACTCGGCCAAATCCCCGGAGACATCCGCAAAGGTCCGCCCGATCAGGCCGCGGTACCAAAGGACTTCGGCCGGGGTCTCTGCTGCCAGCCACGGTTGGGCGCGCGCCAGCCAGTTAGGCCCACCCTGACGGACTTCACCGGCCAGGCGAAAGAAGGTCGGTGCCGTCATGCGACCGCCGGCTGTGACCAGCTGCTGCAGGACGTGCTGCACGTCGGGTGCACAGGTTTCCACCGCCTCGACGATACCCGCCGGATCAGCCAGGGCCACCGCAAGCTCCTCGACCATCTCCAGCTGCGTGACCGACGACAGGCTCACGCTGCGCACGCTGGCCAGCGCGCGCAGCAGGGTCACCGGATAATCGAGAAGCATCTGTTGAAGAGTTAACATAATGAAAATGTGCTTGTGAGTGTACCGGCTGGTGATCGCATGGTGTGGGCGACGCGCTGCTGCAACGATTTGCACATTTGTGCGTATCAAATGTATGACAGGTTGCTTGGCATAGGCCGCAATTGGCATTACAATAGCGCAGGACCGTGATCAGTCATGGCCGAGAATGAGGAGTATCGCATGGATCAAACGAATCCCACATCCGAGCGGGCGGGGCTGTTGGCCCAGTTATTCGAGCAGTTGGGCCTGGCGGCGAAGTTGTTCATGGATGGCCGGGTCCCTACCTTGAACAAGCTGCTGCTGCCGCTGCTGGTACTGGCCTATTTCATTTTTCCCATCGACCTGCTGCCCGATTTCATACCCGGTTTGGGGCAGCTGGACGACCTGGCCATCGTTTTGGTGGCGATCCGACTGTTCGTGATGTTGGCACCCAAGGATGTCGTGACCCAGTATCGTGTCGGCGACAACAGCAGCGAAGCGCCCACCCACACGGGTGCGGGCACTGCGGAGTGGTCGCAGCCAGCAGCCAACGGCAACGTCGTCGATGCCACTTACCGCGTCAAGGACTGACATGTCCGATTTGGAAGCCGCACATGTTGACGATGTGGCGGAGAATGCCGACGAGGTCCACACCGCCGCAGCCCTGGTTATTCCCGAGGCGGCACTGACCGACGAGATGAGCGCGTCTGCCTGGCTGCAAACCCTGGCGGACGCGCAGCGTGCGATTCTCAACAGTCAGCAGGCCAATCGTGACTTGATCGGGGTAGTCATCCAGGATAACTTCAACCTGAAAGCGGAAAACCACAAGCTGCGTGACCGCATGCTGACCCTGGAGCGCGACCTGACCGAGCTGCGCCGCCGGGATGAAGCGCGCCGCGAAGCGGTAGAAGCACGCCTACAGGCGGTTGAGGCAGCTGTCAATACACTGTTGGACCAGCTGCAGCGTCTGCAGGTGCGGCTGCGCCCCGCCACCAGCCAGCCCGCCCGCGAACCCAGCGGGCACAAAGGATTCTGGTCTCGTCTGCTGGGGGATTAATCGCCTGCCGGCAGCAGCTCGATCTGGCTCACGCCCTCACCCACCAGGTCATACGCCATAGCCCCGCTGATCCGAACCTGAGCCATGTCTCCCGCGTGATGTTGGCCAGGGAACAAGACCAGGCCATCGACTTCGGGTGCGTCGCGATAGCTGCGGCCCGTGGTATAACCGTTGTCATGACCTTCCACCAGCACATCGAGAACACGCCCCACCTGTGCCTGGTTGCGCGCCAGTGAAATCTGCTGCTGCATGGCCATGATTTGTGCACGCCGGTCCTCTTTGACCGCTTCGTCGACCTGATCGGGCAGGTCGGCTGCCGGTGTGCCCGGTTCCGGGCTGAAGGTGAAAACGCCCACTTTGTCGAACTGCATGGCCTGAATGAAGTCGAGCAGCGCGCCAAATTCGGTCTCGGTTTCACCGGGGAAACCGACGATGAACGTCGAGCGCAGGGCGATATCGGGCATGGCGCGGCGTAGTTTCATCACGGTCTTTTCAACCCAGTCGATGCTGCTGGGCCGCCGCATGCGGCGCAGAGTTTGTGGGTGGCCGTGCTGTAGCGGCATGTCCAGGTAGTGGACGATCTGCGGCGTACTGGCCATCACATCGATGAGCTCGTCGCTGACGTGGCCCGGGTAGGCGTACATCAGACGCAGCCAGTGCAGCGCCGGTGTGCGTTGGCAGATGGCGCGCAGGAGGCGCGGCAGGCTGTCCGGTTGGCCGACATCACGACCGTAGTCGGTGGTGTCTTGGGCAATGACGACGAGCTCGTGCGCCCCGCTGGCCGCCAGGCCGGCAGCCTCGTCGACGATGCCGGTAAAGGACCGGCTGCGCAGTTTGCCTTTGAAGGTTGGAATCGAACAGAAGGCACACGGTGCGTTGCAGCCATCGCTGATCTTGAGGTACGCGCTGCCCGCAACCACAGGGATGCGCGGCGTGGCCAACGGCTGCTCGATCTCCGGATCGCCCAGCAGCGCATACCGTCCCCGCGTGCGAGCGGCGCGACCGCCACGCAAACCTTCGACCAGCTGCACCACTTCCATCCAGCGCCGTGTGCCGAGCAGACCGTCGACGCGCGGCACGCGGCGGGCGATCTCTTCGCCGTTGCGCTGCGCCAGGCACCCGGCTGCAATCAGGAACTGGTCACGCCGCTTGTGGCGGCCAAGCTCCTTGAGCACGGCGATCGATTCTTCTTTGGCCGCCTCCAGGAAACCGCAGGTATTGACGATCAGCACATCGGCTTCATCGGGGGCGGCCGTCGAGCCGTAACCGCGTTGTGACAGCAGCATGGCCATACCTTCACTGTCTACCTGGTTCTTGGGGCAGCCGAGGGTCAAGAGAAAGTAACGCAGGGGCGGTTTGTCAGCCTGTGGTTGGAGCGGTTTGGCCATCGCTTAGGGTCGGATCGCTTCGGTGGGGGTTGGTGTTGGGACCGGGGTGCGTTCGGCTGGCGTGGCCGGCGTCGTCGTTTGCGCGGCATCACTGCTGCACACGCGTGTCACCTGAAAATCGGACAGGGTCCAGGTACATTCTTCGATCGCGCCAATCGCCCCGAGTGCACCCTGGACTTCGCCGTTGACGGTGACTTCGACACCACCGGCGTTACCGGTGCGCACGACCAGGGTTTGCTGCGCCTGCCAGGTTTCCTGCGCCCCTGCCTCCAGGACACGCTCGAAGACCACTTCACCATCGGCGGTCACGCTCATCCACGCGCGCTGGCGCGCATCGGCCACCAGTTCGATCAGCTGTGCCAGCGGGGTGGGGGTTGTCGTGGGCTGGCGCGTCGAAACCCGTGTGGCGGTCGGCGTGGGTGTTGGCAGCGTGAAGATACCGGACGTCGGCGTCGCCGTGATCCGGAAAGCTGTTGTTGGTGCGGTGGTGGGTGTGCTCGTTGTGTTCGGCGCGGCTGCCACCGCCGATGTGGCGGTGGGGACGGGGGCCTGGGCAGGAAAGAGACCGGCAAAGAACTGGGGATTGGCGCTCCACAACCACCAGCCCGCCAGGGCGAGGATGAGAGCGATGCCAGCAACCAGGCCAATGCCAACCCAGCGCATGCCGCGTGTGCGGTCCTCCCACAGGTCGAGATCCATCGGGCGGTAGTCGACCGCGCGCGGGCCATTGATCGCGTCAGGGGGGCGGGTCAGGGTGGTAGATTCGGCGGGTGGGGTGCCCAAACGGGCCAGCGCGTCGTTAGGATCCAGACCCAGGAATGCGGCATAGTTGCGTAAAAACCCGCGGCCAGCCACGTCACCGGGCAGTTCGTCCCAATTGCCCGATTCCAGGGCTGCCAGGTATTTCTGCCGAATGCGCGTCGCCGCCTCGATTTGGGCCAAGCTCAGATCTTTGGCCTCGCGCGCGCTGCGTAGCCACTGCCCTAGTTCTACCGTGCCTGTCATGTGTTGGATGCGTGTCTCCCTGCTCGCCAATATACCTTCCGTGCGGAGGATTGTCAAATACTCAATGCTACAGCGAATTGACGGATATTCGAAAAACCGCTAAGATAACGCCTGTCACCTGCTCGGGAACTGGTGACTTGTCCGTTCGAATGTTTCTCTGGCTTGTGGCATCACAGGTTCTATGCGACGCCGTACCGTCTACCGTCTTGAGCGCACGACACTGCTGCTGGCCGTCCTGCTGTTGGGTGGCGGGCTTTGGCTGACCTGGCAGACGCTGAGCCCGGAAGGACTCCGGCTGCCCGCATTGGGTGTCAACATCGTGCCTCCCCAGCTGGCCGACCCTGCCGCCCAGGGCAAAGTGATCGGCATCCTCGCCGGGCACATGGGGTACGACACCGGTGCTGTGTGTCCGGATGGCCTCCAGGAAACCGAAGTGACGCAGGCGGTAGCCCGACGGGTCGTTGCACGCCTGGAGTCGGCAGGCGCTCGCGTCGAACTGTTAGCCGAAAAGGACCCGCGCCTCGACGGGTATCGTGCCGACGCCTTGCTCTCGATCCACGCCGATTCGTGCATCGACCTCAGTGGATTCAAAGCGGCACGCGCCCTGGCCAGCGAACAACCGCTCACCGAGGACAAGTATCTGCGGTGTGTCTACCAGGAATACGGGCGGGCCAGCGGTTTGTCCCAGCATCTCAGTACCGTGACCCACAACATGACGCAGTACTATGCCTTCAACCGCATCGACAGCCGTACGCCGGCGGTCATTCTTGAGCTCGGTTTCCTGGGAGGAGACCGCCAGGTCCTGACCGGCAACCAGGACCGGCTGGCCTGGGGCATCACCAACGCCATTCTCTGCTTCCTGCGCAGCGACTGATTACCCCCACACCACGCCTCACCCCCACAACCTCTCACCTCCCCCGAACCACCAATCACCCCCACAACCCCTCACCTCTCCTACAACGAACGCCAACCCCCTGCGGTTTCACTCCGTACTCCCTACTCCCTACTCCCTACTCCGTACTCCCCAATTGACAGCCCCCCTGCCTTGCGCTAACATACCTGGACGGGAGGCGTGGCATGCGGCGTTTGTTGAACATTGTATTCATTATGCTTGGACTCGGTTTTGCCGTCTTTGGCGTGCTGGCCGGGCTGTTCTACCTGGGTCTGCCTATTGTAGTGGCTGACGCCCAGTACGATCTCTTGCAGGTGAATACGATCGCCGTTTCGCTGATGGCGCTCACCGGTGCCGGCGGTCTGCTATTGCTGTGGGTGGGCTGGAGTGGTTACGCGGGCCGACCTTCACCACGTGTTCGGTTACCCCACCCCCTGTGGCTGGCATTGGCATTTGCGGCTGTACTTGGATTGGGATTGCTCGTGCTGCGGCTTGGGCTGGCGCCCTGGCTGTTCCCCCCGCTGCACGTGATCGTGGCCAGCTTGCCGCCTCTCTTTTTTGTCGCCCTGGCAGCCTATTTGATCGACCGCAGTCGGCCCGCTGTGCTCGCCCAGGATTTTGCCGCGCAGTTGGCCGGCGGTATGCTCATTGCCACCGTCGTTTCGCTGCTCGTCGAGTTGATGCTGGTGGCAGTACTGCTGGCTGTAGTGGGGATTCTACTGTCGCTGGCACCAGGTGGCCTGGAGCGAATTGGGACACTGTTTGGATACCTGCGTTCTCCGGAGATGCTGCAAGATCCCTCGGTCGCGCAGACGCTGTTCAGTTCACCGATCATCCTGGTCGCGACGACCCTTGCGTTGACTGTGGGCGCACCGTTGGTCGAACAGGCCAGCAAAGGAATCGCCCTGGCCCTGGTTGGCCTTGCACGCCGGCGGCCCACGCGCGTCGAGGCGTTCCTCTGGGGTGTGACGTGTGGTGCCGGCTTTGCCATCACCGGGAACATGATCAACAGTCTGACCGCCTTGCCTGATTGGGGGGCGCCCATCACCCTGCGTGTGGGGACTGCCCTGGTTCAGAGCCTGACAGGTGGCCTGTTGGGGTTGGGATGGTACGCGTGGATGTCTGGCACGCGGCGGTGGCGTTTGTGGGCGTATTATGCCCTGGCGGTTGTCTTGCAGGGGATTTGGAACGGTGTCGCCGGCCTGAGTGCGCTGCTGACGTCGCCTGCGTTCGATGCCACCAGCGCCTTGACGATTGCCGGCGGCGCGTTGTTCACGCTGGCGCTAATTGGACTGTTTATCATAGATACCGGTTTGTTTGGTTATTTGAGCCTTCGTTTGAGCCAACGCCCCGTGCGTGACGTGTAATTTGAGTCTGGTCGCACGGGCAGGTGAAACGAGCAAGGAGGCAGTATGCCGCGAGTACACTGGAGGGCAGCAAGCCTGCCTTTGACGGTGATGGTGCTGCTGAGCCTGGTGGGCCTGGCCGCATGCACGGGGTCACCGCAGGGTACGCTCACGTATCGAGGACCTACGGAAGAGCGTGTTGCTGCCGGCACGTCGATGCCCGGCACGAGTATCCGCTATGTACAGAACACATCCGAAGGTGCTGAATTCCTGATCGCTGATCAGCGCGCGGTCAAGAAGCTCGGTGATTCTGTGTTGTGGAAAGGCAACCTGGGCCCTAATCTCAAAGCCGACTTGGGGTTGCGCGTGGCGTTGATTCAGCCCGAAGCGGTTCAGTTGGCGGGCACGGCCGCGCTCGACGTTCAGAATGTGCAGCCGGCCGCCGCACCGTTTCCCGAGAATTCTGAGATCGTTTACCGCGTGCCGGTGACCTACAATGTCAAGAAGGGGGAGCGCATCCCCGGTACCTTGTACACGTACGACGGGCAAGACGAGCAGGGCGCACGCATTGGGGGTCTGCCGCCGGGTGATTTTCCCTATCGCCAGGTGGCGGACTCGCTGGTGTGGACCGGACGGCTGGCTGAAGGTGTGATGCTGCGCCTGGACCTGCGGGTGCTCTTTTTCACCGATCAGAGCCTGCAGGTGGCTGGTTTCGCGACTCTGGCGGTCGGTTGACCACGGCGGCCGCTGCCACACGGGGAGACCAGGCTGCGGTGGCCTCCCCGTGTTCGGCCATTATTCTTCGGTCGATTCGACCGCTTTCAAGCGACGAGCTGCCCGCCGGCTCGGCCCGGTGATGTGGTGCCAGACGTACCAGACCAGGCCGGCCACGCCGATGATGACGATCGGGTACTTGAAGGGCCCCATGATCCCCAGGATTTGCTCCCAGTGATCGCCCCAGAAAAAGCCCACCAATCCCAGGGCCGCGCACCAGATGAACGAGCCGATGAAGGTCAAGACGACGAACTTGGGGAAATTGATCTTGAAGACACCGGCCGGAAACGATACGAAGGTACGCACGACCGGCAGTAGTCGGGAGAAGAACGAGACGTAATCGCCCCAGCGCTGGAACCAGTGATCGAAGCGGTCGATGTCTTCCGCATCAACCAGGATGTACTTGCCGTACCGCTCCACCAGTGGTCGTCCACCCCAGAAACCGAGCGCATACGATATCACCGAGCCAATGGTGCAACCCAGTGCGCCATAGAAGCCGGTGGTCAATGCGGCCTGCACCCATGTCGCAGAGTCGGGTACTAACAACCAACCGGCCAGGGGCATCGTAACTTCGCTGGGGATAGGGATGTTGGCACTCTCGAGGGCCATGATGACGACAACACCAAACCAGCCGATGGTCTCGAAAATATTCTCTAACAAAGGCACAATATGCTGGGCAATCCAGGCTTCCAACCAGGTACCTCCATGGGCCGCACGCCAGACATAAGGGACACGTTGGCCACGGTCATGCGATTGAGCCAAACAAGGCAAACGGGTGGTTAGGGCCACCCGTTTGTCTGATGAGTCCAGCAGGAATCGAACCTGCGACCCGCTGATTAAAAGTCAGCTGCTCTACCAATTGAGCTATGGACCCAACCAGGCCAGAGTATAACACAGGGCACGGCCCATGTCAAAACGAAAAACGGGAGTGCAGGCGCTGTGACACCTGCCCTCCCGCCGTTGTGCACCGTGCAAACAGACAATCGTGGCTTAAGCGCCCATCAGCTCCAGTTTGCGCAGGCGTTTCTCGATGTACTCGAGCACGCCCACGCGGCCGCTGTGGGCTCGCTCGTACTGAGCAATGATCGTCAGCTGCGCCTCGTCGAAGTCGTCGAGCTTGTGTGTGATGTCTTCGACGGTCAAGTCGTCGTAGTTGCCAATGGGCATGGACTCGAGCCGGCGGTTGATTTCGCGGATCACAGTCACGCGGTTGTCGTGGGCCGCTTCGAAGTCCAGCACCTTGCGCAGTTCGCTCAACGTCATGTCGCCCATGCGCTGGTTGATCTCTTTGGCGGTCAGTTCGTTGTAGCCGTCGAACGGCAGCTGAACGACAGCTTCGACGACCTCTTCGACCTTGGCCTGGACTGCCTCCATCGGCTCGGTGACCTTCTTGGGTTCGATCTTCAGCACGTTGCGGACGAAGTTCTCGACGCGTACTTCGATGTCCTCCAGGTTCTTGGTGAGCCCTTTGATCTCTTCCTGGTTCGGAACCTTCAGCCGGTCGACAACTTTTTTAACCTGCGTTTCCAGGTCGGATTCGGCGGTCTCGAAGCGTTTGCGACCTTCCGTCCAGATTTCGTCGGCATCGTGGCGGAAGCGTTTCTCGATTTCGGCACCGCGCTCGTACGACTTCTCGTACCAGCCGGACGTGCGCTTGTACAGGTCCTGCAAGGTGTCCTGGGCCATCCCCATGGTGCCCAGGCTGACCAGCACCACCTTGTGACCACCGTTCTTGACATCGGTGTATGCAGTCTCGGTCATCTTTTTCGTGTTTTCAAGAAGTTTGACTTCTGACATGATTCATTCTCCTGTTGTTTCGAGCCGGGTTGCTCATACTGCAACCACTTCCACGCTCTATTTTTGACGCGCTGCGTCATGGTGATTATAACATGCACAGACCGTGCTGTCAAGCCCCATATTTGGGAAATCAGGCACGAATTTGGCGTCGGCTATGAAGGAACGGTGGTGTCAGGTTGGCCAGTCGAAGGTGGTCAGCAGTGCAAAATGGTCGGAGGCATGGCGGGCGCCGGGTGTGTCCACGCGATGGCAGGATTGCAGCGATTGGATGAGGGGACCGGCAGCAAAACAGAAGTCGATGCGTGCGCGTTCGTCGGTCGTGGTGAACGTGGCAGGTGTACCAGTGCCGGCCAGGGCAAAACAATCGGCGTAGCCGGCCTTGATGAGTTTTGGCACCACCTGAAGTCCTTCGGTCACCAGGCGAGCCATTTCGGGATGTGTGCGCAGTTGTTCCAGGTCGTTCGGGTTGGCGACGTAATCGGCGGGGGCAAGCGTATTGAAATCGCCCATCAGCAGGTGCGCGCGTCCGCGGTCACGCACCGTCCACAGCAGAAGGGCCTGGACCTGGCCGAGGCGTACGGTTTCACGTTTGTGATCCAGGTGCGTGCCGTACACCGTCAGAGTAGGTCCGGATGGCAAGTGGAAGCGAGCTTCGAGCAGACCGCGCGGCTCGTGCCCGGCTGGAGTTGTCAGGCGATGGCTGGCATGGGCCAGGATAGGGTGGCGGCTCAACATGGCATTGCCGTACGCCGTGGTCGGTTGGTCGAAGGGTCCAGGTGGGATGGTGGGGGCAAAGATGGCCTGCATTTCGAGCTGCGCTGCCAGGGTTGAGAGGGCCGGCTGTGGCGCGCCAGGCAGATACAGGGGATGGAGGACCTCATTCAACGTCACGATGTCCGGCGCGCAGTCGCGGATCATCGTGGCCAGGCGCGCAACATCGACCACGTCGTCGGTGCCGCGCCAGCGGTGGATGTTATAGGTCAGTGCACGTAACACGACGCCAGGTCCCATTCAAGCAGCAGTGGCAAATGATCGGAGGCCAGGCGGGTCAACGGTGTGTTGACGACTTCGGCGTGGATCAGGCGACCTGCCCAACGCGCCGGCACGAACGCATAGTCGATGCGGAAAATCGGGAAAGGTGCCGGGAACGTTGCACCGCTTCCCTGGCCGACCGCTTCGAATACGTCGACGTAACCGGCATTGCGCAACTGCCCCACCGCGCTGGGCACCCAGCGCCGCTGCACAGGGGTGTGCGTGTTGAAGTCGCCGGCAATCAGGTGTGGATAGTCCAGGTCGCGGGTGCGTGACAATACGCTGCGAATTTGCAGCAGGCGGATAGGCTCCAGGGCATGGTCCAGGTGGGTGGCGCAGAACGTCAGGGGGTGATGCAGACCGCGCACGTCCAGGTGCGCCACCAGCAAAGCGCGCTGCTGCGTACCGGGCAGGCGAGGGTACATGTGGTTGGCCACATCGATGACGTTCATCCGGCTCAAGATGGCATTGCCCAGGGTACCGCGAAAGTCATTGATTTCGATGTGACGGCCGCTGGTACCGAACGCCCAGGCCATGTTGACCTGACTCGCCAGCTCGCGCAGCGGCAGCTCGATCTGCCCACGCC
>CAZXQZ010000121.1:0-2460 GCA_964642445.1 uncultured Anaerolineae bacterium
GATCGACCGCCGCATCACCGACCTGCGCGACACCCTGACCCGCGAACCGTATTCGTTCGACCGGCGCTTCCTCTTCCGCATCCTGGCCATGGGACACAGCCAGTTCGCCGAGTACATCGGTGCGCGCGGCCCCAACACCCACGTCAACGCCGCCTGCGCCAGCACCGCCCAGGGTATCGCCCTTGCCGAGGACTGGATTCGCACCGGCCGCTGCCGCCGTGTCATCGTGGTGGGGGCCGACGACGTCACGGGCGATCATCTCATGGAATGGGTCGGTGCCGGTTTCCTGGCCACCGGCGCCGCTGCCACCGACGACAAGGTCGAAGAAGCGGCGCTGCCCTTCGACCGCCGCCGCCACGGCATGCTCCTGGGCATGGGGGCGTGTGCCCTCGTCGTCGAGAGCGAAGACGCCGTCCGCGAGCGCGGTATGCGTGGCATCGTCGAGGTGCTCAGCTCCGAAACCAGCAACAGCGCCTTCCACGCCACCCGCCTCGACGTCGAGCACATCTCGATGGTCATGAACAACCTGGTCACCGCCGCCGAACGCCGCTACGGCATCGACCGGCGCGCCGTCGCTGCGCAGACCGTTTTCGTCTCACACGAAACCTACACCCCGGCCCGCGGTGGCAGCGCCTCGGCCGAAGTCATGGCCCTGCGCCACACCTTCGGGGACGCCGCCAGCGAGATCGTGATGTCCAACACCAAGGGCTTCACCGGGCATCCGATGGGTGTGGGTGTCGAAGATGTGATTGCGGTCAAAATCCTCGAACACGGCATCGTGCCACCGGTGCCCAACTTCAAAGAAGTCGATCCCGAGTTGGGCATGCTGACACTCAGTCGCGGCGGCCGCTATCCGGTGCAGTACGCCATTCACCTGGCGGCGGGCTTTGGCTCGCAGATTGCGATGACCTTCCTGCGCCGCATCCCCGGTGCGCTCAACCGGGTCGATAACCAACCGCTGTACCATCGCTGGCTCGACGACATCAGCGGCTACGACGACACCCAGACCGAGGTTGTCAAACGGACCCTGCGTGTCGTGAGCACGCATGCCCCACAGCGCAAACCGGCGGGCAGTGTCTGGCGCTACGGCACCGGCCCCACCCAGCGCGCCATTGCGCCGGGACCCGCCGATGCGGCGACCGCAGCCCATCCCATACCGATGGTGATGCCAGGGTCGACCACCCCGGTGGCGCCGGTTGCGCCGCCGCCAGTCGTCACCACGCCGCCTCCTGTGACGGCACCGCCGCCCGTCGTGGTGGCACCACCCCCGCGACCCGAACCGGTAGCGCCGCCGCCACCACCCGTCGCGCCCCTGGCACCGGCACCCGTGGCTGCCGCCCCCGCGGCCCCGCTGCCAGCCCCGGTCGCTCCAGCGGCACCGGCGGCCGACCCGGTGATCAGCCAGGTCATGGCGCTGGTGGCTGCGACCACCGGTTATCCCAGCGACATGCTCGACCTGGAGCTGGACATGGAGGCCGACCTCGGCATCGATACGGTCAAACAGGCCGAAACCTTTGCCGCGATCCGCGACGCCTTCGACATTCCGCGCCAGGACGACCTGAAGCTGCGCGACTATCCCACCCTGGGTCACGTGGTCAACTACGTGCGGGCAAACCGGCCCGACCTGGCCGCCGCCCCAGCCGCCGCCGCACCGCCGCCCACGCCAGCACCGGCACCCACGCCGGCGCCGGCCCCCAGCGCCGCACCCGGCAAGGATGCCGTGACCACTCGCGTGCTGGCAATCGTGGCGGAAAAGACCGGTTATCCCAGCGACATGCTCGACCCCGACCTCGACATGGAAGCGGACCTCGGCATCGACACCGTCAAACAGGCCGAGACCTTCGCCGCCATCCGCGAGGCCTTCGAGATTGCACGCCAGGATGACATGAAACTGCGCGACTACCCCACCCTGGGCAACGTCATCGACTACGTGCGCAAGAACCGGCCCGATCTGGCGGCTGCGGCCGCCCCCGTGGCCCCGGTGGTGACACCGCCACCCACAGCCCCGGCCGCCGCACCAGTGCCGGCCGCTGCCCCGGCGGGCGACACCGTCGTCACCCAGGTGCTGGCCATCGTCGCCGACAAGACCGGCTACCCGCAGGATATGCTCGATCCCGACCTCGACATGGAGGCCGACCTGGGTATCGACACCGTCAAACAGGCCGAAACCTTCGCCGCCATTCGTGAGGCCTTCGACATCGCGCGGCAGGACGACCTGAAGCTGCGTGACTATCCCACCCTGGGCAACGTCATCGACTACGTGCGCAAGAACCGGCCCGACCTGGTGGCCGCGGTAGTCGTGGCAGCACCACCGCCCGCGGCCCCGGTCGTGACACCGCCTCCGACGACCCCGGCCGCTGCTCCGGTGCCAGCCGCCGCACCGGCGGGCGACACCGTTGTGGCCCAGGTGCTGGCAATCGTCGCCGACCGCACCGGCTACCCGGAAGACATGCTCGACCT
>CAZXQZ010000121.1:2560-13924 GCA_964642445.1 uncultured Anaerolineae bacterium
ACCCCACCCTGGCCAGCGTGATCGGCTTCGTGCGCGACAACCGGCCCGACCTGGCGGCCGGCACGGCACCAGTCATGGCCCCGGTCGCCGAACCCGCACCGACCGCTGCGCCGCCCAAACCCAAGGTGACGGTCAAGACCTTCGGTTCGCTCGAAGAGTCCGAGCGGGCCCCGCGCCGTGTCGTCGTGCCGGTGCTGCGCCCATCGCTCGAGTTCTGCAAGCCGACCGGGGTCACCCTGGACGACAGCAGCCGCGTCGTCGTGGTCATGGACCGTGGTGGCGTGGGCAAGGCCCTGGTGACCCGTCTGAACAAACGCGGCGTCACCACCCTGGTTGTCGACGAGACACCGGACACCGACGCCCTCGACGCCCAGGTCAAGGCCTGGCTGGCCGCTGGCCCGATCCAGGGTGTCTACTGGCTGCCGGCGCTCGACGTCGAGCCCAACATCGAGGACATGGACCTGGCTGCCTGGCGCGAGGCCAACCGCATCCGGACCAAGAACCTTTACACCACGATGCGTGCCGTGTTCGACAGCGTCAGCGGGCCGAACAACTTCCTGGTCGCCGGTGTCCGCCTGGGTGGTCTGCACGGCTATGGCCCCGACGGTGCGTTTGCCCCGCTGGGCGGCGGTGTCGTCGGCTTCAGCAAGGCCTACAAACGAGAGCGTGACCAGGTCCTGGTCAAAGCGGTCGACTTCGAGCCGGGCCGCAAGACGGTCGAGCCGGCCGAGGCGCTGATCGCCGAAACACTCAGCGATCCAGGTGCGATCGAAATCGGCTACAAGGATGGGCTGCGTTATGCCGCCAGCATGCAGGTGCTGCCGGCCCGCGACGGCACGCCGGGCATGGCGCTCGGTGCCGACACCGTCTTCGTCGTCACCGGCGCCGCAGGTGGCATCACCAGCGCCATCACGACCGACCTGGCCGTGGCCAGCGGCGGTATCTTCTACCTGCTGGACGTCGTGCCGGCACCGGCACGTGACGACGCCGACATCACACTGTTCCGCAGCGACAAAGAGGCGTTGAAGCGCAGCCTCATCGAGCGGGCGCGTGCTGCCGGTGAAAAACCGACCCCGGTGCAGATCGACAAACAGATCATGGGGATCGAGCGCAGCGAAGCGGCCCTGCGGGCGATCGAGTCAGTCGAGGCGGCCGGTGGCACGGTGCACTACCACGCCATCAACCTGCTCGACGAAGCCTCGGTCAAGGCGGTGGTCGATGATGTGCGTGCCCGTTACGGCAAGATCGACGTCATCCTGCACGCCGGCGGCCTGCTCATCGACCGGCCGCTGCCGGACAAAGAGCCCAACCAGTTCGCCCTGGTGTACGACGTCAAGGCCGATGGTTTCTTCAACCTGCTGCGCAGCGCACGCGGCATGCCGATCGGGGCGACGGTATCCTTCAGCTCGGTCGCCGGCCGATTCGGCAACGCGGCGCAGAGCGACTACAGCGCCGCCAACGACCTGCTGTGTAAGGTCAGCAGCAGCATGCGCACCTGGCGCCCAGGAACCCGCGGCATCGCCCTGGACTGGACGGCCTGGGGCACGATCGGCATGGCCACCCGCGGCTCGGTGCCCAAGATCATGGAGATGCTCGGCATCGACATGCTGCCGCCCGAAGTTGGCGTGCCAACGATTCGCCGTGAGCTGACCTACAGCAGCTTCCGCGGCGAGATCGTGGTGGGCCAACGCCTGGGTGCGCTGATGAGCGAGTGGGACCCGACCGGCGGCCTGGACCCGGACAAGGTCAAGGCCTGGCTAGCCAGCCGCGAACGTCCGCTGCCCATGATCGGGGAAGTCAAGTCGGTGCGGCTGTACGGCGGCCTCGAGGTGGAAACCACGCTCGATCCCATGCAGCAGCCGTTCCTCTACGACCACCAGATCGATGGGGTACCGGTGCTGCCGGGGGTCATGGGCACCGAGAGCTTCGCCGAACTGGCGACCCTCTTCGCACCCGGCTACCGCGTGGCGGCTATCCGCAACGAGCAGTTCCTGGCGCCGTTCAAGTTCTACCGCCACCAGCCGCGCACCCTGTACCTGCAGGCGGTGATCGCACCTAACTCAAGCGGTGAGCTCGTGGCGCATGCGGTGCTGTCCTCAGTGACGATGCCGCCCAAACCTGAGCTGCCGCCGCAGATCAAAGAACACTTCGTGGCCGACGTGGTTCTGACCGCGACGCCGCCCGAAGCGGAAATCATCACCCTGGGCGACGCCGAGCGGGCGCCGACCGGTGCCACCGTTGGCGCGGCCGACATCTACAAGATCTACTTCCACGGCCCGGCCTACCAGGTCCTCGACCAGGTTTACCTGGCGGGCGAACGAGTGGTCGGTCTGATGGCGCATGGCCTGCCGCCCAACACCTCGCCGGCGGATGCCGAAACGCTCATGGCCCCGCGCCTGATCGAGTTCTGCTTCCAAACGGCGGGTATCTGGGAGATCGCCAGCACCGGCGTCATGGCGCTGCCGACCGCGATCGGCGCAGTGACGGCCTACCGCCAGCCGGAGAGCGCCCAGGGCCAGCGGCTGTTGGCCCTGGTGACCCCGGTCAACGGCGGTGAGTCGTTCGACGCCACGGTGGTCGATGAGTCGGGCAACGTCTACGTGGAGATGACGGGTTACCGGACCGTGCGCCTGCCCGGCGGCGTCGCCAGTGAACTGATCCAGCCCTTGCGGGCCATTCTCTGAACGGGTTAGCGGGGGCGGTGGCGTCCATTCATGCCACCGCCCCCGGTCAAACCATCGCGTGGCGCATGATCTACTGGCTTGTCCAGACGACCGCCGATCACCCAGACCTGGCCAGGGGTGCTGCACCGCCGGGGCTGTTGAGTTTACGCGAGCAGGCACGCCTGGCCGAACTGCGCACACCCAAACGTCAGCACGACTGGCTGCTGGGTCGTTGGACGGCCAAACAGCTGGTGCAGCGTTATGTAATGCAAGTGGCGGGTGAACACGTGGCACTGCCGGCCATCGAAATCGTCAACGACCGCGATGGTGTGCCGGCGGTCGAACTGGTAGCGACGTCACGACCGGCAACCGGCAGCGGGGCCGCGACACCGGCATTGTCCATCAGCCACTGCGAGGAATACGCCTTGTGTGTGCTGCTGGCAGCCGCCGGCAGTTCGTTGGCGCGCGAGCCCGATGCCGGGCGCGCGCCCCCACCGGCGAACGACGCGCCCGCGGTGGGAGCCGATATCGAGCGAGTTCGACCGCGCGCCCGGCACTTCGTGACCGACTATTTTACGCCGGCCGAGATCGAGCAGGTCGATCGGACGCCTGCCGGACTGCAGGATACGCTCGTGACGGCCATCTGGAGCACCAAAGAAGCCGCGCTGAAGGCGGTGCACCTGGGGCTCTCGGTCGACACGCGGCGGGTCGATTGCCAACTGGCGGCGACGGACGCCCACGCGCGCTGGCAGCCGCTGGTGGTGACCTACTGGCCGTATCCAGACGACAGCGGCGCGGTGAGCAGCCGCCGGCTGTTCGGCTGGTGGCGCACGTTGGACGCGTACGTGCTGACGATCGTTGTGACGGAGGAGACAAGATTGCTACCGGAACAGATGTGAAATACGTTATCCTGAAACATCGTCATTCCTGGAGGTTTATTTGCTGTGGAATCCTACATCAAAAAATTACGTGAACGCAAAGGTATTGCGGCGGGCTCGACCAAAGAGGACGACCGCCAGCACGCCAAAGGGCGGCTGACCGCCCGTGAGCGCATCGACATTCTTTTCGATCCCAACACCTTCACCGAGATCGACACCCTGGTGCTGCCGCGCAGTGAGACGTACCTCGACGGGCGCGCCTCGCGCTTCGGTGACGGTGTCATCACCGGCTTTGGCCTGATCAACGGGCGCCATGCCTACGCCGCGTCACAGAACGCGGCCGTGATGGGTGGCTCGCTGGGTGAAATGCACGCCAACAAGATTGTCAAGGTCATGGACATGGCGCTGCGCGACGGCTGCCCGTTCATCGCCATCAACGATTCGGGCGGCGCCCGCATCCAGGAAGGTGTCGACAGCCTGGGCGGTTACGCCCGTATCTTCAACGCCAACTGCGAAGCTTCGGGTGTGATCCCACAGATCTCGGTCATCATGGGCCCCTGTGCGGGTGGCGCTGTCTATTCGCCCGCCCTGACCGACTTCATCTTCATGACCGAAAACAGTTACATGTTCATCACCGGCCCCGACGTGGTGCGTGCCGTCATGAACGAAGAGGTGTCGTTCGAGGAGCTGGGCGGCGGCCTGGTGCACAGCCAGGAGAGCGGCGTCAGCCACTTCCTGGCGCGCGACGACCGCGAGTGCCTGCAGAAGGTGCGTGATCTGTTGGCCTACCTGCCGTCCAACAACCAGAACGACCCGCCGTACATGCAGCCGGTCGATGATCCCAACCGGCTGTGCCCCGAACTCGAACAGATCGTGCCGGTCGATCCGCACAAGGGCTACGACGTGCGCCAGGTGATCGCCAGCATCTTCGACGATGGGCGTTTCCTGGAAGTGCACGAGCTGTGGGCGCAGAACATGGTTGTCGGTTTTGCCCGTCTTAACGGCTGGGTCGTGGGCATCGTGGCCAACCAGCCCGACGTCCTGGCGGGTACGATCGACATCAAAGCCTCGATCAAAGCGGCGCGTTTCATTCGCCTGTGCGATGCCTACAACATCCCGATCGTCACGTTGCAGGACGTACCGGGCTTCCTGCCTGGCACCCACCAGGAGTATGGTGGCATCATTCGCAACGGCGCGCGCATGATCTACGCCTACAGCGAGGCGACCGTGCCCAAGATGATGATCATCCTGCGCAAGAGTTACGGCGGCGCCTACTGCGTCATGAGCAGCAAGGGCCTGCGCGGCGACCTGCTCTACGCCTGGCCCAACGCCGAAATCGCCGTGATGGGCGCCGATGGTGCGGTCAATATCCTCTTCCGCGCCGACGTCAAAAACGCACCCGATCCCGAAGCGAAGCGCCAGGAGTTGGTGACGATGTACGAGGAGAAGTTCAACAACCCCTACGTGGCAGCGGCCCGCGGCATGATCGACGACGTCATCGAGCCGCGCGAAACGCGGCGCATCCTCATCCGCTCGCTGGAAGTGAAGTTGTCCAAACAAGAGCGCCACGTGCCCAAAAAACACGGCGTTTCGCCGATGTAGCCTGCGCATGGTGAACGTGCGACGCCCCGCGTCCTATTCACCGTGGAAGCAGGATCAAAGGAGCAATGAATGTTCAAAAAAATCCTCATTGCCAATCGTGGCGAGATTGCGGTACGCATCATCCGTGCCTGCCGTGACCTGGGTATCGAAACGGTCACCCTGTACGAGGATTCCGATATCAGCTCGCTGCACGTGCGTCTGGCCAACGAAGCGGTGCGCCTGACGTCCAGCCTGGGCTACATGGACCAGGCGCTCGTGCTCGAGATCGCGCGCGAAACGGGCGCCGAAGCGATTCATCCCGGCTACGGCTTCCTGGCTGAAGAGCCCGAGTTCGTCAAGGCCTGTGAAGCGGACGGTATCGTATTCATCGGCCCACCCAGCGAGGTCATCGCCGCCACGCGTAATAACATCGAGGCGCGCAACCGTGTGCGGGCTGCTGGATTCCCTACGCCAGTCTATTCACCGGAATCATACTGCCACTCCGAGTTCGATTCGGTGCGCAAGCAGGCCGAGGAGCTCGGTTTTCCGTTGATCATCAAAGCCTGTCGTGGTGGACGTGGCCGCGGCACACGTTTCGTGACCGATCCCGGGAGACTGGAACACGCCGTGCGCCAGGCGCAGGCGGAAGCCAAGGCGGTGTACGGCGACGATCACGTCTACCTGGAACGGGCGATCGTTCCAGCTCGCCAGATCGAGGTCCAGCTCCTGGGTGATCACGCCGGCAATTTGATCCACCTCGGCGATCGTGATGGATCGATTCAACGTCACAGCCAGAAGCTGGTCGCCGAAGCGCCGGTGTTTGGCCTGACCGACGAACAGCACGCGCGCCTCTGGCAGATGGGTCTCGACATTGCGCGGCTCTTCGAGTTCCGCGGCGTGGGCACGGTCGAATTCGTCGTCGACGAGGAAGGCAATTTTTACTTTACCGAGATCAAATCACGCATCCAGCTCGAACACCCGGTGACCGAAAAGGTTACCCAGGTCGACATCGTGCGCGAGCAGATCCGCCTTGCCGCCGGTGAACCGCTGTCGCTGCGCCAGGACGAGGTTCAGATGCGTGGCTGTGCGATGGGGTGCCGGATCAATGCCGAAGATCCGTGGAACCACTTCCTCCCCAGCCCAGGACGCCTCGACCGCTTCCGCTTACCGGGTGGGCCCAACGTACGCGTCGATACCTACGCCTACGCCGGCTGCGACATTCCTGTGCGCTACGACCCCATCCTGGCCAAACTGATCGTCTGGGGGGAGACACGCACCGAGTGTATCGAGCGTATGCAGCGGGCCTTGCAGGAATTCACGATCCGCGGTGTGCGGACGACCCTGCCCCTGTACCAGCGGGTACTGCGCGATCCCGACTTCATCGCCGGCGGCTGCACGACCGATTTCCTCGAGCGTCCGCTCCACGAACCGAGCGCCGATGCCATGGAGCTGCGTGACCTGGCGGTGGCGGTGGCAGTGGCCTATGCCACACGCAACCTGGTCGTACGCCCGGTCACGCCCGAGCGTTTGCAGTCCGGATGGCATCGCGGCAGCCGTCGCCTGCCCAGTTAGCCGCAAGGAGAATCACAGCCATGAGCAAAATAGGCGTCACCATTGGCGGGCAGACGTACGCCATCGATATCAAAATCAACCCACTGTCGGATACCGAGCTGACGGTCGACGTCGATGGGGAAACCATCCCGGTGACCGTACGCAGCCTGAGTAATCCCGAAAGCCTGGACTGGATTCTGGTGGGCAACCGTTCGTACGAAGTCGTATTGGATCAAGACCTGCACTGGATCGAAGGCATTGGCCGCTTGTATCAGGTGACCGCGCAGGACCTGGAGGGCGGCGTCACGCGTCCGCTCAGCGGGGATGCGCGTATCAAAGCACCGATCCCCGGTGTGATTACGCGCCTGCTGGTAGCGGTAGGCGATAAGGTTGAGAGCGGCCAGCCGGTGATGATCCTGGAAGCGATGAAGATGGAAAACGAGGTCCGCGCCCCGCGCACCGGTCGCGTCAGTCAGGTGGGGGTCAGTGTCGGGCAGGTGGTGGGGTTAGGGGAGTTTTTGGCGGAAATCGAGTGATTCTAGATTTTGGATTTTGGAGGGGCGCGGCGGTCTAGCTGACTAATGCGTTCGATTTGGGCGAGGTTCCAGGGGGTTTGGGCCTCGCCTTCGTTTGTGGGGGTGGTGAACCAGGCGTCGAGGATCTCGCGGGCGATGGGTTCGGGGGTGGCGCGCAGGCTGAGGGCGAGGACGTTGGCGTGGTTCCAGATGCGGGCACCCCTGGCGGTTTCGGCGTCGTGCACGAGGGCGGCGCGGATGCCGGGTATCTTGTTGGCGGCGATGCTGGCGCCGGTCCCGGTCCAGCAGAAGACGATCCCCTGGTCGGCCTCGCCGCGTGCGACGGTCTCGGCCACGCGGCTGCTGACCACGGGCCAGTCGCTGTCGGGGTCGTCCGGAGCCAGCGGGCCTACGAGAAGCACTTCGTGGCCGCGACGTTGTACGTCAGCCACCACGTAGTCGGTCAGGTGCGTCTTTTCGTCACTGCCGATGGCAATTTTCATGCGGGATATCCTCCTTGTAGGCCACTTGGCTTGAGCAGAGCCATCGATTACGCTCGATGAATGGCTGCCGTCGTGGTGAGTGATCCATTGCTACTCGGATCTGCGGCAACGATCGAGTACGAGTACGAGTACGAGTACGAGTACGAGTAGGACGGTACTCGTACTCAGTGCAACGGTACTCGTACTCGTACTCGTACTACCGGGTCACTCCGCTTGAGCATAGCCATCGATTACGAATGGTAATCCAAAACGATAGATCCGATCCCCGACACGCTGGGCGTAGAGGTCGGGGTTGTCGGGATCGTCGCGCCCGTCCTGCCAGGCCACGATCAGGCCGAACTGGCCGTCACTGACTGCGGCCAGGTTCTTCTGATCATTCGAGGCCGTCACCGCCGCCACGCCGTTGCCTGCCCACAGCGGTGCGCCGTCCGCCCCCAGGTGCTGCGTCCACACGTCGACGTAGGGTGCACCCGAATTCTGGTCGGTCCAGGCGATGTAGGCACCGCCAAAGCCGTCGGCGACCCCCACCGCGTCGAGCTGCCGGTCGGGCCAGGGAGTGATATTAACCGGCTGTTCGCCCCACAACGGATCGCCGGTCTGGCTGACCCGCTGCACGTAGATGTCGGTATCTGAGACCACCTCGGGCAGGGCGTTGGCCAACACGATAGCACCGCCCGCCCCATCGGCGAACAGATCCGTGGCGGTTTCGCTCAGGCCCTGGCTGACGATGATGCCCCGGTCGTCTCCCCAGGCTCGTTCACCGCTGGCCGACATACGCTGCATGTAGACATCGCTGCGGCGGGAGTTGTTGCGAAAATCTTGCCACGCTACCAGGGCGCCCCCGGTGCCATCGGCGGCCAGCCGCGCTGGCGCGCTCTGCCGGCCGGGGTCGACGCTGATCGGCACGCCGTTCAGGGTCCACAGGGCCACGCCGCTGGCCGTGAGACGCTGTGCATACACGTTAGCGTCCAGCGGCTCGCGCAGATCACCCCACGAAACGATCACGCCCCCGCTGCCATCGGCCACTGCCTGCACACCGTACTGCTCGCCCGGCGCCGTGGTGACGGCAACGGGTGCTGTCCACAGGAGGGTGCCGTCAGCCGCCAGGCGTTGGGCAAACAGGTCGGTGTTCACGGCATCGCTGGTGCTGGTGTGCTCCCACAGGACGTAGGCGCCACCAGCGCCGTCGGCCACGAGTGCACCCAGGACCCGGTCACCTGCGCCGGCGGTGACGGTCAGCGCACCGCTGCCCCACAGCCGGCTGCCATAAGCCGTCACGCGCTGGGCAAAAACCGCCGTCTCGCTGTCGCTGCGCGCATCGGTCCAGGCCACGATGGCACCACCGGTCCCGTCGGACACAATCTGGGGATCGACCTGGTTGCCGGGCGCGGATGCCATGGCAATGCCATCGGCGGCCCACTGCACCATACCTTCGGCCCCCACCCGCTGCGCGTAGATGTCGCAGTCATCGGCTGTACGGCAGTCACTCCAGGCCAGAATCGCGCCGGATGCGCCATCGGTGGTGATGGCGGGTGCTGCCAGGACACCACCCGCGACACTGATCGCGGTGCCGTTCGGTTTCCAGTAAGTTTCGCCGATTACGGTCTGCGGGCGCGCGAGGACTTCACTACGCATGAGTTCCCCACCCTTGGCCGACGCGGGCAGGCTCACGATGGTCAGGCAGAGGCCGGCCAGCAGCAACAAACGCACCCTCATGCCGTGCCTGCCACGGGTTGGTCGGGTGTGCCAGCAGTGGTCACGGGCGGGGCGTGCCGGCGCTGGTACCACGTTTCCGGCGGCCGCCAGGTGCGGTGCCGGCTGTAGATCCCCACCACACCGACGATGATCAGCGCCAGGGAGAAGAGCTGGGCTGCAGGTAAGGGGCCGATCAACCAGGCATCAGGGCGCAGCAGCTCGAGCCACAAACGACCGGCGCCGTAGTAGATCATGTAGATGAAGGTGATATCACCATCGCGCAGGCGGTCGGCGTAACGGCGGCCCAGCCACATGAGGAGCGCAAAACCGGCCAGGTTCCAGATCGATTCGTACAAAAAGGTCGGGTGAAAGCGCTGTTCGGGTGGAAAACGATTCAAATCGACATAGGGCCCAAAACGATGGGCGGGATCGATCTGAATGCCCCAGGGCAGGGTCGTGGGCGGGCCGTACAGCTCCTGATTGATGAAGTTGCCCCAGCGTCCGATGGCCTGGGCAAGCAGGGTGCCCGGCGCGATGATGTCGGTCCAGCGTAGGAAGATCAGGTGGGCGAAGCGGGTATAGAGCCAGATTGCCAACACACCGCCGGCAATCGCGCCAAAGATACCCAGCCCACGAAAGCCGCTCTTCCAGAAAGCGATGATCTCGATTGGGTTCTCGCGGTAATATTCCCAACCCGGGAAACCCCCGGCGGGGCTAGAGATCACGTGGTACAGGCGGGCGCCGATGATGCCGAGGAGCAGGACCCAGGCCACCAGGTTCCAGATGTGTTCGGGGTTCTCACCGCGACGTTTGGCCTCGATCCAGGCAATCCAGGCGGCAAGGATGGCACCGATGACGATGAGCAGGCCGTACCAGTAGATCGTGATGGGTCCAATACGCAGGGCAACTGGATCCATGCCAGTGTTCCTCCAGGCGAAAGTAATCGACGGGCGGATTTTAGCATAAGAGGGGGGTGGGGACAAACGGGGGAGGGAGTACGGAGTAGGGAGTAGGGAGTAGGGAGTAGGGAGTAGGGAGTAGGGTATAATGGAAGGGCATTTGGAACGGATTGAACGGATGATTTGGAGTGCGCAAGCCAAGCTTGCGCTTTGGCGCGGCGGTCGGGGAACGGATGATGGGGTTTGTGAATTGGGGTGGGAGTCCGCATCCGGGTTTTTGTGCAGATCACGCCGGGGAATGGCGGTTTTCATTGCGGTGGAGCCTGGATGCGGACTCTTGTGCGGTGGGAAATTGGGCTGCGGCGGGGGGCGCAGCGTTTCTGGGAAGTGCGGGTGCCCGTAGGGCCGTACGCCTCAGCTGGGCTCTTCGGGCATGATGAGCCAGAGGAGCAGGTAGAGCAGGAAGCCGCCGCCGACCGCCAGGCCGATCAGGACAAACAGCAGGCGGACAAGGGTGGGATCGATGTTGAAGTAGTCGCCAAGACCGCCGCAGACGCCGGCGATCATGCGGTTCTTTTTCGAACGGTAGAGTTTTTTGGTTTCCATTGTGTCCTTCTCCGTAAGATTGCTCGAGTTTCCTTCTTTGGTGCCGATACAGTGGGCACCGTCTGAGTCACGGAATGTCGCATGCATGGGGTATTACGCAAAAAAGCCGGGCTGGGTTGCGGGCGTTGACAAATCTGCGTTTCCACATAGAATCTTGCGCAACGAAGGTCCCCTCACCCCCAGACTCATTCACACGCAACAGAGGAGATACCTATGAAACACAGACGGATGATCGTGCTGTGCCTGGTGCTTGTCGTTCTACTGGCGTCACCGGCAGCGGCGGCGCCGGCACCCGGTTTGCTGGCGGGTCCATGCACGCCTGGGGCCACCTACAACCCGGCGTGTGATGTCGATCGCGACAACGACGTCGACATCTTCGACATCCAGCTCACGGCGGGTCGCTGGGGCACTAGTGGCACGTACCTGGCCGATGGGTGGTCGTTGACCGGCAATGCGGGCACGGTCGCCGGCAC